>RECH01000238.1 GCA_007694125.1 Leptolyngbya sp. DLM2.Bin15
ACCAGCGATCGCTACGAAGAACTACGCCTGAGCCTGAGCAACCACGGCAGCAACCTCATCCCCATTATGGTACGCCGCAGCGATCGCCTCGGCGATGAAAAGGAGTATGAGGTCATCCATGGAGCCGACTGGGTGCTGGTGGCGGAGGATCTAGGCGTTGAGATGCTCTGGGCTTGGGTGTTTGATCTCACCGATGAGCAGGTTGACGTGGCTTGTCAGGAATGGGACATGCTGATGAATGCCCCCGGCTCTATCCCAGATTCTGTGACTGCTTCCCCAACTCCGACGGCAACTTCAGGACTCTCCCTCGCCGACGTGTCTCACCTTTTAGACCAAAAATTAGATCAAAAACTAGGTAGCTCATCGACTGGAATCTCTTTGGATGACGTGTCTCACCTATTGGATCAGAAACTAGACCAGAAGCTGGATCAAAAGTTAGGTAGCTTATCTGATCAGCCGCAGTCATCATCTCACCTCGACCATCGCATCGATGCCCTCGGTAATCTCGTAGAATCCCTAGCCAACACCGTCCAGGCCCTGACCCAACAGGTTGGAACACCTGTCTCACCCCACGACTCAAGCGACGCAGCCCGAGCCATGGTGGAATCCATCGAGCGATCGGTGACCCATCTCTGTGATCAAGTCACGCAAGGATCCAGCATTACCCTATCGATTCAACCACCCCCTCGTCCCATCGATCCACAAGAAGCACTCTTGCGAGATCTTTACAACGATATTGCTGAAACGAATCTCAAGCGTCGCGCTAAAAAATTGGGTTTACCGATCAAAACTGGGGACAAAAAACCAGAATTGATCAATGCCCTGATTGCTTGGCATTCAGCCCAGGGATCGGCCGGTGAGTCGTAAGCCAACGCTGGTGAAGTCGTTGGGTGACCTGCCATCCAAGCGATCGCTTTCCCCCAGCCCAGCCGCCCAGAGGAAGCCAATCATGGGGGTGCCCATCGCGCATCCATAGGGCACACTGGATATATCAGGGAACATCGTGGTCAGCACCGACCGCAACACGCCCGGTATCCAGTGGTTGATAGGAGTTTTCGGAATGGGAGAACCATTGCAGCACGGCGAGGCCCGCACCGCTCGTCCTGGTTCACAGCGCCAAAATCAGTATGTTTACCTCATAGGTCTGCTGCTCGTCTTTTTGCTGCCCTTTGTGGTGGTGGTCTATCAACTGATTGCAGAAGTCGATGCCCGCATTGAGTTTGGCCGCCGAGAACTCCACGGCAACACCTACCTCCAACCCCTAGAGCAGATGCTCTATCACCTGCCCCTGCTGGACAGCGATCGCCTTCAAGGACTGCCCGTCCAAGCCTCTCCCCGCATCGCCCAACTGGATCAGGATTTCGCCGATCTCAAGGCCGTCAACCATACCTACGGCGCGGTCTTTCAGGTCTCCGATCAGGTCAAGGCTCTAGAACAAGCATGGCACACCTATTCCCAGGACTGGAGGGCGGCGTCAGAGTCATCCCCAAATTCTGACCCAGCGATCGCTCCCCTCCTGCGAGACATTCGAGGCCTGATGCTGCAGGTGGGCAATTTTTCCAACCTCATCCTCGACTCAGACCTAGAGAGCTACTACCTGATGGATGCGGTGGTGCTCAACATTCCCGACCTACAGCGGTTATTGGCAGACATTCAGCCGACGGTGGAAGCGATCGCCCGCCATCCTCAGGTGACCTCTGCCGATCAGGAACGCCTAGCCATGCTCTCCGGGGTTTTGAGCGATAACCTAGAGTCCCTGACCGCAGGTCTAGCCATTGCCATTGCCCACAGCTCCTATCCAGACCGCGACAGCAGCTTGAGCCCAGCCCTTCAAGAGGTCACCGCTGCCCTCACCCAAGTCCTGTCGATGCTGCAAGCGCAGATCGACGGTGTATCAGGATCTACGATCGCCTCCCGTACCGCTATCCTGCACCAGGCCTTAGAAGCCAGCGATCGCCTTTGGAGTCAGACCAGCCAAGCTCTACAGCAATGCCTAGAGGCCAGAATTCAACCCCTGATCCGCAAAACCTATGTTGTGAAAGGGTTTGCGATCGCCGTCGGCGGAGTTTTAGTCTACGCCTTCATCGCCTTCATGTATAACCTCCAAGATCAACGGCGAGGAGCCCTGCGGCTAGAAACCCAGTATCGCACCGCCCAGATCTTGGCCGAGTCGCTCACCCTAGAAGCGGCAGGGCCCGCTGTCTTGAAAACCATTTGCGAAACCCTAGGCTGGCGCATTGGCGAACTCTTACAGGTAGACGCCTCCCATACCAAGCTACAGCGCACGGCCGTCTGGGCTCCGACGGATCTAACCATGGACATCGTGCAGGATCCGGCTTGGCAAACCACCTTTGAACCAGGGCAGGGGCTACCGGGGCAGGTATGGCAACAGGAGCAACCGGTTTGGATGGCAGATGTGATCGCTGATCCTGGGTTTCAGCGGAAAGCGATCGCCCAAACCCTCAATCTGCTATCGGCCTGTGGCCTACCGATTGTGGTCGATGGCTGCATCCTAGGCGTCCTGATTCTCTTTGGCGATCGCTCCCGACAGCCCAGCCCCGACACCTTAAACGTGCTCCAGGCCGTGGCCAACCAAATGGGGCAGTTCATGAAAACTCGCGAAGCCAATGTTGCGCTACAGAACAGCGAAGCCCTCCAGCGCATGGCGTTGAGTGCTGCCGGTATGGGCGTCTGGGATTGGGATATTCTCACCGGGGAAGAAAACTGGTCGCCAGAGGTGGAGAGTATCTTTGGGCTAGAGCCAGGCAGCTTCCACGGCAGCTATGAAGATTTTCTAACCTATCTCGTGCCCGAGGATCGGGAGCGGGTGCAGGCGGCGGAAAAACTAGCCTTCGAAAGCCACGATGAATATACCTCCGAATATCGGGTACGCTTGTCCGACGGCAGTCTGCGCTGGTTGACCAGTCGGGGACGATTTTTGCGAGACAGCAACGGCAAGCCCGAACGGCTCACCGGCATTGTCATGGATATCACCGATCGCAAACAGGCCGAACTGGCCCTTGCCGAAAGTGAACAGCGGCTGCGTCAGGCTGAAGAAAAATATCGCAGTATCTTCGAAAATGCTGTGGTAGGCATCTTCCAAACCACCCACGATGGTCGATATTTAAGCGCGAACCCAGCCCTTGCCCAAATTTATGGCTACGAGTCATCCCAGGAGCTGATGACGCAGGTCACCGATGTGAGTCAGCAGCTTTATGTTGATCCCAAGCGCCGTCAAGACTTTGTGGAACAGATGGCAGCTACAGGACGCGTGTCTGATTTTGAGTCCCAGGTGTGGCGGCGGGATGGCCAAATGATCTGGATTTCAGAACAGGCGATCGCGGTGGAAAATGATCAGGGTCAGATCTTTTATGAAGGTATGGTGCAAGATATTACTGGAAGGAAGGAAGGACAGGCTGCGTTGCGGGACAGTGAAAATCGGTTTCGCACCCTGCTGAATAATATCCCCGGTGCCTTTTATCGCTGCGCCTATGACCAAGTCTGGACGATGAAGTTTTTAAGCGACGCCATTGAAGACATCTGTGGCTACCCGGCGGAGGACTTCTTATTCAACCATCGCCGTAACTTTACCGAGATTACCCATCCCGAGGATCAGGACTACATTAATCAGGAAGTGAACCAGGCTATCCTGGGCGATCGCCCCTATGTCCTGGAATATCGGCTCCTTCATGCCAATGGCGGTCTGCGCTGGGTCTATGAAAAGGGCCAGGCCATGTTTGATGATCACGAAAATCTCCAATATCTAGACGGCGTCATTTTTGATATCACCGAACGGAAAAAGACCGAGAATTTCCTCGATCGCCAAACCCAAGTCCTAGAAGCGATCGCCTCGGGCGTTGAACTATCCCAGGTGCTCGATTTACTCATTGAAATCATCGAAGCTCGGGGCGATCGCCCCATGATAGGCGCGATTTTGCTGCTGGATGAAAGTGGCCAACGCCTGCGTACAGGAGCCGCTCCCCACCTACCTGCCGACTTCCTCGCCGCCGTCGATGGCTTGCCCATTGGCCCAGAAAGTGGCTCCTGTGGCACCGCTGTCTATCGCCAAGCCCCCGTCATCGTGGCGGATATTGCCGCAGATTGCCTTTGGACATCCTTCCAAGACCTAGCTAATGCCCATGGATTTCGGGCCTGTTGGTCTGTTCCTATTAAGTCCTCCCAGGGCAATATTTTTGGTACCTTTGCCCTTTATCTCCGGCAGCCCGGTAGCCCTGGCCCTCACGACTGGCACCTGATGGAAACCGCTGCCCACCTCGCTGGTATTGCCCTAGAGCGGCAGCGCACGGAAATGGAACTGCGGCAAGCCAAGGATGCCGCCGAAGCCTCTAGCCAAGCCAAGAGCCAGTTCTTGGCTAACATGAGCCATGAGCTACGCACCCCCCTGAATGCCATCATTGGCTATAGCGAAATGCTGCGGGAAGATGCGGAGGATTTTGGCTACAGCGATGTCATCCCCGATCTAGAGAAAATTCGCGGAGCTGGCAAGCATTTACTGGATTTGATTAACGATATTCTCGACATTTCTAAAATCGAAGCGGGCCGCATGGAGCTGCACCTAGAACCCTTTGATATTTGGGACTTGGTGCAGGATGTGGAAACGACGATTCATCCCTTGATGGAGAAAAATCATAATCACTTTGTGGTGAACTGCGACGCCGAGATCGGTACCATGTGTGCTGACCTGACCAAGGTGCGACAGATGCTGTTCAACCTCCTCAGTAACGCCGCTAAGTTTACCGAGAAAGGACAGATCACCCTCACCGTCACCCGATCGCCCCGTCCTGCCGATATGGATTCCCAGAGCGATCGCCCTGCCCCCGATGGACTGCTCCTTCAGGTCAGCGATACGGGCATTGGTATGACCGAAGCCCAACTGCAGCGAGTCTTCCAAGCCTTCACCCAAGCCGATGCATCCACCACCCGCAAGTACGGCGGCACGGGGCTGGGTCTGGCCATTAGCCAACGGTTTTGCCAGATGATGGGCGGTGATATCCGCGTCACCAGTCAACTAGGGCAAGGATCGGTGTTTAGTATCTGGCTCCCCACCCAGGTGGTGCTTCAGCCCATCTCAGAACCCGAGCCGCCCGATGCCAGCCCCTCCCCCCCCACTCCCATATCCATCGCCCTAGCATCCTCCGAGCAACCCACGGTGCTGGTGATCGATGATGATGTGACAGTCCATGACCTGATGCAGCGATCGCTTAGCCAGAGCGGCTTTCGGGTCGAAGTCACCACCGATGGCACCGAAGGCATCCGCCTCGCCCGGGCCCTGCATCCCCATGTGATCATTCTCGATGTCTTGATGCCCCACATGAACGGCTGGGACGTACTTGCCATCCTCAAAGCCGATCCGATCTTGATGGACGTGCCGGTGATTTTGATGACCATCTTGGATGAACAAAATCGTGGCTTTACCCTGGGTGCATCGGATTATCTCACCAAGCCCATTGACTACAGACGCCTGGATCTCTTGCTGCAGAAATATCGTCCCGATAGCTCCCTAGGCGATCGCCCCCATCGTGTCTTGGTGGTCGAAGATGATCAGGCCACGCGGCAGATGTTCCAGCGCATTTTGCAAAAAGAAGGCTGGCAGGTGACCACCGCAGAAAATGGTCGCCTGGGGCTTGATGCCGTTCAGGTGCAGCAGCCTGACTTGATCCTGCTGGACTTAATGATGCCAGAAATGGATGGATTTGAATTTATGGATCAGCTGCGCCAACAAGACCGAGGGCGATCGCTGCCGGTGGTGGTGGTGACAGCCATGGACCTCAGTCTGGATGAACGCGATCGCCTCACCGGTCGCGTGGAAAACATCTTACAAAAGGGAGCCTACAGCCGCGATCAGTTGCTCAAAGAAATACAGCGCTTAGTCTTCACCTATCTGCCTCCACCCTTAACGTCATAGCATTCCCCCTGCGTCTAGGTCACATTTTGTCCCATCTCCCCCCCGATCTACCTCCAATCCATCTCCAATTCATCGGCTGAGAATGGGTGCCCTTTTGTTCAGGATGTTGCACTATGCCTCTGCGAAACCGAATTCTACTGAGCATTACCTCCCTACTCGTGATTAGCGTACTGTCCACGGCGGCCGTTGTGACCCTAGGAGCACGCCGGGCCATTCTCATGCAGGCCGAGTCCGATGGCATCCTCATCGCCCAATTCCTCGCCCGCATGACCCGCTTTAGCAACCAGGTACAAGACCAGATTGAAGTAGATTTGGGGCAGCAGATGGTGGTGCAGGCCACCTTGGCCAGTCATCTGGTGGCGATCGCTGAAGCGGCGGGGTTAACGGAACCTGAAATTAATCAACACCTGCGACAGATTACGGAATCCACCAGCCTCAACGAATTTTGGATCACCGATGAAAGCGGCTATGCCTACCTGCGCAACGATGAAACCGTTGACTTCACCTTCAACCCCAGCCGCACCCTCCAACCCCAAGCCAGCGCCTTCTGGCCCCTGCTCACCGGCGAAGCCCAAGTGGTGATTCAATCTGCTCGCAACCGCGAACTGGATAATCGGTTGTTCAAATACGTAGGCGTTGCCGGGTTCGATCAACCGCGCATTGTCCAGGTAGGCTATGAAGCCTATGCGCTGATGGAGTTGCGGCAGAGAATTGGTCTGGCCCGGCTCACCAGTGAACTGATCCAGAGTGACAGCATTGTCGCCGTGCGCATTGTTGATACCGATCTCAATAACCTAGCGCGGAGTGTCAAATCTGGGGTGCCTGGCGTGGCTAGCCTCAACAATCCGGGCGATATTGCCAATGTGCAACGCGTGTTGGCCCAGGGCGATCCCATGAGCTACCTGGAAGGAAACCTGTTTAAAGTGATTGTGCCAATCACAGATATGAACCAAACCATTACGGGAGCAACGATCCTCTACCTGTCCACCGAGCACATCCAGGTCGCCCTGCGGCGAGAAGCCAGCCAGTTGGTGATCGTCATGCTGCTGATTTTGATGGTGGGGCTCTTGGCCTCCATGATCCTCTCGCGGTTGATCACCGCCCCCCTGGCCCGGCTCACCCTTGCCGCCAGCGCCGTCCAAGATGCCACCTTTGATCCAGACATGCTCAGCTCCATCGCCCGCTCTCGCAATGAGTTGGGATTGCTGGCTCGCACCTTCCAAACCATGATCCAGCAGGTCTCTGAGCGGGAGCAGGGGTTGAAAAATGCTCGGGAGGCCCTGCGGCGCAGTGAGGCCTATTTCCGCTCCATTATTGAAAATGCGTCGGATGTGATCGTGATCTTGGATGAAACAGGGCAGATTCACTACAGCAGCCCATCCATCCTCGCCATTTTGGGCTACTCCGCCGGTGATCTCCAGCAGCAGATGATGGTCTCCTACATCCATCCCGACGATCGCGCCTTGATGGATCAATACTTTCAAGAGGCGATCGCCCAACCAGGCACCCTGCCACCTCGGGATCTACGGGTGCAGCACCAAAACCAAACCTGGCTGATCATGGAAGGGGTGTTGAACAATCTCCTCAACGATCCAGCCATTGAAGGCATGATTTTAACCCTACGCGATATTACTGAACGCAAACAGGCCGAGGTGATGCAGCAGGAGAAGGAAACAGCGGAACAGTCGAACCGGGCCAAAAGCCAGTTTTTGGCGAACATGAGCCACGAACTGCGAACGCCCCTGAATGCCATCATTGGCTATAGCGAAATGCTGCAGGAAGATGCCGTTGATCTTGGGCAGGATACCTTCATCCCCGACCTACAAAAGATCCAAACCGCTGGGCAGCATTTACTCACCTTGATTAACGATATTTTGGATCTGTCCAAGATTGAAGCCGGGCGGATGACCCTCTACCTAGAACCC
>RECH01000084.1 GCA_007694125.1 Leptolyngbya sp. DLM2.Bin15
CTCGAAAAAGCTAGACGCCTATCCCAAATTCCAGGCCATTGACCAGGCCGTGGGTCGCGAAGGGCTGAAAATAGTCTTGCTCACCCGCCTCTCCCCCGTCTTTCCCTTCGTGCTGCTAAACTACGCCTTTGGCGTCACGGGCGTCTCCCTGCGCGACTACGTCATCGGCTTTGTGGGCATGATTCCCGGCACCCTGCTCTATACCTACCTGGGCTCCGCCGTCGGCAGTCTAGCCGCCCTGTTCACCCAGAGCGATCGCCCCAAGAGTCCTGCAGAATATGCCCTGTTCATCGTCGGCTTGATCACTACCTTTATAGTCACCTGGTTTGTCACCCGCATCGCCCGCCGGGCCTTGGCTCAAGAAGTCGGTGATCTCGACAGCCCAGTAGCCATGGATGAACCCAGCGAGCTCTCACCTCATGACTAGCCCCCTAGCACCAGCCTGATACGTTGGCTTGCCCTCGATGCTGCCCACCCCTTGCCCTCGACTCATTCCCCTTCATTCCCTTACCCATACCTCCCATGTCCTATTCTGCCTTTGAAGCTGCGCCCATCTCGCCGATGGATGACTATAACCAACAGTTGGTGAACCACGTCCATCCAGCAGATTGGACGAATCCTACCCCAAGCGATCGCTACGATTTGGTGGTGATTGGTGCTGGAACGGCAGGCTTAGTGGTGGCCGCCGGAGCTGCCGGCATGGGCCTGGGCCTGAAGGTGGCGCTGATTGAGCGGCATTTGATGGGGGGTGATTGTCTGAATGTAGGCTGCGTGCCCTCGAAATGCCTGATTCGTTCCTCGCGGGTGGTGGCAGACATGCGCAACGCTGCCCCCTTTGGCATCCATCCACCCGACCAAGTTGACATAGACTTTGCCGCCGTCATGGCACGGATGCGCCAACTGCGGGCCGGCATTAGCCACCATGATTCCGCCGATCGCTTTCAGGGCATTGGCGTTGATGTATTTCTAGGCGATGGTGCCTTTGTAGACTCGAATACCGTGGCTGTTCAGGGGCAACGGCTAACGTTTAAGAAAGCCGTGATTGCCACCGGAGCCCGGGCCGTGCGTCCCAACATCGAAGGACTGGCCGAGGCCGGCTTTCTCACCAACGAAACCGTCTTTAACCTCACCGAGCGCCCCCAACGCCTAGCAGTGATCGGCGGCGGCCCCATTGGCTGTGAACTGGCCCAAGCTTTCCATCGCCTTGGCTGCCAAGTGGTGCTGTTCCACCGAGGCGAGCATTTGCTCAACAAAGAAGATCCGGATGCCGCCGCCATTGTGCAACAGGCCTTCATCCAAGATGGCATTCAACTCGTCCTCGGTTGCGACCTCCAGCGCGTGGAGCGCACCCCCAGCGGCAAGGTGATTCACTATAGCTGTCACGGCGAAACCCACACCTTAGAAGTGGACGAGATTCTGGCCGGGGCTGGTCGAGCACCCAATGTGGAGACCCTAAACCTAGAAGCCGTCGGTGTGGACTACGATCAACGGCGCGGTGTGGTGGTCAACGACTATTTGCAAACCACCAACCCCAACATCTACGCCGCTGGGGACATTTGTATGAACTGGAAATTCACCCATGCCGCCGATGCTGCCGCCCGGATTGTCCTGAAAAATACCCTCTTCTCTCCCTTTGGCCTCGGTCGCTATCGCCTCAGCAATCTTGTGATGCCTTGGGCCACCTACACCGATCCAGAAATTGCCCACGTAGGTCTCTATGAACGAGATGCCCGGAAGCAAGGCATTGACATCAATGTGATCAAAATTCCCATGAGTTCCGTAGACCGAGCGATCGCCGATGGTGAAACCGAAGGCTTCGTCAAAATCATCCACACCCGTGGGGGCGATAAAATCCTCGGCGCGACCATCGTCGCTCGCCATGCCGGTGACATGATCAGCGAAATTACTGCAGCCATGGTGGGTGGATTGGGGCTTAGCACCCTCTCCGGCGTCATTCATCCCTACCCGACCCAAGCCGAGGGCATCAAAAAAGCAGCCGATGCCTACCGCCGTACGTTGTTAACTCCTACCTCTAAACGCTTCCTAGGGTTCCTAACCAAGCTATCCTAAAGGTAAGTTCCATCCAGCGATCGCTCCACCATAGGCGATCGCTGTTGAGTTGCCCCCCTGTGCTGGCAATCTATATAACGTCAATGATATGACCCAATCTGCCCCTCTAACCCTGCTCAAAATTGGAGAACTTCATGCCCAGAGTCAGGTATCTATTAAAACCATTCGATACTACGAAGAAATCGGGCTGCTGCAGGCCGCTAGCCGCACCGAAGGAGGCTTTCGGCTGTTTTCCCCCGATACCTTGACCCGCCTAGCCTTTGTTAAACGGGCTCAGCGGCTGGGCTTTAGCCTCCAGGAAATTCGACATATCCTAGAGATTCACGACCAAGGCCAATTGCCCTGCGCAGAGGTGCGCGAGAACCTAGAGCGCAAAATCCACGACATAGACGATCGCATCCAGCAACTGCAAACCCTCAAGCAAGAGCTAACCGCCCTCATGCAAATCCCAGACGAGGAAGGCGATCGCTCTGATTCAATGATTTGCCCCATCATTGAATCTCCCGCCATGCAGCCCCAAACCGTCTAATCCCCCCAGGCTAAGAGCTGCGAGGATGGCGCGGTATGACATAGAATCCCCCTCTAGGTCATACCATGCCGCGAAGCAGGCTACTGACCAGACCAGTCCTTAACCAGTTGCTTCACCTGCACCTTCGCAGAACTGATGGACTGCGCCCGAGCCTCGCGATCGCCCGCTAGATTATCTAAGTTCACAAAGGTAATATCCGTAATGCCAATCAACCCCAAAATCGATCGAATGTATGGCTCTTGGAAATCTGGCAGCGGATACAGCGTTGGGCTATAGGAGCGATCGCCCTGCGTAGTTACCACTAGAGTTTTTTTACTTTGCAGTAACCCTTGATACTCCCCATCCACATATTTAAACGTACGGTTGATGCGCACCACTTGATCGATATAGGCCTTAAAGGTCGAGGGTACACTCAAGTTATACATGGGCACCCCAAACACATAGCGCTCGCTAGTAATCAACTCGTCGATCAACATGTCCGACAGACTGAGAACCTGTTGCTGGTCTACTAATCGCGCATCCGGCGGCGTGAAGGCGGAGGAAATCCATTCCTCATTGACATGGGGAACAGGATGACGGCCCAAATCTCGATAGATGACGCGATCGCCAGGGTGTTTAATTTTCCATAACGTGACAAACCGACGCGTGAACCGCCGGGAAACCGACTGCTCACCTCGCGGGCTGGAGTCAATATGTAGCAAGGTGGACATAGTGTTGAGAACTGATACAGCACCTATTGAACAGCAAGACCATCATCTAAGACCAGCCAGGATCCTTCAGAGTGCCCCAAAACAGCCGATGGATCAGCCTACCCTACAAATCTTCTCAGGATCTGGCCCACCCTAGCGAATTCTGAGACTAAACCCAGACTCTCCCGCAGGCCAACTCAGAGATGTCAATTGACACGAACCTTTCACCTGCGTCACGATATTGAAAGACAATGTTAACCCATGTAAAGGCCGACCCCTATGTCCCTTGAGCTAATGTCGCTAGAAACTCTACAAGAAATTGCTCAGCAGTATGGCTACTGGGCAGTCGGCATTGGCATCATGCTAGAAAACGCAGGCATTCCCCTCCCCGGTGAAACCATTACGATCATTGGTGGCTTCCTGGCCGGCAGTGGAGAACTCAACTATTGGTTTGTGTTGCCCAGTGCGATCGCGGGTGCCGTAGTGGGGGACAACATCGGCTATTGGATTGGCTACTATGGCGGCTGGCCGCTCATGGTACGCATTGGTCGCCTGTTCCGCCTCAAGGAAGAGCAAATGATTGAGGTGCGGGTACGGTTTGCCCAAAATGCTGTACGAGCCGTCATCCTAGGGCGGTTTGTGGCACTCCTGCGCATCTTTGCCGGCCCCCTAGCCGGTCTCTCCCAAATGCCCTACCCCAAGTTTCTGCTCTGTAATTTTATTGGCGCGGCCTCTTGGGCCTCGATCATGGTGACCCTAGCCTACTTTGCCGGGCGGATCATTCCCCTAGAAGAGCTGATTAGTGATGTAGCCAAGTTTGCTCTCTTTGCCCTAGCGCTGGTAGCAGCCTGGATTGTGATTCCCCTCTGGCTAGAATCTCGGCAGCTCCAAAAGCAGGACTAAAAGAGCTTTTGACATCTCATGCATCCTATCCACCCATGGAGCTTCTTACCTAGGTTATTCAAAAAAGCGATCGCTCCCCCGTTCACAGAAAAGCGATCGCTCTCCAGATTGAGTCAAGATTCCTTGCTTGCGCACTGATCATAAAGTTTCTTGGAAAATAGCCCCTAGGTGCTTTGAAGATATAATTATAGTCAAAGGCTGGCAGCCATTTGGCTGAATGGGTTATGACCTTAACATCCCGAATTGTTCATAGCGATCCCGATATTCTAGGAGGAACTCCTGTTTTTGTAGGAACTCGTGTGCCAATGAGAACCCTACTTGATTATCTTGAGGCTGGTGATTCATTAGAGGTATTTCTAGACCATTTTCCCAGTGTCAGTCGAGAACAGGCGATCGCCGCCCTGGAACTAGCAAAAGAAATGTTGACAGCCTATGCGAATCCTGCTTGATGAGTGTGCCCCACGCCCGTTAAAGCATGAGCTTGCCGATTACGAGATCCGCACAGTTGTTGAGATGGGATGGTCAGGAAAAAAGAACGGTGAATTGCTGAGGCTTATGAATCAAGAGGGTTTCACGATTCTCCTCACCACAGATCAAAATTTGCGCTATCAGCAGAATTTACAGCAGGCTGGAGTGGCAGTTGTTGTTCTTGTAGCATCCAGCAACAAGCTTTCTGACTTACTTCCTCTGATGCCAGATACTCGTAGCATTTTAGATACAATTGCTTCAGGAGAAGTCATTGAAGTTGGAGGATCCTAAACATTGTGTCGGCGAAAGCAGCATGACAACCCGCTGGCACTCGACGCTTGGAGGTTACCTGCTGCGGCGGTGCTTTGAGACTGAAGGTACTTAGGGGGTAGTGGCGAGGGGCGATCGCTCTCCCGTTCACAGAAAAGCGATCGCTAACGAGGAACTAGGACTGCAAAGGTGACAGCAGATCATCAAGCCACACTTCCACCTGAACCCGCAAGCGAATCGAGGTGGTATTAAATGGCGGGATAGGCTGAGGCAAATAGGCGATCGCCTTGTTATAGTCCGCCACCGCGCAGTTCCAGTCACCATTCAGATGCTGAACCCGCCCCCGCTCTGCGTAGACATGCCCCTGCAGGCAGCTACCCGGCTCCACTAAGTGCAGCGCCACATCAAAATTTTCCAGCGCATGTTCATACATCCCCATATCGCGGAAGGTGATGCCTTGGTTGATCCAAGCGCGGGTATTGGTTGGGTTGAGTTCAATGGAAAAATCGTAGTCTAGGATAGCTTCCAGCACCTCCCCACGGGCAGCATGGTAGTTGGCGCGATTGTTGTAAGCACTATCTAAATTAGGATTAAGGGACAGAGCGCGGTTGTAATCAGCGATCGCTCTGCTGGGTTGACCCATTTGAAAATATACTAACCCTCGGTTGTTGTAGTCCACAGCGCTCAGAGGGTTGTGATCAAGTAAAATATCGAACGATGCAATGGCGGTTTCATACTGTCCATTCCGCGCCTCTGACAGCGCAAACTGACGCAGCGCAGCGTTGTCCTGCTCATCTAGAGTCGGGAAAAGCTGGGAGGCAGTGCGTCGTGGCTTCGCCGCAGGATGGGTCGCTGCCTGGGTGGGTCGCCAGCGACGATGAACTCGGTGAACCAAACGTAATGATGTGGGGCTAGACTGGGCGGACGGAGAGACGTGCGATAGATCAACAAACGCTCCAACCTTGTCCCAGTGACCTCCAGAGAAATAAGCTTTCATCCTATCCTCACAGTGTGTACAACTCGACAGAGTCACGATTACGAGAAACCTGAATCTGATGGCATGCACTTAGGTCAGCGGGCTTAGATGTTCACAATAGGCTGCCGACGTAAGAAACGCTTTCTAATATCAATGTCAGGTACTCATCGGTTTGATACACACACCCTTATGTCACTTAATAATTTGTCTGAAGGAGAAATGTGAGGTTGAAACTACGGAACTATATTCGGCGCTAATTGGACTAAAATTCATCCTGATCCTTCAAAGGACAGTTTTACGATCTGGCCCATGGGTCTATACATTTGATCCACCATTGGTTTGAGGCATCCCATCTCGGATTTCATAGGTCAATCCTAGGTGTTGAGGCGTCTCCGTAGATTCTCTGAGCCTTTTTGACAACATATGGATATATGAAGTCTTGGTGAAGGATTTTGATGAAGTTTCATCGTAGCCTCATACAGGCCATGGGTTGAAGGGGGTCGTCATTCTCCCCTAGCTAGGCCATTCTGGAAGGGATCAAACTCAGCGATCGCCCCCCTTGGAATGCAACGAGATGTGGGTGACCCCAGCAAGGCTTCTGCGTTTTGTAACGGTGCTAGGCCAAGCAGCGGGCGATCGCTATAGAATGCTAAAGCAGTTGGGTCTGGTAGTCCCACTCCATGCCAGATGAGTGTACGACTCGATAGTAGCTTGGAGATCAGCAAGGGCGATCGCTCATAGTTGCCCATAGTTTATCTGACTCCCGTTGCTTCATCAAAACGTAAACGCCGTATACCATCTGTTCTACCTGAGATCTTTCTACTTGAGATCGATAGATCTAGTTTGATCCCTGTTTGCTAGTTGTTTAATCTCGAACCTATGACCTCAGTATCCCTCTTAGCCAACGCCCCAGACCTCACCGCCGATGATTACATTGTCATCGGTCTAGCTGCCTGCTTCCTCCGGGATGATGGTGAAATGCATCCGGTACAAGTGGCCGAACCCATTCCCTCTGCCGCCCTAGAAGCCGTCCTCAAAGGCATTCCCACCTCCTACGACGTGGCCTTCGGCACCACGATAGGCACGATTATGAATGACCAAGGATACCTGACGTCGATTCCCGATGCGGCTGAGCATGTCCAGCTTTGCGATCAATTTATGGAACGGGCGATCGCTGCGGCCCGCACCTACAAGACTCGCCCCGAAGCCAGCCAGCATATCCCCGTGGGCACAGCCTTCCGAGATCTCAACCATTCCACCGAGCGGAAACGGGTTTTGAACTCTGAGCGCATTGTTAAAACTGAAGACAATGTTAAGCAACATGCCTACACCCACCAGAAGCTGTAGGAGGGTTCAGGATGTTGAAGCTTTATGGAGCTGCTCGCAGTCGAGCATCGATTGTGCAGTGGTATTTGGAAGAACTAGAGATTCCCTACGAGTTCATCCTGCTCGATTTGCAGGCTAAAGAACATCGCCAGGCAGATTTCTTGGCGATCAATCCCTTTGGTAAAGTACCTGCCATTGTGGACGGCACCGTTGTCCTCTGGGAATCAGGCGCAATTTTGCTCTACCTAGCAGAGCGCTATGGCGGGGCTCAAACGCTTGAAGAACGAGCCCTCCTAGCCCAATGGTCGCTGTTCGCCAATGCTACGTTTGGGCCAGGGATTTTTATTGAATCCAGCCGAGAACGGGAGATGCCCAATCTTTTTGGTACCCTCAGCCGGGTGTTGGAACAGCAGCCCTTTGTGTTGGGCGATCGCTTCACGGCGGCGGATGTGGCAGTGGGTTCCTACTTAGCCTATGTGCCCATGATGTTAAAGATTGGGTACGATGACTATCCGGTTCTGCAAACCTATCTCAACACCTTGATGCAGCGCCCTGCCTTTCAGCGTTCTCTCGGAGCGCGATCGCCCGCATCCTAG
>RECH01000249.1 GCA_007694125.1 Leptolyngbya sp. DLM2.Bin15
GAAGAACGAAGAACGAAGACAGAAGAACCTATCAGCCCAGTTTGACTCTGCCTAAGGGCGCACCCCATCGGCCCGCGCCGCTGACCTGAAGCGATCGCCCCAACCCCTCACGCCTATCCCCCATCGCCTTATACTTAACAGGGAAGACCCAGCGCAACGACCGGACAGGATCTCGAAGCGATCGAAGCGATCGCCCCGGATGACCATGCCACCGTTGCCGGGCATTTATTGTTCATGAACCAGAGAGCCGCTACGCCGCCATGCTGAGAGCCGGAATTGTGGGACTGCCCAATGTAGGCAAATCCACCCTATTTAACGCTGTTGTTGCCAATGCCAAGGCGCAAGCTGCCAACTTTCCTTTTTGCACCATCGAACCTAATGTAGGCGTCGTGGCGGTGCCCGATGAGCGCCTGAATGCCCTGGCCCAAATTTCTAGTTCGGCGGACATTGTGCCCACCCGTATGGAATTTGTGGACATTGCCGGGTTGGTCAAGGGCGCTAGCCAGGGCGAAGGTCTGGGCAATCAGTTTCTCTCCAACATTCGCGAAGTTGATGCCATTGTGCATGTGGTGCGCTGCTTCGAAAATGACGATATCATCCATGTTTCCGGTTCCATCGATCCCCTGCGCGACATTGAGGTGATCAACCTAGAGCTGGCCCTGGCGGATCTGTCCCAGCTTGAGAAACGGGCCGATCGGGTTCGTAAGCAGGCCCGATCGAGTAAGGAGGCTCAAGCCGAACTCGCGGTCTTGGAACGCATTCTGGCGGTGCTGAATGAAGGCAAACCCGCCCGCCTCGTCGATCTCACCGAGGAAGAAGAGATTTGGATTAAGCCCTTGGGGTTGCTGACCCGCAAGCCGATTATCTACGCCGCCAATGTATCCGAGGATGATTTGGCGACGGGGAATGCATGGGTGGAGCAAGTGAGAGCGATCGCTGCCCAGGAAAATGCCCAGGTTGTCGTCATCTCCGCCCAAGTCGAGTCAGAGTTGGTGGACATTCCCCCTGAGGATCAGGCCGATTTCCTGGAAGCGCTGGGGGTGAAGGAAGGCGGGCTCAAGTCTCTGATTCGCGCCACCTATACGCTGCTGGGGCTACGCACCTATTTCACCACTGGCCCCAAGGAAACCCGCGCCTGGACGATCTTGGCGGGCATGTTAGCGCCCCAGGCGGCCGGTGTGATTCACTCCGACTTTGAGCGCGGCTTCATTCGCGCTGAGACCATTGCCTACGACGACTTGGTGACCCACGGCTCCATGGGTGCAGCCAAGGATAAGGGGCTGGTGCGCAGTGAGGGCAAGGAGTATGTGGTCAAGGAAGGGGACGTGCTGCTCTTCCGGTTTAACGTCTAGCCGCCGGGGCTAGTTCGCTGTGGTAGTCTATGGAATTGCTGCGGTCTATTGATTTTTACCTATGTCGGATACGCTTGCGTCCACCTATGCCATCGACTTTGGCACCAGCAACACCGTCATAGCCCGCTGGAATCCTGCCACCCAGCAGGCAGAAACGGTGAAGCTGCCTGCCCTTTCCCAGGTTTTGCCCAACAATCCGCCGGTGATTCCCAGCTTGGTCTATGTGGACGATGCCCGTCTGCCGCAGATTTTGCTGGGGCAAACGGTGCGCGATCGCGGCTTAGACATCGCTCAAGACAGCCGCTTTTTCCGCAACTTTAAGCGGGGGATTGGCGCAGGAACCGGCTTTCTGCCCGAGCTAGATGGCTGCCCGGTCACCCTAGAGCAGGTGGGGCAATGGTATCTGCAGCACCTGATCCGCCAACTGCAAACCCAGGATCCTAGCCTGCGATCGCTGACGGTGACGGTGCCTGTGGATAGTTTTGAGTCCTACCGTCATTGGCTAGGGCAGGTGTGCCAAACGGTGGATCTAGAACAGGTGCGGCTGCTGGATGAACCGACGGCGGCGGCCTTGGGCTATGGGTTGGGCGATCGCTCTACGATGTTGGTGATTGACGCGGGTGGCGGCACGTTGGATTTGGCCGTGGTGAAGCTGGAAACACCCCAAACGGGCGATCGCAAGCCCCTGGGCTTTTTGCTGAAGTGGGGCAGTAAAAATCTAGCGGAAACCTCCAGCCAGCGCCCCCAACTGGCGCGGGTTCTGGCGAAGTCAGGACAAAATCTGGGCGGTGCCGATATTGACGATTGGCTAGTGGCCCACTTTGCCGAAACCCAGGGGCTACCCATCTCCTCCCTGACCCTACGCCTAGCGGAACGGTTAAAGATCCAGCTTTCTAGCCAAGAGCAGGCCAGCGAGGTCTATTTCAACGATGAAACCCTGGAAAGCTACGAGCTGCACCTCGATCGCGATCGCTTCCGGCAGATTTTAGAGCAGCATCACTTGTTTGAACGGTTGGACGATGCCCTCAACCAAGTGCTGCGTCAGGCCCGCCGCCAGGGGCTGGAACCCGGCGATATTGACGCGGTGCTACTCGTCGGCGGCACGGCCCGCATCCCCGCCCTGCGCGACTGGGTGATTGATCAATTTTCTGCCGAGAAGGTTCAGAGCGATCGCCCCTTTGAAGCGATCGCCCACGGTGCCCTACAGCTCAGCCAAGGGCTAGAGGTTAAGGATTTTCTGTACCACAGCTACGGCATCCGCTACTGGGATCGGCGCGCCAATGCCCACGGCTGGCATCCGCTGATTTCCCAAGGGCAACCCTACCCGATGCCCGTGCCGGTGGAGCTGCTGCTGGGAGCCTCCCAAGACAATCAGCCCAGCATTGAACTGGTGATTGGTGAACTGGGCAACGAAACCAGCCGCACCGAGGTCTTTTTCGACGGCGATCGCTTGGTCACCCGCCAAACCTCCGGCGACCAGCCTATGGTGCAGGCCCTGAACGATACGGAGCAGGCCCGACGCTTAGCTAACCTGGATCCGCCCGGCTATCCCGGCAGCGATCGCATTCGCCTGCTGTTCCAAGTGGATGGCGATCGCCTGCTGCGGGTCACGGTGGAGGATTTATTGACCAACAAAATCCTGATCGACAACCGCGCCGTTGTACAGCTCAGCTAGGGAGACAAACTCATCCACCCAAATGGAAACCCGTCGTTGATAATAGGAAGAACAATGTCTTGGCTTGAGGGATTTGTTTGGTGAAACCCTGGTTGAAATGGACTGCGCTATCGGCTGTTGTTGCCTTAGTCGTCGCGGGCGGAGTGTTTATCTATCGTCGAAGCGATACTCCCCCCGAAATCTCCGATGCGCCGCAGCAGGAAATTGACGATCGCTTTATTCTCAACAACGTCACCCTAGACCAGGCCAATGAGAATGGGGAAACGGTGTGGAGTATGCGGGCCACCCGCGCCATCTACAGCCCCGATCAACAAACTGCCGAGGTAGAAAATCCTGAAGGCGAACTCTTCCAAGATGGGGAAGCTATTTATCGAGTGGAGGGCGATCGCGGCGTGGTGCAGCGCGATGGCCGACGGATTACCCTGCGTGGCAATATCACCGCGACGGATCTGCGCACTGGCGCTGAAATGACTGGCGGTGAGCTGGTGTGGGTGCCCGCAGATGATACCATGACCATCCGCAATGGGCTCACTGGCACCCATCCTGATCTGACGGTTGAAGCCGATCAAGGGCAGCTTTTTGGCCGCGATCAGCGGGTTGAACTAACCGGAAATGTGACCATTGAGGGACGCGAGCCCCGGATGAAGCTCACCGGCGAGAGCCTAGAGTGGCAGATGGAAGAGCAGATCGTGTCGAGCGATCGCCCCGTGGACGTGCAGCGTTTGCAGGGACAGGGCGAGCGAACTCGCGTCACCGACCAAGCCTCTAGCAATGAAGCAGAATATCGCCTAGCTGAGCAACGGTTGTCCATGAATGGCAATGTGCGCATGGCCATGCGGGAGCCGGTGATGAGTCTAGCCACCGAGTCCCTGGTTTGGGAGATTGAGAATCAGCTGGTGACGATGAATCGACCGCTGAATGCTAACTTACGCAATGGGCAGGTGCTGCTGCAGGGCGATCGCGGCAGTATGGACTTGGCCCAGGAAATTTTTGACCTACGCGGCAGTGCCCGAGCCACCACCCGCCGCAATCAGTCTCGCCTACGGGGCGATCGCATCGTTTGGGATAATGGCACCCAAGAAGTGGAAGCGATCGGCAATGTGTTTTACACCCAAGCCGATCCGGAGATGAGTAGCCGTGCGCCTCGTTTGGTCGGCACCCTGGAAGACCAAGTCTTTGTGATGAGTGGCGGTCGAGTGGTGACGGAGTTTATCCCTGGTGAGCAGTAGGTGTTCAGGATAGTACCGATGGGTACTCGTTTGTAGAGGCGCGAAGAACCGTGACCCTCTCAATCTGTCCCTACATTGATCAAAGCAGCACACAGTTGCGCTCTCAGAATCTGGGGTTATAATAAGGGTCAATAGAAAAACCTTGATGAAACCTAGTAGACCTGCTCTACTAGGTTTTTAACTGTGGATTGATCATCTAGGTATGGCCCATCTCCCCGAACAACCTAGGGCATGGGGAAGATGGGGGATAAGACAGCAGATTCTAAGAGATTCTAAGCTTTTTGAATGGGGCTGTACTGCTCAGCCAAGGTAATGCCACAGAGATCAATGAACTGCAGCCACATCTCTTTGACCTCTGGCGTGCAGTCTTCAAAATAAATCGACTCAAACCAGTTGAGTAAGTCTGTATCCAGCCGCTGCAAATGTTGCGTGATCAGCCAGAATAATTTCACCGTGTTCATCGGATCTTTCTGTTTCTCCATCATCTTCGAGAGATAGCGCACGCGCTCTGCATCCCGAGTTTGAATCACCTGCACCAGCTTTGTACTAACTTCACTAACCTTGTCTTTCATACCTGTTCCCCCATGGCATCTTAGAATGCAAGTTGCCTAGCTTGAGCTAGATCTACTCCTCTCTTCTGAGATGGGGAAATAATTCAGGATTTTGCTCCAACTTCGATCTTCGGCTTGTCGCCCTGTCTTGATCCAACCGCTCCTTGCGATCGCTCTCCCCTATGCCGCCGTCTTCTGACACCCTCCACTCCCTTCAGCCCCAGCTCACCGCCGACGGTTCCTTCACCTTCCTTTCCGCTGACTTTGGGGAAGCCTTCCACAGTCACCATGGAGCCCGGCAGGAAGCTGAGCAAAAGTTTGTGGTACCCACCCGGCTATCGGATGTAGCCCGCCGACCATCGCTGGCGCTGCTGGATATTTGCTACGGTCTGGGATACAACACGGCTGCGGCCTTGGCGACCATCTGGGCGGTGAATCCCCAATGCCAGGTGCAGTGGTATGGGTTGGAGCTCAATGCGGCGGTTCCCCAGGCGGCGATCGCCCATCATCTGCTGCAAGCCTGGCCTGCGCCTATTGCTACCCAACTGGCCCAACTGGCTGCAGAGCAAATTGTTCAAAGCGATCGCTTCACGGCCCACCTGCTGCTCGGGGATGCCCGTCAGCAGATCCAGCAGGTCTACGCGACGGGCTTTCGCGCCGATGCCATTTTTCTCGATCCTTTTTCTCCACCCCGCTGCCCGCAGCTTTGGACGGTGGAATTCCTGGCCTGGGTAGCCCGCTGCCTGGCTCCTGCAGGACGTCTCGCCACCTATTCCTGCTCTGCTGCGGTACGCACAGCTCTCCTGCAGGCAGGGCTGCACCTAGGCTCTAGTCCTGCGGTGGGCCGGCGATCGCCCGGTAGCCTCGCCAGTTTTTCTCCCCAGGATCTACCGCCCCTATCCCGCCAAGAACAGGAACACCTCCAGACCCGCGCCAGCATTCCCTACCGCGATCCAAGCCTCACGGATAGCGCCGCCACCATCCTCACCCGCCGCCAGCAGGAACAGGCCGCCTCGCCTTTGGAACCCACCTCGCGATGGAAAGCTCGTTGGGCAATCCCGTCCACCTACAGCAGCATCGACAAAATCTTGTAAATCAGTCGGAAGATCAATGCAATGGCGATCGCCACCAGCCCCAGGAATCCGGCTAGCACCAGCACCGCCACAATGGGATTGCCAAAATTCACCAAAATCGGCAGGCTCCGCAGGGGCGAGGCGACCACGATAATGGCGAAGGAGATGGCGGCAATGATCACCAAGTCAAATTTTTCAATGACGCGGCGCATCTGAGCCAGGATCAGCACGACGACCAACACGACCCAAAATCCAGCACTCACCAAGGTGGTGCCCGCCAAACTCAAGAGGGCGATCGCCAGCAAGCCTCCCTCAAACCCCGTAAACGCTGCTCCGGAGAGCAGTTCTAGGGTGGAGATGGAGGATGAGGGGGCCGCGATCGGTGCCGCCTTCGCCGGTTGCAGGGGCGCTGGGGTCGCCTGGGGGGGAGATGTGGCGGATGGAGGTACCGTGATTGTTTGAGGTCTGGAGGCGGCACGGGGCGTTGGGGCAGGACTTGGAGCTGGGGCAGGACTCGGCGCATTACCCTTACCTTGGGCGAGCGCTTCTAGGGTTTCCTGGGCTGAGGCAAAGCGATCGCTGGCAGAGGCCTTGAGCATTTTGTCGAGCACCGCCCCGATGCGTTGGTGCACGCTGACAAAGGAATGCCACTTCCAGGTATTGCTGTAGGCATCGTAGAGTTCGCTGGGCTGCTTGCCGGTGAGCAGGGTGATGCAGGTGACCCCCAAGGCGTAGAGATCGGTGGCTGGATACACAACATTGCCGGCCATTTGCTCCGGTGGCGCAAACCCCATGGAGTAGATGCCGGTGGAGGACTGGGCCCCTTGCCCCCCCGCTGCACCCGAGGTGACTTGTTTGACCGCGCCGAAGTCTAGCAGGAAGAGTTTCCCGGAGCGATCGCGCATGATGTTCGACGGCTTAATATCTCGGTGGATGGAGCCATTCTCATGGACGAACTTCAGCACCTTGAGGATTTCCACCAGCACCTCTAGTATTTCAGACTGGGTGAAGGTGCCTTTTTGGGCTAGCTCTTCCTCTAGATTTTTGCCGTCAATAAATTCTTGAACCAGGTAGAAAAACTGCTCGGCTTTGCCAGGATTCTTCCCTGGCACCGATAGCTCAAAAAAGGCCAGCAGGTTAGGAATTTGGGGATGGCGGTTGCCCAACTGCTCCAGCACTTCTGCTTCCCGTTCAAATAGCTCCTGGGCAATTTTGAGCTGGTTAGGGCTTAAATCTCCAGCGGGCTGGAATTGCTTGACCACACATTGCCGCATGGCGGGGGTGTAGCGATCGATGGCCAGGAAGGCCGCACCAAACCCTCCTTTACCGAGAAGGCGCGTGGTGAGGTATCGACCCACTAAAATTTGGGGCATCCCGCAGGTCGTGCAAAACTTTTGCTGCACTGTTTTTAGGGTCGTGGTATCCAGATCTGCGAAGACGTTGGTTGGGCGTGCGCAGTTTGGACGAGTGCAGTAGGTTTCCATGGGTGCTTAGGGATTAGGTTCCGCCAGACGGAGATGGGGTGGTCTCTAGGGAGGAGTCTAGGGCGTCATCATCATCAGCAAGGGGAGCGATCGCCTCCTCCACCGGTTTGGGCTTGTGGGTAGCGAACTGGGGCAGAATTTCTTGGCTAAATGCTTCCGCTGCCTTCGACCGATAGCGATTGGGGTTGACAATCACCGATAGGGTGCGATTGACGACCACATCCTCAATGCGGGCTCGATGCAGCACGCCCATTTGCAGCTCTTTTTCAATGGCTGAAATAGACACAAAGGCTGCACCTAACCCAGACTGTACCGCATTCTTAATGGCTTCAATTGAGTTTAACTCCATCTCAATTTTAAGGCGGCGTGTTTCAATACCACAGCGGGTCAGCACCTGGTCAATCACCTTGCGAATGGTGGATTGAGAATCGAGGGTAATGAACTGAAGCTTATACAGGTCTTCCTTTTGCACGATGCCAATCCGGGCTAGGGGATGAAAAACTGGCAAAATCAATGCGAGTTCGTCCTCTGCATAGGGAATAATTTCTAAAGAGTCCTGTAGTTCAGGAGGAACTTCACCGCCAATAATTGCTAAGTCAATTTGGCCATTAGCCACACTCCAAGCCGTACGTCGGGTGGAATGCACATGGAGCTGAACCGCCACATCAGGATAGCGCTGCCGAAAAAGCCCAATCATCCGAGGAAGCAAATAGGTACCTGTGGTCTGGCTTGCGCCTACAATCAATGTGCCGCCCTGTAAATTTTGTAAATCTTCAATGGCGCGGCAGGTTTCCTGGCAAAGGGAGAGGATACGATCGCCGTAGCTGAGCAATAAATGGCCCGCTTCGGTGAGCTGGGCGCGTCGTCCTCCTCGATCAAAAAGAGGCACATCGAGTTGGCGTTCAAGGTTCTGGACTTGTAAGCTCACGGCGGGTTGAGAGACATACAGGCTATCCGCAGCCCGTTTGAAGCTCCCCTCCGCAGCGATCGCCTTCAGAATTCGCAATTGATCCAGAGTAAACGGAAGATCAGACATGACGGTTGCATCTAAAACTCAGAAAAAACCGGAGACCAAACATCAGCAGACGAAGACGTGTATAGACTGAACTACGGAGCATCATAGTGAACGGTGGGATCGCAGGTCGATATGATCTTCACAATTAGACATTCGAGGCAAACCTTGAGCTATGTCTTCACGATCGCTACGGTAGTATGTATCGGCATTCAGTATCGAATCACCTAGAGTTAGCTTCTTTATGCAGCGGGAAGTTGTTCAGGACTTTCTGAATTTACCAGGAATTGAGGGCGTGGCCCTAGTGGACGGTCGCTCCCGTCCCTATTTTTGCGGTGTCGATCAAACTCTCAATTTTCAACAAAAGGAAGCCTTAGCCCAAGGAATTCAACAGGTTGTTGAAACGACACCCCCTGATTTCGAGTTTTTCGAATTTCAGTTTACGGGGCATCAAGTCTACATATACAAATTAGACCATGGTGTGATCCTCCTGGTCTTAACGAGCGATCATTTGATCTATCCCTCCTATGTGCGGGCGGTTGAAAAGCTTAAGTTAGAACTTCAAGACGATATCACCAATGCGATCGCGACTTTTCGGCTGCTAGCGGGCAATATTACATTATCGGGGCAACATTACTGGAAGCGCGATGGTTCTTCCTCCCAGGGAGGCGTTAAGTCGCCGCAGGAGCGATCGGGTGCCTACCAAAACGGCAAGCAGCCTAAGCCCGCCGCGCCTCCCCCACCCGAGCCAACGGAGCCGGTCGCAGCTCCCATCAAGCAACCGGAGCCTGCCCCGCCGCCACCCGAGCCAGTCCCTGAGCCAGTCCCTGAGCCCGTTCCCGAGCCCGTTCCAGCCCCCCTGCCGCGCCTATCCCTTGAGGAAGTAGTGCAGGGGCTCAACGAAATCAGCCAGTTTACCAAACAGTATTTAGGAGCCACCGTTGTATCGAACTATTGGAAATCAAGCCGGCCATCCGCAGACTGGCTCACCAAGTTTGAGGTGGATCGAGCCGGCACTTGGACGTTTATGGGTGGTTCGATGGAGGGTTCCCTGATGGCCGAGCAAGAAGACTGGATTAAGCAATGGATTGCCGCGTTTAGCAAACGGTGCTCTATCGTGATTCGCGATTACCCTACCTTGCTCCAGCAAAGTCAAATGGGCGATCGCCTCAAAGCTGCTTTGTTACCCAACTAAAACCTTACATCCGGGACTGAGAGACTAAAATTTATGGTTAAGCTCATTAAGCTAGAACCGATTGGGCAAGAAACGTCTGTGGAAACCAACGGCAATTTGCTGTCGGTCTTGCTCAACAAAGAACTAGATGTGTTGAAAGAATGTGGCGGGCGCGGCATGTGTGCCACCTGCCACATCTACGTGAAAGATGGCATGGGGGCACTATCGCCCATCAGCCGCCGGGAGCAACGCACCCTAGGCGTGATTACTTCCTGCAAACCCAACTCTCGCCTCGCCTGCCAGGCCAGGGTCTTAGACAATGGGGTGACGGTCGAACTCCCTCCTGGGATGTACGTCAACTCGCTGCAAGATATTGAGGCTTTGATTGGGCGGCGGGCCGACCAAGATATGCTGCACCCAATTACCGGGGAAGTGTTGGTGGAAGCGGGCAAGCTGATCACCCGCTCGACGATGAAACAACTGGAAACCACCACCAGCTTTAAGGTTGGTGAATATCTCACCCAGACGAAGGATGCATAAACGGCTGGAGGTGCTGCAGTAACCGCTGCACCTGCCGCTCCCACGTCCAGTCCTGCATGACCTGGGCAGCGGCCTGGCCCCGCGCCTGAGCTGCAGGGCGATCGCCATGGATCTGGTCTAGGTAGGCCAGGATTTCCTCCAGATCCGATTCGCCCCAGCCCTCCACGCAGGTGTTGAGGGGGGTGGGGCGTACAGGGCCTTGGTGGCGCAAGGCATAGCAGTGGGCATCTCCCAGCAGATCGAGATGCCCGGTGTTGGCCGATAGGATGGTGGGCAGGCCACAGGCCAGGCTTTCCATGGCCGCCAAGTTGGTGCCGCCTTCAGCACGGTTGGGGAAGAGAGCCACATCGGCTTCCCGAATAATTGGGGCGACTAGATGGTTGGGAATGACGCCCACGTCTACTACGGCATCTGCAGGAATTCCTTGATCCGCTAGCCAAGCCTGGATCTGGAGGCGACCCGTGGCATCCAGCGGTGGAATACCGGTGACATGACCGGCTGTATCGAGGCCGGCCATAGTGGCGGGCCAAGCGTTATGCCAAGCGGTGAGCAGCAGGGCCTCGGGGTGGCGATCGCGGAAGTGCTTGAAGGCACGAATCACCAGATCCTGACCCTTGCGATACTCCAGCTTGCCGCCGGAGAAAATGACGAAGCGATCGCCCAAGAGCCGATTCCGGGGGGCAGGATGAAACAGACTGGGATCAATGCCCTGGAATACCGTAGACACCCGCTCAATCCCATGGGCCCGCAGCACCTGCTCATTCCAGGTTGAGCCCGTGATCATCCAGTCGTAGGTTTTGGCCCGCTGCAGCGCCGCGGGTGTGAATTGGGGATCCTCGAAAAAGATCACGCCCACGGTCTTGTGACCCACAATCCGCTCTAGCTCAGGAGCTGTTCTACACTGGTTCCCCAAGCCTCGCAGCACCAGACCAGGAAATGAGTAGGGCTGGGATGAGGACTGGAGGGTGCGGGCGATCGCGGCGGTTTGTTCTAGAGCTGGCTGCAGCAAGCGCCAATGAAGGGGATTAAACGGTGTAGGCGCAGGGGGCACCAAGGGCACCGGTCGATGGGTGGGCAGCAGGTGCAGGGCCAAGTTGGTGCCATAAATGCCCCAACCGGTGGCGGGATTGAGCTGCCAGCCGATGCCAATGGCTGAGCTAGCGGGGGTTCTAGGCAGCGGCGATCGCTTAGGTGATGGAGTACCAGCAGGCTGAGGCGATCGCCCTGGTTGGCGCTGGCGGGTGATGCCTAGGTCAACCTCTAGGGCCCGCACCACGTCTCCCATCACCCCTGCCCAGTCGCCGGCGGTGGTTTGGCGAAATAGGTGCAGGCTAGGATACCAAGGACTATCGCTGCGGGCCAGCATCCAGCGCCAGTCGGGGGCATAGGACAGGAGCACCCAGGCTGGTTTCCCCAGCGCTCCGGCCAGATGGGCCACGGCGGTATCGACGGTAATCACCCAGTCTAGTTGGGCGATCGCTGCGGCCGTATCCGCAAAGTCTTGGAGGCGATCGCTCAAATCCACGACGGTGTCGCCTAGGTCTGTGACGTGACGAGCCCTAGGCCCCTTTTGCAGGCTGTAGAGCTGCAGGGGATAGTCGAGCAGATCGCGCAGATGATGCACCGGCAGCGATCGCTGGCTGTCATTCAAATGGGTGGGACTACCGCCCCAGACGAGGCCTACCGCTGGGCGATCGCTGGTCTTCAGGCGCAGATGGGTGGGCGGGGCCTGCAGGTAGGGCACCTGGGCGGGAATAGTCTCCAAGGTTGTTTGCAAGATATGGGGCAAACTCATCAGCGGCGCATGGACATCGATGGGCGGCAGGGGGCGATCGCACTCCACCACCTGCGCCACTCCCGCCACCGTAGCCAGCAAGCGCATTAACGGAGCCCGACATTGCACCACCACCCGCCCGCCCAGGGCCGCCACCTGGGGCACATAGCGACAAAACTGAAGGGCATCGCCAAAGCCCTGCTCCGTATGCAGCAGAATCGTTTTGCCATCCAGGGGGGAACCATCCCACTGGGGTACGCCAAACTCCGGCATGGCTTTGAAATTGACCACTCGCCAGCGCCATTCATAGTCGGCAAACCCCGCCGCCAGATCGCCCTGCAGCAGGCGTCCATAGCCGCGATTGTGGTGGGCGCTGGCGTGGTCGGGCTCTAGGGCGATCGCTTGCTCATAGGCGGCGATCGCTTGCTCCACTGTGCCCCAATCCTTCAGGCTATTGCCCAAATTATTCCAAGCCGCCGCCGAGGGCTGCAGCGCCAAGGCGCGCTGGTAGTGGTAGATGGAGGCTGGTAGGTCCCCTTGCTCCCGCCAAGCATTGCCTAGGTTGTAGTGGGCATCGGCAAAGCCAGGGTGGAGCGTTAGGGCAGCGGAGTAGGCCGCGATCGCCTCTGAGAGCTGTCCTTGGTGGCGGAGGGCTACGCCTAGATTGTTGTAAATTCGGTAGTCTTGGGGGTTGAGGGAGAGGGCTTGGTGGTAGCAGCGGATGGCCTGTTCGCCGTTGGTCATGCGCAGAGCATTGGCTTGCTTCATCCAGTTCACGGCCTGGTGGCCACGATCCTGGGGCAGGGTTCGCTGGTGGTGCGATCGCTCAATGGTTTCCAGCAACAGCCGCAGGCGATCGATCACCGGTTGCCAATCTTGGCGGTGGGTTTGGCGAAACAGCCGCGCCTGTGGATACCAAGGACTATCCTGGCGGTACTGCAGCCAGCGCCAGTCGGGGGCATGGGTGAGCATGATCCAAGCCGGTTTACCCAGGGCCCCCGTGAGATGGGCCACCGCCGTATCCACGGTAATCACCACATCTAACTGCTGAATCAGCGCCGCTGTGGCCAGAAAATCTTCCATCAGCGGTGCCAGATCCTTTAGGCTGCCTTGGGCAACCAATTCTTGGAAAAGCGCCTCGTCCTCCGATCGCACCTCTTTTTGCAGGCTATAGACCTGAATGCCTGGCAGATCCAGCAGCGATCGCAGCAGTGACAATTGGCAAGACCGCAGGCGATCGTTGAGATTGCCCGTACTGCCCGACCAGACTAAGCCCACCCGCAGAGCCGTCCCATCCCACTCCGGCAGCGGCGGCCCCGGATCGGGCATCGGCAGATAGGGCACCGTATTGGGAATGGTAGCCAGGGTCGTTTGCAAAATATGGGGCAAGCTCATCAGCGGCGCATGCACCTGAAATTCGGGTAAGTCCTCGCCTCGGGCAATGACCTGATCAATGCCGGGCATGGTGGACAGCAAGGTCTTCAGAGCCGCCTGGCTTTCCACCACCACCCGCCCACCTCGGGCCACCACCGCTGGCACATAGCGAATAAACTGCAGGGTATCGCCAAATCCCTGCTCTGCATGCAGCAAAATGGTTTGTCCTGCCAGATCCGAACCATCCCACTGGGGCTGGGTAAAGGTGCGAGGCGGCTTAAAGTTCACCCCCACCACCTGCCAGCGCCATTCATAGTCGGCAAACCCGGCCTGCAGATGTCCTGTCTGCAGCAGCGCTAAGCCTCGGTTGAGATGGGCATCAGGGTAGTTGGGACGTAGGGCGATCGCCCGTCCATAGGTCTGGATTGAATCCCGCAGGTTGCCCAATTCGTACTCCACCAAGCCTAGGTTATTCAAGGCTTGGGGATAGTTGGGCTGGAGGGCGATCGCCCGCTGAAAGGCCGCCCGACTTTCCAGCAAGGCATCCTGGGCTTTGTAGTGATTGCCCAGATTGTAGTAGGCGTCGGCATAGGTGGGATTGAGGGCGATCGCTTTTTGGTAATAGACCAGCGATTGATCGAACTGACCCAATTCTTGATGGGCCGCACCGAGATTGCTATAAAACGCTGGATCCTCTGGTCGGCGAGCGATCGCCCGTTGGTAGTAGCCAATGGCCTGGGCAAATTTTCCTAAGCGCTGCAGGCCGTTACCCACCGCATTCAACAGGTCAGGATTGCTAGGATCTGCTTCCAGAGCCCGTTGATAGCAAACCATCGCCTGGGCAGACTGTCCCTGCTGCTGAGCAATCCAACCGAGGTTATGCCAAGCGTCGGCATAGTGGGGCTGCTGTTCTAGCGCCTGTTTATAATGGGCGATCGCTTGCCCCAGATGCGATCGCTGTCGGGCCAGGTTCCCTAGATTTAAATACACCTCAGGGTAATGGGGCTGATGCACCAGTGCCTCTCGATAGGCTCGTTCTGCCTGCTCTAGCTCACCCTGGGCCTTGAAAGCTGTTCCTAAATTATTGTAGGCGCGGGCTAACTGCGGCTGGAGGGCGATCGCTTCTTGGTAGGCTGCGATCGCCTCAGAGATCTGACCCATCTGCTGGGACAACACACCAACCCCCAGCCAGACTGCCGCCTGTTCATCCAAGCTACTATCGAGGGGCTGGGCCCGCAGGCGCTGGATACATGCATCCCGCCGTTGCGCTGCCGCCCCTAGGTTTCCATCGCGAACCTGCTGCTGGGCGATCGCCAGTTCATCTGCTAGGGAGCCCATAGGAAAGATCACTCCAAGCCTGATTTCACCGTCTTTCCCACGGTAGCATCTTCCCCTTACAGCCTTAATGCAGCACCCTGACCTACGTCCACAATTCTTGACCCTGACGTCGTTCTACGTACCCACGATGCCCCACGTATCTCTACTCTAGAGACACACCCTGTGTAAATCTTTTGCTAACTGCAACAACCCTGATGCTAACGGTAACGGAATGTCAACCTCTCTGCAATGCGATGAAAAATTCGCTAGGCTAGGAACCGAGTTGCTCCCGGCATAGAACCTACCACTGCACTAGGGGCTGGGCACGAGGCGAATACGACCTTCATCCATTTCAGACATCAGAAGTTCCAATGCCTCATAGTCAACTTCTGAAATGTAGCCGAGGCGGCTCAGCTCGCTGTTGATGGCATTTTCAATGTCTGGGGTCAACTGTCTGATGTACAATGCCTTTTCCACCAAGAGGCGAATGGCATGAGGAGTTTGCATGGCTGGTGCTCCCGGTTAGGTGAACGGTGCGGGCGCATGGCGTCCTTGTCCTCTGTATTGTCGGCTGAATGCTTGGGGGAGGGAGTGACGCATCCCTCCTTTTTGGTGTGATGTGAATCACTGACAGGATGGCGGTGTCGGAGGGGTTTAGTGTCTAGACCCGGAGGGTGAAAAAAATAGCGGGAAAAAAGGAGAGCGATCGCCTCTTTAGAATCGATGGAGGCTGCTATAATGATAGTCCGTTAGTTTGCAATGGTGCAGGCTCAAATGCCGGTGTAGCTCAGTGGTAGAGCACTCGATTCGTAATCGAGCGGTCGTGAGTTCAAATCTCATCACCGGCTTAAAGTCCCCAGATCTGCGACTTCTTAAAGAAGTCGCAGATCTTGACCTGACCTAGAGAGTCGCAGATCTTGCTTGTGAGCTTGGGTATTCTAATGGCATAACTTGAAGCAGATGCCATGACTCAGGAGCAAATTTCTCCACCTCAAATGGGGCACTTCTACCATATCTACAATCGGGGTAACAATCGTCAAAACGTCTTTTTTGAACGGGATAACTATCTCTATTTCTTGCGATTGATCCGGCAAACCTTCGTCACCCACAACGTTGATATGGTGGCGTATTGCCTCATGCCAAACCATTATCACCTGCTGGTTTATCCTAAAAGCGAACATTTATCCCAGGCCATGAAATCGCTTTCTCTGTCTTACACGAAAGCGATCAATAAACGTTTTGGTCGAGTAGGTGCATTGTTTCAAGGACGGTTTCAGAGGATTTTGGTGACTCACAGCGATTATCTGGTGCATTTGGTTCGCTATATCCACCAGAACCCGGTTAAGGCTAACCTGGTTAGCCAGCCAGAGGAATGGGAGTTTTCCAGTTATTTAGACTATGCAGGTCTTCGAGCGGGGACATTGCCAAACTTAGAGTTAGTTCAGCAGCAGTTTGAGGAAAGCGATCGCTCCTCGTTTTGGGCGAACGGTTGTCTGCCCACTCATTTAGCGTTCAAACAACTGTTGCTAGATGAGTAAGATCTGCGACTTCTTTAAGAAGTCGCAGATCTTTGCTGTCGTGAGGGAGCGTCGGGGATCTTTCTAGGTCAGGGCGATAGGCTGGCTACAAACGATCGCACTGCTTCGACGTAGTCGTCTCCGGCAACCCAGACGAGGTCATTATGATTGGCGTTGGGCACCCAGAGCGATCGCTTCGGGTCTGGTGCAGCTTCGTAGAGCGATCGCCCATGGTCGATAGGAATAGTGTCGTCGGCTTCACCGTGGATAATCAGAACGGGAACGTTGATCTGACGGAGGCGATCGCGATTGGGAAATTTGTCGAAGGGAAAAATAGGAATGGGTAAAATTACCCGAAAGGCTGATGTAAAGCTGCTTTCTAGGATTACCCCTGCGCTAGATTCCTGCTTAGCTAAGTATAGTGACGGGCCACCACCCACCGATCGCCCATGGATAAGAATGCGATCGCCAGGAATCCCCAACTCATCCACCATGTAGCGATAGACGGCGGTGATATCGCGGTAGGACTGCCGCTCGGAAGACCGCCCGGTGCTCAACCCATAGCCGCTGTAGTCGTAGCTGACCACCGAAACGCCAGCGGAGTATAGAACATCGAGAACAGGACGAATGAGACCTAGATCCTCGGCATTACCGTGGCTATAGAGCAGGGTGTAGTCGGCAGCGGGGTTAGGGCGGTGGAGGACAGCGAGGTGATGGTTGTCAACTGGGACGGTGACAAGGTCAGGAAGTTGGGCGTAGCTAGAGGCAGGGGGCAGGAAAATTTTGCTATCGGCGGTGAAGAAGACGTAGAGAGTGACGACGGCGTAGATGATCAGGAGCGATCGCCCCAGCCTGGCCACAGACCAGCGCCCTATGACCCAACGCCTTACCCATCGAGGGATTTGTGAACTCATGAAGTAGTCCTAGCTCAAGTGGAATGATCATATCTGGCATTCTGGTTTTTGCCAATAGGAGAGCGATCGCTAGGTTGCGATAGCATATCCGATGCCCTAGAACTTGTTGGATGAGTATAGATTGCATGAGGTATGTCAAAGCTGATTGAATAAGCTAGGCATTTAAGGCTCTTGCAAGTCCTGAAGATCTGTAGCCCTATACCTAGAGGGCAGCGCAACAGACATCAAAGGCAGGATGTTCTGTCCACAAACATTCAACCAGATGTGGTCTTACTCTGAAATGCTGGCAAGCTTGCTATACATCAAATTTGATAGTCTTGGGTAAGGAAGATCGTATCGAGTGAAAGCCTGCTTAGCTCGACGAATAATGTCGGTCTGATAGACAAACTCATTGCGGGCATCCATGGGATAGGATCGCAGCTTAAACTGAGTGCCCCATACCTCTTCCTTCATCACCACTAGGATGGGAAGTTTTAGTTGGGTATACCGACTGCTGTAGGCGGCTTGATATAAGATACGAATCACTTGCTCAACATCAACGCTGGCGACCGGCGCTTCCAAATTGCCACTGTTGGCATTAGCGATCGCCCCCTGATCGGCTCCCAGCCTAGAGGTCTAGTTTGGCTGGAGACAGTGGGGATGTTAATGCGTTACGAAGGTGGATCGGTGAGCTGATCGAAATAGCGCTCAATGAGTAAAATAGCGACAATATCATCAATGGGGCGTGGAATCGATCGCAGCTTTTGGGGTAGCAATCGGCCGATGCCCTTGGGGGGATACATGGTCCAGTAGCGATCGCGGGCCTGGAGCGTGCTGTAGCGCTCATCGACCATGACCACGCGCAAGGATGTGGGCAGTTCATCCACCACCTTTTGCTTCCATTGCTTGGCAGACGTCTGATTGCCCATCACCATCAAAGAAATGGGAAACTGCTGTTGCAGGGCATCGATGGTGGCGATCGCTGTTTCTGCACTCACGACCTGTTGAAACAGCAGCCGACGGTCTAGCGCCATGACCGCGATGCCACATTTTTGTCGCCCCGGATCAAAACCCAAAATTACCGGCTGCTGGGGAGTTAGAGGTGAAGGTGCAGAACCCATGCTTCATCCTGCTGAGGTGCCATATGCTAGCTGTCATGTGATCAGCCAAGTTTCATGCTAAGCCAAGATGTCTACGAAAACTGTGGTTGGCCTGTCCGATTTTGCCCATAATCGCCCATGACCTATACCATTGCCTCGCTGTTGAACCTGTCGCCGGAGATGCTGCCTGGGTTGCAGCCCAACCATGCCTTGGTTTGGTGGATCGATCGCCGTCGGCTGACCCTTCCCCCCGAGATTGTCCAGGCCCTCCTCAGTGCTGAGGAGCAGCAGCGGGGCGATCGCTTCAAGTTTCCCGCCGATCGCGATCGCTACCGCACCAGTCGCGCTATCCTGCGGCTGCTGTTGTCCCACTACCTGTCCTGTCCACCGGATCACATTCCATTCCAGTACAGTCCCACCGGCAAACCTGGCTTGCCGCTCTCCTACCATCCCATGGGTTTACAGTTCAACCTCTCCCACGCTGGCCCCATAAGTCTCTATGGGTTGACGATGCACCATCGAATTGGGGTTGATCTTGAACCGCGGCGCAGCGTTGCTCAGCTTCACACCATCATCAAGACTCAATTTTCACCTGAGATTGCCGCCCAATTCCGCCAGATTGCGCCCCACGACGCCCCAGCCTACTTTTTTCGACTGTGGACGGTCACCGAAGCCTATTTGAAAGCAACGGGGCAAGGCTTGGCTGGCCTGGCAACCGTGAACCTCTGGGAGAATGCGATCGCTCCCTTTGGGGCCCTAACACCGGTGGCGGGCTTGTCCCAACCTTGGTCTACCCTGCTGTTTGAGATGCCAGAGTCTACGGTGGGAGCGATCGCCCTAGAGGGCAAGGACAATACACTTGAGATTTACCCACCCTTAACGAGGTAGTCCCATCCTGGCATTCTGATGATGGAGACCATACTTATGATGGAGGCCATGCTCAAACGAGCCCTTAACATAACGTTGCATATTGCAAAGATTGCATGAGGCTGGGTGGATTTGCCCTGCAGTTGCTCGGCATCCTTGGGCATGATGGCTATAATGACCTTGACGTTTGGGTTTCTTTCATGCTCAAAAGGTCTATCTTGCTAATCACCTGATGTATTCCTAGGGATGATGCGCTGAGCGTATGTCTCTGCCATGCTTGACTGAGTAACCACGGGAGCTGATGCCTGAAAGCCTCTAGTCCTAGCCTTCTCTCCCAGGGAGGAAGCAAACTAATCGATCGGTTTTTTCTCGTTTCGGGAGAATGACGAAAGAGCATGGATCGTTTCTCTTTTAGGGAGAAGTCTAGAGTGAAGGGATACAGCGTCTATCCAGCAACCAGGTTTCTGTGCCAGTAAACTGACCGTGCCATCTGCGTTCAAGATTGGATGGGATTGGGTAATTTAAGAGTGCTGGCACTCTACGATCTATAAATTTTGAGAAGCGTGATGCAGTCCACTCAAACTCCAGTTCCCTCCGCCACTCGTTTTCAATACACAGTTGCCGTGGCAGCAACGTTTACGGCCGAGCCGTTAGAGGAATCATTAGCGTTTTGGATAGACAAGCTGGCATTGCCGGCATCAGTAGAGTTTACACCCTATAATCAAGTCTTTCAGCAGTTACTCAACCCCACAAGTTTGATGGCGGATAATCAAACAGGGGTGAATGTTGTGCTGCTGCGCTTTGAAGATTGGTGGCGCTTCAGCCAATCGTCGGACGAGATGACCGATGCGGATCGCCTAGCCGATGTGCAGCGCAATGCCCAAGACTTGATCCAGGCGTTTCAGTCGGCCCTAGGGCAGTCTTCCGCTGCCTATATTCTGGGTATTTGTCCTTCGTCACCCGCCATCCAAGAGCAGCCGAACTGGGCGATCGCGTTTCAAGCTATTGAAGATCAGATTGAAGCTGAACTCGGCAGTGCCAGCAATTTCCACCTGCTGCGATCGCCCGACTTTGAGCGCTATGGGTCTACCTCGGTTTATGACCCTGAGCGCGATCGCCTCGGGCATATTCCGTTCACGCCAGACTTTTTTGCCACCCTCGGCACCACCCTGGCCCGGCGGATCTATGCCATTAAGCGATCGCCCTATAAGGTGATTGTGCTGGACTGCGACAACACCATCTGGAAAGGGATTGTGGGCGAAGATGGGATTGATGGCATTCAGGTGACTGACGCTTTTCAGACCCTACAGCGGTTCATGATTGAGCAGCAGGAGGCGGGGATGGTGCTATGTCTCTGCAGCAAAAACAATGAAGCGGATGTGATGGAGGTGTTTGAGCAGCGTACAGATATGCCGCTCAAGCTGGATCACCTGGTCAGTTGGCGGGTGAATTGGCTGCCAAAGTCGGGCAATATCCAATCCTTGGCGGAGGATCTCAATCTCGGCCTCGATAGTTTTATTTTTATAGACGATAACCCGGTGGAATGTGCGGAGGTGCGGCTCAACTGTCCGGAGGTTTTGTCCCTACAATTACCGAAGAATGAAGCAGATATCCCGGCATTCCTAGAGCATGTCTGGGCCTTTGACCATTTGCGGGTGACCGAGGAAGACCGCAAGCGCACGGCGCTCTATCAGCAAAATGTGGCGCGATCGCGGCTGGAAAAAGAAGCGCCCTCCCTGGAGGTGTTCCTCGCCAGCTTGGACTTGTCTACCACCATGACCGTTCCGACGGCAGAGCAACAGTCGCGGGTGGCTCAGCTCACCCAGCGCACCAATCAGTTTAACTGCACCACCCGCCGCCGCTCTGAGGCCGATGTGCAACAACTGGCTGCCCAAGGGCTGGACTGTCGCGCCATTGAGGTGAGCGATCGCTTTGGTGACTATGGGCTGGTGGGGGTGATGATCTTTGGCCCTCGCAGCGGAGCCCTAGAAGTCGATACCTTTTTGCTCAGTTGCCGAGTGTTGGGCCGCGGTGTGGAATATCAAATGCTGCGGGAATTAGGGAACGTAGCCCAGCAGCAAGGGCTATCCACGGTGCGTTTGTTATTTATTCCTTCAAAGAAAAATCAACCGGCCCTCAGTTTTCTAGAGCGCTGTGGTGCAGAGTTTCAGCAAGCAACCGATGAGGGGCTTTGCTTTGAGTTTCCCACCGACTATGCAGCGAATCTTACCTACAATCCAACCAACGATCGCTCTGATGCAGCTTCGCCTAAACCCACGTCTTCCTCGTCCCAATCCCAGGGCAGCCTGTCTGAACGGTTGCAGGAGATTGCTGCCGAGCTGCGATCGCCCACTCAGGTGCTGCAACATCTTCGCCGCCAAGGCAAAGGCGATTGCCCAGATCTAGGGTATACCGCCGTTGCGCCGAGCACTGAGACTGAGACGATCTTGGTAGACCTCTGGTCAGATCTGCTCAATCTCAAGACCGTGGGAATTACGGATGACTATTTCGAGCTAGGGGGAACGTCCTTGCTCGCCGTTGAGGTGGTCGTGAGCATCGAGCAGCGGTTTGGGGAGCGTCTGCCGCTGACCACCCTGCTGGAGCGACCCACCATTCAAAAGCTGGCCCAGCGTCTCGACCACAATGAAGCGCAAACGGGTGAGCCTACGTCCTTGATCCTGCTGCAGCCTGGGGATGCCAGCCCGCCGCTGTTCCTCATTCATGATGGCGATGGTGAAACCTTGCTCTATCGAAACTTAGCAAAACGCCTAGCTCCCCTTCCGGTGTATGGTATCCAGCCCCTCAGCCGTCCGGGTTTTCCCATTTTGCATACGCGCATTCCCGACATGGCTGCCTACTATATCCAGCAAATCCGTCAGGTGCAGCCGGAGGGGCCCTATTTGCTGGGGGGGATGTGTGCCGGTGGCGTTCTGTCCTTTGAAATAGCCTGTCAGCTTGAAGCCCAGGGGCAAACCGTGGCCCTGGTTGCCTTGATGGATGCTGCCTATATCCATGCACAAGAGAAGGTAGGGCGCATTGCCACCCAGCGGCTGAATCGGTTCACCCAAGCCCTAGAGGAGGAGCGCAGCCGACCGCTCCATGAACGTCTCCTGGGCATTGCCGTGAAAGTTGTGACCAAGGTCTCGAACTTGGTACGCTACGAAACCCAATCTCGGATCCAGAAGGCTAGCGATCGCCTCCAGTTTAAGCTGATGCGTTTTTACCTCGATCGCCAAGCGCCGCTGCCCAAATTCCTCAAGGGCCTACCTGTGCGCAAAGTCTATCTGCTGTCCGCCCGAGATTATAAGCCCAAGACACCCTACCAGGGAGAGCTGCTGCTGCTGCGAGCCACCACGGGCGAGGGCGATAATGAACCCCATATTTGTAGATTTGTAGATGAGCTGCTGGGATGGGGTGATCTGACTGCCCAGGGCGTGAAGGTTTATGATGTGGCTGGTGGTCATGCCAGTATGCTGCAAGAACCCGCTGTTGAAGACATGACGCAGCGTATCCACAGCTATATTGAACAGACCTTGCAGCAAACCTGATGAGACTGAATGAGCCGAAGTCCAGGTTGCATCGGTTGGTATAAAACACGAGTTCTATGACAGGTTCTATGACCATAAGTGATTCCCTTGCAGTAAACGACCCGTCGGTCTTAGTGGTGATCGTCAACTATCGCACCTCACGGTTAGTGGTAGACGGATTGCGATCGCTGGTTGAGGAGGTGCAAACCCATCCCAGTATTCGGGTGGCGGTGGTGGATAATGAGTCGGGTGATGATTCGGTGGAGTATCTGCAGGCAGCGATCGCAGAGAATCAGTGGGACTCTTGGGCCACGCTGATCCCCTCGGGGCATAACGGCGGCTATGCCTATGGCAATAACATTGCGGTGCGTCCGGCGCTACAGTCCTCTGATCCACCGGATTACTTCCTGCTGCTCAACCCCGATACCGCCGCTCGCCCTGGTGCCATCTGGGCCCTCGTGGAGTTTATGGAGCAGCATGAGAAGGTGGGCATCTGCGGCAGCGGGTTAGAAAATGCTGACGGATCGCCTTGGCCCATCGCCTTCCGCTTTCCCTCCTTGCTGAGTGAGCTGGATTCAGGGCTGCGGATTGGAGTGGTCAGCAAGCTGCTGAACCGCTGGGTAGTACCTCGGGAAATGAGCAACGAAGAGGCCCAGGTGGATTGGCTGCCTGGAGCCAGCATGATGGTGCGCCGCCAGGTGTTTGAAGAAATCGGGCTGATGGATGAAGGCTATTTTCTATATTACGAAGAAACCGATTTTTGCCTGCAGGCGCGGCGGGCCGGCTGGCTTTGTTGGTATGTGCCCCAAAGTCGAGTGATGCATATTGCCGGACAAAGTACCGGCGTCACCGTACGCACCGATCGCCCCAAACGATTGCCCACCTACTGGTTTGATTCACGGCGACGCTACTTTGTGAAAAACCACGGCTGGCTCTACGCGGCGGTCACCGATATTGTCTGGCTGAAGGCCTTTATGCTGTGGCGATTGCGGCGGGTGGTGCAGCGCAAGCCCGATCCCGATCCCCCACATCTCCTCAGCGACTTTTTCCAAAACAGCACCATTATGAACAGTTTTCGCGGGTTGGGTAAGTCGGCGGATCAGGTTGGTGAACCGGCCAAAGATCCGGGGTAATCGAGGCGCGATCTAGCTTGGGCCCCTCACTGTGACCCTCAACGTGATCTTCAACGATCAGGCAACGAAGTGATGTCTTGGGTCAGGTCACTGAGGGTATCGAGGCGGAAGGTCTGAATCAACTCAGTGAGGGCGATCGCTAGGCTCTGCTGCTCGGCTGGTATAGCTTGCACGAGCTGCAGGGCTAGAACATCGTCTCCGCTGATGGCGGCGGCATGGAGGCGATCGATCCAGGCTTGGGGCATGATCTGCAGATCTTCAGCCGTTAAGCGCTGGGAGGCAGGTTGATCGATGTTGTCTAGCCCCGATGCGGGTTGATCAGCGTAGATATAGACCACGCCTAGGTGGTGGGCGATCGCCTCCCAGATCTCGGTTTCCCGAAAAGGCTTGCGGATGAAATCATCACAGCCGACGCCCAAAATCTTCTCCCGGTCTTGGGACAGGGCGCTGGCTGTGAGGGCAATGATAATGGTGTCTTGCCCCTCAGGCGTAGACTTAATCAGGCGCGTAGCTTCATAACCATCCATCACCGGCATACGCATGTCCATCCAAATTAGATGGGGGGCGTAGGTTTGCCATTGGGCGATCGCTTCCTGGCCATGGTGGGCTTCGATGATCTCAAACCCAATGGGTTCCAGCAAGCTTCGCAGCAGCAGGCGATTTTCAGGAACCTCATCCACGATCAGCATCCGATAACGGGGTTGGTTGGACGCAAGTCCGACCACTTGACGTGGCGCTTGGGTGGCTTGAATATCAGCCGCTGTAGCCCGCTGCATGGGAATACAAAACTGGAATTGACTGCCCTGCCCCAAAACGCTGTGGACTTGGATGGTTCCTCCCATCAACTGCACAAACGTTTGGCTAATGGCTAGACCGAGTCCTGTGCCTTGATGCGATCGCCGCCCCGCTGTAGTTTGCACAAAGGGATCAAACAAACGCGCCACATCCTCCTCGGCAATCCCTGGCCCCGTGTCGCTGATGGTAAACCGTAGAGACACGTGATGCTCTGAAGGCGCAGGGGGTTCCTGTTGAATCACCTCAAGGGTCACGGAGCCGCGATCGGTAAACTTAATGGCATTGCCTAGGAGATTAATCAGCACCTGCCGTAGTTTTTGTTCATCCCCGACCAGATCATAAGGTGTTGGTGTATGGTTCTGGAACGTTAGCAATAATCCCTTAGACTTAGCCCGCAACCGTAGCATGGCCTCTAGGGTTTTCAAAAGGGCAGCTAGATCAAACGTGGCTAAATCTAGGGTGGTCTGGCCTGCTTCGATTTTAGACATATCTAGAATGTCGTTGATCAGGGCCAGTAAATGTTCTCCACTGCGGCTAATAATAGTTAATTCTGGCGTAGCGGCGGCATAGGCAGAATTCCGCTGCATCAACTGAGTAAAGCCAAGAATAGCATTCAAGGGCGTGCGCAACTCATGGCTCATATTAGCTAAGAATGTACTCTTTGCCTTATTGGCGGACTCGGCGGCGGTTTTGGCCTCCTGTAAAACAGCCTCCACTTGCTTAAGTTCTGTAATGTCGCTGAGAACGCAGAGCACACAAGGTTCACGGTTTAGCTCAATCACTTCAGCGGAGAATAAGACCGTGCGCAGAGTACCGGACTTAATCCGATACTGGATTTCCATATTGCGTACTGTACCTTGATCTTCAATGTAGGCAATAGCAGTCTCTAGATCATTAGGGCAAGCCCAGAGATTAAGTTCAATCCCAGTTTTACCCAGCACTTCCTCACGGGTATAGCCGCTGAGAGTTAGAAAACTATCGTTGACATCCAAAATTTGTCCCGATTCATAGGCGACGATCGCCAATGGCTCAGGTGAAAGGCGAAAGGCTTTGGAAAACTTTTCCTCAGACTCCTGCAAGGCTTGGGTGCGTTCCGCAATCTTTTGTTCTAAATCTTCTTGCGCCTGCTTCAGTTGCGATCGCATTTCGTCAAACGCCTGGGCTAAAACCCCAATTTCATCGGTGCGTTGGGTATCAACCTCTTGGCTCCAGTCTCCTCGGGATAGGGCTGTTGCTGCGCGCACGAGCTGGGAAATGGGTGCCACCAACCAGCGCGTCGTGCGAATGCCAATGAAAATCGCGATCACGAGTGCCAACAGACAAAAAAGTATAATTGTGCGATTATTATCCAGCATAACCTGGGTAAAGTCTGACCGAGGCACCACAATAATCACTCGCCAGTCTAACCCTCTACTGTCTTGGAATGGATGAATCTGGACAGATAAAACCTGGTTATTGATGCGGGGCGTGAGGGTAGAACTACGGCGAATTGTAGAAAATTCACCTAGTTCTGACTCAATGTAGCGCGCGACCGCCTGGGTCATGGGATCAGAACTGGCGATCGCTTCTAGCCGCTCCGTATCTGATGCTTCTACCCCCGAAGTCGTGGAGCTAGCGACTAACCGTCCTTGTCGATCCACAATAAACGCCTGACCTGTTTTGCCAATCGTTAGTTCGGATAAAAAGTTGCTGATCTGTTCTAGGCTCAGCGTTGCCGTCACAACCCCCACAAAGTTACCTTCTTGATCATAGATCCGCTCTGATGCTGATAGCAGCAGTTCTCCAGTGTCGTAGGCGAAAAAAGGTTCCGCCCAGAAGGATCCTCCAGCTCCTACAGCGACACGATACCAGCTACGTTCCCTAGGGTCAAAATTAGGCAATGGCTCCAGTTCCTGTAAGCGATTGCCTGTGGGCGTAATCTGCCAGAGCCGCGTTTCTGATCCTATCCGTCGATCCAGCACTCCTAAGGTTAAGCCTTCTTCTTGGCGAACGCCAACGCCAAGATAATTTCCATCACGCAGCGCCACAGCCATAAAGATCAGATCATCAAATTGATGGCGGCGTTCTAGCAAATAGGCTTCAATAGCTGATAAGTTACCTAAATTAATCAATTCCTGGGACATAATGTCAGCATTGATGCGGTTGGCTGTATGGGGAACGGATAGATAATTTTCCAGCTTCTCCTGAACCCGCTCGTTGACTTCCCCTAACAAATCCTGCACCAGGCTATCAACAACTTGCTGACCTTTGTAGAAGTATAGATATCCGGTAATACCCACCGCCGCAACGATTTGTATCACAAATGGAGCGATCAGCACAATCCGCAGGGATGGACGCCTACATCGTTGACAGAATTGATTAAACGTTCGACGAACTGGAGTGATCATGTCAGATTTAGACAATGTATGATTGGATTATGCCCAACTGGCAACTTATCTGAACGTGGAGTTTAGAGGTGATGCTCCACCTGGGTGTCGGGGAGCCAACCTGCCAACAACTCGATGAGAACCTGATAAAACCGTCATAGATTTCAGATTGGGGTTATTCTAGCACCGGAACTCTCAACAGCAGGTAGGTTCATTCATGGATGCATCCAGTCTCCTAGACTTCGACCAGAGCATGATGCGGCGCTGCATAGACCTAGCCCAGTCTGCTGCCGGACGCACAGCTCCCAATCCCTTAGTGGGCGCAGTGGTGGTGCGCGATCGCCATATTGTTGGGGAAGGTTTTCATCCCCAGGCGGGCCAGCCCCATGCGGAGGTGTTTGCCCTGCGGGCAGCCGGCGATCGCGCCCAGGGTGCCACGGTCTATGTCAATCTAGAACCCTGTAACCATTACGGACGGACGCCCCCCTGCACCGAAGCCTTGATCACCGCGCAGGTGGCGCGGGTGGTGGTGGGGATGGTGGATCCTAATCCTAAGGTGGCGGGAACAGGAATCGCTCGGCTGCAGCAGGCGGGAATTGCCGTAACGGTGGGCGTAGAAGCAGCAGCTTGTCAAACCCTTAATGAGGCGTTTGTGCATCGTATCTTGCACCATCGCCCGTTTGGTATCTTGAAATATGCTATGACCCTGGATGGCAAAATTGCCGCAACGGGCGGTCATAGTGCTTGGGTGACTGGTTCCGCGGCCCGCACCCACGTCCATCAACTGCGATCGCGTTGTGATGCGGTGATTGTAGGCGGCCATACGGTGCGGCAAGATAACCCTCAGTTGACCAGCCATGGTCAGAGCGATCGCAATCCCCTGCGGGTAGTGCTCAGCCGTTCCATGGCATTACCCCTGGAGGCCAATCTTTGGCATACGGATCGGGCGGCTACCTTGGTGATCACGGAAGCAGGACAAGCACCTGACCGGCAAGACCACTTACGTCGCCAGGGCGTTGAGGTGGTGGAATTGGCAGAGCTTACCCCGGCGGCAGTGATGTGCCATCTCTACGATCGCGATCATCTGATGGTGCTGTGGGAATGTGGTGGGGTCTTGGCAGCAAAGGCGATCGCTGATGGTGCTATTCAGAAAGTGTGGGCATTTGTTGCGCCGAAGATCATTGGCGGCAGTCAAGCTCCCTCACCGGTGGGCGACCTAGGGCTGACGCAGATGACAGAAGCGATCGCCCTTGAACGCACGTCTTGGCAGTTGATTGGGGCAGATCTGTTAATTGAGGGATATCTGCGCCCGTAGCTTCTGTTCCATGGTGAGTGGGGGGTATCCTTCTAACCGGCTAGGCTGATAATTTCCACGGCCGATAGTTTTACGCAGTTAGCCACCAGATGTAAGAGGGGTTGGGGGTTACCAGCTTGCCAAGCCACCACAGCATCGATGTAGGCAACCCTGTCCGCAGCTTGCACAATAGCGAGGGGATACCCCGTTCTCAAGAGATGGAGATTCATCAACAGGCGGGCAACTCGACCGTTGCCGTCGGTGAAAGGGTGGATGGTCACCAAGCGGGCGTGGATTTCGGTGGCGACTGCGATGGGATGCAGCGGGTGGAATTGGGATAACCAACCAGTGAAGTCGGCCATGAGATCGGGGACTTGAATGGCGTCGGGGTAGCGGTAGTTAGCGCCTGCGGCCATGACATTAACGGTGCGGTAGGCACCTGCGCGGTTCTCACCTTTGCAGACTAGGCTATGAATCTGGCGCATCTCCCATTCGGTGATGGGGGTATTAGCTTGGGCAAGGTCGCGCACAAGATCCATGGCTTCGGCATGGTTGATGATTTCCAGATGATCTTGAAGAGATTTACCGCCAATGGTGATGCCTTTTTCGAGCACGATTTGGGTTTCGGTTTCAGTGAGGGTGTTACCTTCAATGGCGGTGGAGTTGTAGGTGAGGCGAACGGTGTAGATGTCTCGTAGGTTTTTGAGGAGGTCAGGGTCTAAGGGTCGCAGAGCATCAAGTTGAGTTTTGAGATCATCACATTCTGTAAAGATATCCATAGGTTTTAAGTTTAAATAAGTGTTCAATCCTGGAATTGATCCTACAGATTTTGGAGCCTAATTCAGTGAGCAGGGATGCTGGTAAGACAAGCCCATGACCTGCCCTACAGGTTCCTGCGACTAGAAGGATGTTTAATCAGATTTAATATAGCCTGGCGATCGCTCCTTTGGTCATGGTGCAAGCGATCGCTCTCCAGATTGAGTCAATATGAGACTATAATTTTGTGCGGTCAAAAAAACTTACCACGTCCAGATCCCGACTGAAAGGTGATGCCATGCAAGCCAAACTTCAAGAGCAACTTTCTCCCGCCGATGCAGAGGTGATTTTAGGACGCTTGCCTGAGCGAATTCGTGCCGCGCTCATTGCACGTGCTGCTGAAATTGAATATCCAATCGAGGCAGTGGTTGAGATGGCGATCGCAAGCTTTCTGGATTCAGAAGCGTTGGGTTTTGCAGATTGCAAGCCAGGGCGTGGGCAGTAGAGCTTTGTAGTTAGCAAGTGCGGACTAACAACGCTTATGTACCCGACCGTTGAGAGGTTATCTGTATTCACAGAAAAGCGATCGCTCTGGGATGCCGTGTTGTTCTACCTCACAGCGAACAGCGGCCATGACAGCTCGTTACAGGCAGTAGATATACGGAGTAAGTGTAGCGATAGGATACTCTATCCATCTAAGTAGAGCATCCTGACCTAACGGCTTAGTGCCATAATGGAACGATGCCGATCGCAACCAATGCGTCACCGGCCCCATCTGATCTGTGAATATGTGATGAACACTTTGCATTGCCTGAATCCTGACTGCCAAGCCGAAAATCCAATCGGCACAAAATTTTGTCACAAGTGCGGTACGCCGTTTTTGCTGAATCAGCGCTACCAGTGCGATCGCACCCTAGGACAAGGCGGCTTTGGACGAACCCACTTGGTGCGAGACGGGCAGCGGGGCAATGCCAAGGTGGTGGTGAAGCAGTTTATTCCTAGCGAGGAATTACGGAAAAGTACGGGCGGTCTCCAAAAGGCGCTGCAATTGTTCCATGATGAATCGGCGCGGCTGCTACAACTGGATCAACATCCGCAAATCCCGATCTTGTTCGAGGCATTTGAGGAGCACAAGAGCCATTTTCTGGTGCAGCAGTTCATCGACGGTCAAACTCTAGCAGATGAGTTGGACGAGCAGGGAAAGCCGTTTACAGAGGCCCAGGTGCGATCGCTCCTCCTAGACATGCTACCCGTCCTGCAATTCGTCCACGATCGCCAAATCATCCATCGAGACATCAAGCCAGAGAACATCATCCGTCGTCAGATTGATAACCGATTGGTGTTGATCGACTTTGGGGCGGCAAAAGTGGTGACCCAAACGGCATTGGCAAGAACCGGAACCATTATAGGCCATGCCGGCTATGCCGCGCCGGAGCAAAGCTTTGGGAAAGCCATCTTTGCCAGTGATTTATACAGCTTAGGCGTGACCTGTTTACATCTGCTGACCCAGATGTATCCCTTCGATTTATATGACAGCATGGACGGCACATTTGCCTGGCGAGACTATTTGAGCAATAATCCGGTGGATGACGCCTTAGCTATCATTTTGGATAAGCTAACGCATAGCTCACCCAAATATCGCTATCGATCAACCCAGGATGTACTCAGAGATTTAGAGCAAATACCCCCATCCTTTGCGACGCCGACTGCATCATCACCATCTAGTTCAACACCGCAATCACCCTCAAGAAATTATACTGAATGCCTGCAAGTAGCAGGTCGATCCCAGCAGGAAGTATTGCTAGACATGGTCTACATTCCTGCTGGACAATTCATGATGGGAGCACCCAATGATGAACCAGGAGCAAGAGATAATGAAAAACCTCAGCATCGGGTAACTGTTCCTGCGTTTTGGATAGGGAAATTTCCCATTACTCAGTCCCAGTATCAAGCTATTATGGGAACAAATCCTTCACATTTCAAGGGAGATAACCGTCCGGTTGAGCAGGTCAGTTGGCATGATGCGGCTAACTTTTGTCAACAATTGTCAGCGAAAACTGGTAAATCATATCGGCTACCGAGCGAAGCCGAGTGGGAATATGCCTGTCGAGCTG
>RECH01000083.1 GCA_007694125.1 Leptolyngbya sp. DLM2.Bin15
AGTATGGGAATGTATGGGTATGACAATGTAGGGCGATGAGATATAAGGCGATGGGGTGGATGATCACTAGACTGTGGCGGGACATTGTCGCAAAGCTGGAGCAGGGCAGGCACGGCAGCCGAGATCAGTGGAGGCATCACCCAACTTGGGCGATCGCTCTTGGGGATTTGGGGATAGTCCTAACGGCCAAACGTCCCGAATGTTAGGGTAAATGTCAGATGCGCAACAAGACTGCCATTTACAGGTTCATTATATCTCTCAGGGTCAAAACCGTTTGTTGGATTACCACACTGGCGCACGAATGCAAAAGATCGGCGATCGCTTAGAGGCTGACCGATGTAGCCCGGCTGGCGGGGCAGCTCCGACGGCGGCCTATGTCCATATTCCCTTTTGTCGGCGACGCTGCTACTACTGCGACTTTCCGGTATCCATTGTGGGCGATCGCCCCCCACTAGCCCGGCAAACTAGCTCTAATTCTAGCTTTGGCGCGATCGCCCAATACCTAGACCCCCTCTGCCAAGAAATTGTCCACACCCCAGGCGATCGCCCTCTACACAGCGTCTTCTTGGGTGGTGGTACTCCCTCGTTGCTGGAGCCAGACCAGGTACAGCAGATTTTAACCACCTTGGAGCAACGATTTGGCATGGTGGACGGTGCGGAAATCTCTATGGAAATTGATCCTGACACCGTCGATGCAGACAAAGTGAAGGGCTATCACGCGGCGGGGATCAATCGAGTCAGCCTCGGCGTCCAGGCCTTCCAGCTCGACTTACTGCAGGCCTGCGGTCGCACCCACACCCCAGCCGACATTGACCGCGCCATGGACAGCCTGCGCCAGGCCGGGTTCACCAACATCAGCCTTGATTTAATCTCCGGGCTCCCCCACCAAACACCAGAAACCTGGGAAGAGTCTCTCCAGAGAGCGATCGCCCTCGCCCCCACCCATCTTTCCATCTACGACCTGATTGTGGAACCGCAGACCGCCTTCAGCCGTTGGTATCAGCCGGGTGAGTTGCCCCTACCCAGTGATCAGGTGGCCGCCGATCTCTATCGCCTAGCCCAGCAGCGGTTAACGGCAGCGGGCTTTGAGCACTACGAAATTTCTAACTATGCCCGTCCAGGCTATGCTTGCCAACACAATGGCGTATATTGGCGCAATCAACCCTACTATGGCTTTGGCATGGGAGCCGCCAGCTATATGCAACAGCAGCGCTACACCCGTCCTCGCACCCGTGCCGCCTATTTTGAATGGGTCAACAAGCTACAACACCAAGGCTGGCAGTTGGATGTGCCCGTTGATCCAGCACAAGATACCTTTTTAGAAACCGTGATGCTGGGGCTACGGCTAGCAGATGGACTAGAGTTCAACGCCATGGCGGATATCTTTGGTCTAGCATGGGTGCAGCACCTCTGGCAATTTCTCAATACTTACACGGATAGAGGATGGATCGAATGGGCACCTGTGCTAGAGTCGGAGCACCACAACCCCCAGCACGATGAACATCCACGCTCATCACGGGTACGATTAACCGATCCTGAGGGGTTTCTCTTCTCCAATGTGGTGCTATCCGACGTATTTCAGGCTTTTAGCGATGAGCCTAGGGAACCATGCCGGGAGACTGTGAAGTCTGCTGTATAAACTCCTGAGGGTTAAATCACAGGTGATATCAACCGTCCCAGTGACAGGCAGATTGTGGTGTAATTTGAACGGCAACGCAAACATAGAGAGGACAGGTATGGCGCTGGACTATCCCGAAAATTTGAAATATCTGGACACCCATGAATATGCCAGGGTTGACGATGACCTAATCACCATTGGCATCACCGCCTTTGCGGTCGATCAAATGGGCGACATTGTCTTTTTAGAACTGCCAGATGTGGACAGCGCTGTTGAAAAAGGGGAAACCTTTGGCACCATTGAGTCGGTCAAGGCTGTAGAAGACCTACATTCACCGATTTCCGGCACGGTGATTGAGCGCAATGAAGCTATGCTGGAGGCTCCCGAGCAAATTGCCGATGATCCCTACGGCGATGGCTGGCTGATCAAGGTGAAACTCGACAACCCAGAAGACTTGGATGAAGCCATGTCGGTGGAGGAATACCGCGCCCAAGTGGAAGGCGAGTAACGGCTCTGTGATCCCCAGTCGTCGCTAGTATCAAATCCGGTTAAAGGGGCATGGCTGCAATATCCTGCCCTCGATCCCTCGCTGCGCCGCCCCATTGGCAAAGGAGCTACAGACATCCGGGTACTTCTCAAGCCCTGAATGAATCGTGGGTCTCACCGGATTTGATATTTAGACTGTCACCGGAGCGATCGCTTTTCGTCCGACTAGCCAATAGGTTTGCATGGTGCCCTTGCCTTTCACCGCGATCGCGCCCCGATCCCGCAGGTCATAGAGAGGAGCGAGGCGATCGCGGGTGGATTGGGTGACCTGAATGCCACCGGGTTCTCCCAAAGACTCCATGCGGCTGGCAATATTGACCGCATCGCCCCAAAGGTCATAGATAAACTTCTTTTGCCCAATCACACCGGCGACCACAATGCCGCTGTTGATGCCAATCCGTAGTTTGAGGTCGAGCTGGAGATCTTGCTCAAAGCGCTGCATCGTGGCGGTCATTTCCAAGGCCATCTCAGCGATCGCCTCCGCATGGTCAGAACGGGGATTGGGCAACCCCGCCGCCACCATATAGGCATCGCCAATGGTTTTGATTTTTTCGAGCCCCAACTGTTCTGCAAGCTGGTCGAAGCTGGAAAAAATGCTGTTGAGCAGGTTCACCAACTCCATGGGAGGCAGGTGGGATGATAGTTGGGTAAAGCCCACAATATCGGCAAACAGGATCGTCACCTCGTCGTAGTGCTCAGCGATCGCTGCTCCGGAGGTGCGATTGTTGGACGGGTTTTGCTTGAGGCGATCGGCAATGGACTGGGGCAGGATATTCAACAGCAAACGTTCCGATTTTTCCTGCTCTAGGCGCAGAGCTAGCTCCGCCTGCTTGCGCTCGGTAATGTCATTCACCAAGGTGAGCAAACAGCTTTGCCCATCTAGGGTAATAATTTCTGCCGACAGCAGCCCATAGCGCACCGCACCGGAGGCAATGCGAAATTCGGCTTCATAGTCACGGGTGGCCCCCCACTGCTGAAGCTGCTCCACCAAGCGCGATCGCAGATCGGGATCAACCCAGATCCCCAGATCTAAAGCGCTGCACCCCACAATTTGAGAGCGTTCATAGCCCGACAGATCCAGAAAACTGGCGTTGACGTCTAAAATCACGCCATCCATGAGCCGGCTGATAATAATCGGGTTGGGGCTGGCACCAAACACCTTGGCAAACTTGTCCTCCGAGAAGAACAAATCTTGGGTGCGCTGTTCCACCCGGCTTTCCAACACACCATTTGCCTCCGCCAGCGCCTGGTTAGCAACCTGCAGCTCCTCCGCCATGGCCGCCAACGACTCATTGGCCTGAATACGTTGCTGATTAGCCGCCTGACGCTCCGCAATCACAGCCGACAACACCAACACCGTCAACGTCACCACACCGATGAAGGCCTGGAGCAGGAGCAGCGACATCCACTGGGGTCGCAACGCTTGCACAAAGGGGCCGAGACCATTCGCCGTGCCCGCGATCGCAATTCCTGAAATGACGATCACCAGCCCCGTAGCGATCGCTACCCCCAGACGAAACGTCGTCCAGATCAAAATGGGGATCAGCATGTATTCCACGGGCAAGGAAAACTGGAACACAATGTAGCTCACCCCCACAGCCATCGTCAGCATGGCGCACCCTTCCAGCAGGCGATCGGTTCGTAAGGGCGGCAAGTTGGCCCCAGGGCGATCGCGGGGAAACTGGTCATACCAACTGATGACCGTGGGAGCCACAATCAACATACCGAAGGCATTGGAGATCCACCAACTCCCCCAAATCGCCCCAAAGTCAGACCAGGGATCCAGGCCAGCCAAGCAACTGCTGGCCGTACCCATGGTGGCCCCGATCACCGGAGCTGCAAAGGCAATCACCACAAATCGAAACGCATCCCGCGATCGCAGCAGAGGAGCTTGGGAGGGAATCAGCCGCCGCATCACCTGGGCGGCCAAGCCAGCCTCTAGGGAGGATCCCAGGGCGATCGCCCCCTGCACCACAATCACCAGCGGACTGACATCCTGGGTGTGCGTGAGGAGCATGATCACGCCTAACGCAATCCCTGGTGCCACCCGCCAGCCGAAGAGAAACACCGCCGCTAGCCCAAGGCCCGACGAGGGCCAAACCGGGGTAATACCGCCCGGTAGGGAAATAAACCGAAAAACCAACTGACCCGCTCCCCAGTAGGCGATCGCCAGCGCTAGGATCAGACCTAGATTGCGCCCACTCCAGACCGAAATCCGCTGCTGTGTTGTAGTCATGGTAAAGGCAGAGGCAGATATGTTGAGGATGACCCTGAAACGTGATCCCGTAACCTAGTCGCCTCATCCCCCAAGCCTGTGCCTACGGCAGGCCAAGCCAAGGGCTGGGGGCAGAGCACTGCGACGAATCATGATAGATGTCTCACTTTAAGATGTCTCACTTTAATTGGAGCATGAATAGGATGGAAACCGTCGTTGTAGTCAGCACAAACAAGAGACAAACAAAACAATTGTTACAAGCTCCCTAGGGCAATATCCCCATACGCCAACGGATCCCCAACGGATCCATCGCTGAGCAGGGCTTCCACACCGGTGTGATCATTGCCCCCAAGAGGGCGATCGCCCCTGAGCCTTCTACGAAAGTGTGGCAAAATATGAAGCCAGACGAGGCACTACGTTGAGCGGGGATTTGAGCGGGTATTCATCACCCCCCTGCTTAGGCATAAAATCGCTTGAGGCGACTACTCTAGAGGAAGCATTTGATTTATGGCTACCATTACGTTTATCAACGAACAGCAGGAAGCGATTGTCGCGGATGGCGCAAATTTGAGACTCAAGACTCTCGAAAAGAATATCGATCTCTATAAATTTACCGGCAAGCTGTTGAACTGCGGTGGCTATGGGCAATGTGGCACCTGCATTGTGGAAGTTGTGGACGGCATGGACAATCTCTCACCCCGCACCGAAGTTGAAAAGCGCAAGCTGAAGCGCAAACCCGACAGTTATCGCCTGGCCTGCCAAACCTTGGTCAACGGTGATGTGACCATCCGCACCAAGCCCTAGCCTGGCTTTGATCACCCTGGGTGTGGCACCTCCATGCCCAGCTTTTGCCTAGGTTTTCGGCAACTCATCTAAAAACATCTGGGAAACTGATAGAAAACTGGCTGAGCAAGGTCACTTCTGATCAGGTGGAATGATATTCTTAACCCTAGGTCTATAAAATAAGCTGTGCTTTAGAGAGGCTAGGTTGAATGGAAACTAATGATCTTGGGTTCATTGCAACGATTCTATTCGTGCTAGTACCCACCGTCTTCTTATTAATTCTTTACATTCAGACAGCGAGTAAGCAATCCAACGATTCATGATGGATCGTCGTTTGCAGGTTACGGTCATGCATCAAACATCTTGAATTTGACCTGACTCCTGTCTAGCATTGGGGGAGATTTTATCCTTCAATGCTTTTTTTCTTGGACTGTGGATGGGGTGAGCAAAGCTATGTCGCTGATTGTGCAGAAATATGGTGGGACATCCGTTGGAACGGTCGAACGGATCCAAGCGGTTGCCAAACGTGTCCAGCAAACCGTTGCCCAAGGGCATTCGGTGGTGGTGGTGGTCTCTGCCATGGGCAAAACCACCGATGGCCTCGTGAAACTTGCCCAGGATATTTCTGCCCAGCCCAGCCGCCGCGAAATGGACATGCTGCTCTCTACAGGGGAGCAGGTCTCGATCGCCCTCTTGAGTATGGCGCTGCAGGAATTGGGGCAGCCGGCCATTTCCCTCACAGGGGCGCAGGTGGGCATTGTCACCGAGGCAGAGCATACCCGAGCCCGCATCCTCAACATTGCTCCAGAGCGGGTTGAACGCTGTTTGCTAGACGGCAAAGTGGTGGTAGTAGCTGGCTTCCAAGGCATTAGCAACAGTACCGATTTAGAAATTACCACCTTGGGTCGGGGCGGATCCGATACCTCCGCTGTTGCCCTGGCCGCCGCCCTGCGGGCCGATGTCTGCGAGATTTATACCGACGTGCCAGGCATTTTGACCACCGATCCGCGCTTGGTGCCCGATGCTCAGCTCATGGACGAAATCACCTGCGATGAAATGCTAGAGCTGGCCAGCCTCGGAGCCAAGGTTTTGCATCCTCGGGCGGTGGAAATTGCCCGGAACTATGGGGTCATGCTGGTGGTGCGCTCTAGCTGGACGGATGAACCCGGCACCAGGGTTGTGTCACCGTTCAAAGAAGGGCGATCGCTAGAGGGCTTGGAAATCGCCCATCCTGTTGATGCCGTAGAACTCGATACCAACCAAGCCAAGGTTGCCTTACTGCGCGTGCCCGATCATCCAGGCATTGCCGCTCGCCTCTTCGGAGAAATTGCCCTGCAGGATTTGGATGTGGATCTGGTCATTCAGTCTATCCATGAGGGCAACACCAACGATATTGCCTTTACCGTCACCCAGTCGTCCCTGAAGCAAGCCGAAGCCGTGGCCGAAGCGATCGCCCCCTCCCTCCGCAGTCATGACGCGGCCTTGGATGAAGCCGAGGTGATGGTACAGGCGCAGATGGCTAAGGTGAGCATTGCCGGAGCTGGCATGATTGGCCGCCCCGGTGTAGCGGCGCAGATGTTCACCACCTTGGCCAAGGCAGGGGTGAATATTCAGATGATTTCTACCTCGGAAGTGAAGGTGAGCTGTGCGATCGCCCGAGACGACTGCGATCGCGCCGTGGAAGCCCTCTGTGCAGCCTTCCATATCGCCAGTTCTACCCTGGATGCCTCCCCTTCCTCCACCTCTGCCCTGCCAGACGCTGATTTTCCCCCTGTGCGCGGGGCAGCCCTCGATCGCAACCAGGCCCGCTTAGCCGTGCGCTCTGTGCCCGATCGCCCCGGTATGGCCGCCCAGATTTTCACGCGATTGGCCAACCATGGCGTCAGTGTAGACATGATCATTCAGTCCCAGCGATGTCGCCTGCTAGACGGTACCGCCACCCGCGATATTGCCTTTACTGTGGCCCAATCTGATATCGAGATGGCCCAAACGGTGCTGAAGAACGATCAGGCCGAGTTGGGCTATGGGGAGGTGCTCGTCGATCCAGCGATCGCTAAGGTGAGCGTGGTGGGCATGGGTATGGTTCATCGTCCTGGCGTGGCTGCCAAAATGTTTCAGGCCCTGGCCCGGCAAGGTATTAATATCCAGATGATCGCCACGTCAGAAATCAAGATTAGCTGCCTGGTTTCCGAAGACGAAGGCGTACAGGCTCTGCAAGCTGTCCATGCCGCCTTTGGGCTCTCGGGCAGCCAAAGAATCCAAGTTCCTGCTTAGAGCTCCTCTTTCCATAGGAGACTCATGGGCAGCTCTGGGACAGGACAAGTGCAGTGCCTAAGGGTAAGTAGGCTAAATCTTATAGGCGTTACGGCTCGATCCAGGAGCGATCGCCCCTGAGGAGTACCGCAAGATAGAAGAACGAAGACAGAAAAACGAAAAGGAATTCCAGGACACACAAGGGTTCTCGCTTTAGCACCTAGGCGAGTTACTTCCGCCGCAGAGTCCTAGTCTTCAACCGTGCCTCTCTGAGACTGTCCCTTAACGGGCAATCTCTGCCATTTCAATCACCCGACCGTCATAGTCCTTCACCAAGAAGT
>RECH01000164.1 GCA_007694125.1 Leptolyngbya sp. DLM2.Bin15
ATGCTCATAACTCAACCTCCTTAAGACAAGTCGTCACAATTAGGTAGCTTGAGGTGCTAGTCAAAGTAGTACAGTAAACTTACTCATTGAGAGTAAAACATAGGTGAATGCTCGTGGCGCTTTTCAGTCGGCTCCTAAATCTCAATACCGGTAATATCCCGCTAGAAGATTTCTTCACTGAATTGGTCGCTTACCTCTTCAGCACAGACAAGGACATTCTCTATGCTTGGCTCAACCATTTAAACGTATTGGATACAAGCATTGATTTGGATGCCTATGTTTCAACACAAAGAAAGTTTGAGCCTCTTGATGTCCATCGTTTGGGTAGCCGCCCTGATATCGTAATTGAGCTAGCTAATACTCAACGTCTCAGCATCATATTTATCGAAAGTAAAATTGGCTCTCACGAAGGCGACGAACAGCTTTCAAGATATGCAGAAATTTTGCACGGAATTCCAGGTTTCCAGCACAAAGTTCTTTTATATATTACTCGTGATTTTGATCCGAAAGATCAAGCAGATGTGTTCAAGAACATTTTTCAATCTACCGTTCAGTTCAGGCAACTGAGATGGCATCAGTTCTATCGATTTTTGAAAACTCAAGCAGATACAATGCTTGTTCAAGAAATTATGACATTTATGGGTGAATATCGCATGGCACATAACAACCAGTTCTCTTCTATTGACGTGATTACATTAGCAAATTTCACGAAATCCCTAGAACTTATGGACGAGACAATGTGGGGAGAAGTCAGTCAGCGCTTTAAGACCGTTTTAGGAGCAATTAAGCAAAAGGCTACAGCGCTTACCCAGATCCAATGGCACGGGCGGTATTTAATGACTGCCTCGATGCCAAGTGGAAGATGGTGGTGCGGACTAGGCTTTATTCTAAAAACATCACATTTAACTGACTACCCAACAGTACGTCTTGTACTTGAAGTAGATCCTAATTCCCATCGCCGAGCAGACATTATTGAAGCGATGAAAAATATTTGCGAACAATATGGCTGGAAAGGTTATAGCTTAGATAGCTCAAAAGACTGGGCAGGAGTAGTTCGAGAAAAAAGTTTACAGGATTTTCTTTCTGAAGAAGACCATGTGGTAGCTATCAAAAGATTTTTCCTGCAGGCACTAGATGAGTTAGAACAGATCAAAGATCAGTATTCAACACTTCCTTGGGTAGCAATTCAAGACAATAGGGAAAGTTCTGATGATGGGTTACCAGGTACCTAAAAATCGAGCGTTGCTGCATAGCAGGATGATTCCGCAATAGTTTGCATGGAGTTTCAGGGCTTCTAGCTAGAGGTTTATACCCTAACTCAGCCTTGAGTGATAGAGTTCAGCGACACCTAGATTTGACGATTAGAACAATCCCAAGGAATGATACACACCCTAAGACTGACACAAGCATTTCATAGATATTGGGTGAGATAAATACGACGAATCCTTGATCTTTAATCAAAGCAGAAAAGCTTGAGACGCAAAACGGCATTAGATATAGCCTAAAGGTCTGCCAATGATCACGTTTAGCAGAAGAAACGCTTAATAACAAACCGGTACCCACGACCGCACTGATGCCAGCCGAATTAACCCATATCTTAGGAGATGGATCGAAATAGAAGAAAACAGTTATACCATACCAAATAAAATAACACCAGAGAATTGCTTTGCCTGGCTTGATCGTCTGCAAGTACTGAATCAACCACTTCATAGATCTAGTATTGAGTCTTGGAAGTACTGTTGTAAGATAGGCAAAATGCGTTGGTTTCTGTCGTGCTTCCTGTAGGAATCGTCAGGTTCTCCATGGCAGTTTGTCTAGGTCAACGATGGACTCAGAAATTGAGATGAATTATATCATTGGGCTGGAGCTTCGAATCATGGTTTAACTGGGAACAATGGGAATAATCAAGCGACTCAGCACTCGTTCATCTTCCAACTTAAAGAGCGTGAATTCTCCTCCAACGGTTTCCATCAAGGATTGACAGATAGCCAGGTGCAGCCCTGGCGGGTAGTCGAGGGTGGAGGGCATGAGGAGATCTTGCGATCGCCCTATGTGCAGTTCTTCCACCAATCGCGGTTCAATCACGCCATTATCTGTAATCGATAGCTCCAGCCATTGAGTATCCAAGGGGCGACACCAAATATCAAGTCGTCCACTATTGGGCGATCGCCGACAGGCAAAGAGTAAAATCTCATGGAGGACAAACTCAATTTTGCCAATGTCCCCCCCCACAGTTAGCGTTTCTTCGTTGTGAACCTGAGACCAGAGCTGGCGCTGCTTAATCAAATGATCCACCCGCTCTAGGGCTCGGCGCAGAAGCGTAGGTAGAGGCGTCGTTTCCACCTCCGTGCGCAGTTGCCATTGCTCATATTTCAGTACGGGCACCATAGACGAAAGCGTATTGCCAAGCTGTCGCAGAATTTGGTGATACCGCATACTGGCAAGGGCATCTTTTTGATGGCTGAGGTCGTTGAGGCGTTTAATACCCACACCCAAGGTACGATAAATTTCCTCAATGCGGCGTTGCTTATACCAGTTGAGGCGTTCTAGAGCCTCTCGTTGATTATTTAAGGTTTTGGTGAGCAAGAGGTAGCGCCGCGACCAAGCTAGCTGACCGACTAAGCTACCAAAGGCATCCAGCTGCCGCTCTAGCCAGTAGCGATCGAAGCAGTCCGCCACCAAAGCCACCCCGGTAGGTTCATGGTCGGGCGAGGTACGCAGGGCCATCACCAACACCTGCCCAATTTCTGAACCGCTCAACCATTGGCGGGTTTCCACAGAAAACTCATTGCTGCTAATGGAAACCACGCTGTCGGACTTCAGGGCCCACTGCACCAATAAATCAGTATGAATTTTGATTTTTTTATCCGCATTGAGCACATAGTGATTATTACCCACCGCCGCCGCAGAGATCTGGGCATCCTTACGCCCCGGTAGCCACGTAATCAGAGCGGCCAAAGGCACTTGCAACACATTGGCCATTTGCTGCATGGCGGCCTGCTCTAGCTGATCCAGATCATGGATCTGCTGCATGGCAGCTAGCCCCCATTGAATGGTCTGGTAGGCTTTTTGCTGTTGTTCGGTTTGGCGCTGCAGTTGCCATTGATGGAGAATCAGACCCACCTGCCGACTCACCACCCGCATCAACTCCCGCTCATCCCGTCCCCAGGTGCGGGTAGATTCATTACCCACCATCACCACACCTTCCAAGGGATTATCCACCGACGTATTGCAAACTAGGACAGACTGCACGCCAGCTGTCAGCAAAATTTCTCGCCAGGCCATGAGTTTCAGATCATCTGAAAGATTTTCAATACTGACAGCTTCAGTACTGCGCTCTAGCATTTGCCAGTCCACTTGGTTGAGGCGCTCTAGGAAGGCAGGCAAGGAGGGGCAGTGGGGCGCTTGATGCTGGTAGCAAACCTCAAATTTTTCTTGGTCGGGATTGTAGAGCAACACCAAAAACCACTGGGTTTTTAAGCGCCGGGCGATTTGTTCTGCCGCATCGTGCAGGGTTTTCGTCCAGTCGTCCTCACTGTAGATGGCACGAGTGAGTTCGGCGGTGAGCAGTTGATCGTTTTTGACTTGCTCAAGGGTGGTTTCAATCGTTTCTAGGGGAGCTGTCATAGCCGCAATTTGGGCGGCAGCCTGCAGGTAGCTTTTTTCTTGCTCTGTCCAGATATGGGCTTGTTGGCTTTCTACCGACAGAAAACCCAGGAGTTGGTTTTGAAATAGGATTGGCGTGGCCAGGAGCGATCGCGCCTGAAGACGCTGCATCAGCCGTCCGGTTAAATCAGCCTTGAGGGTACCGTTGGCTTCACCAATGGCAATCGTTTGATCCGCAACCAAGGCTTGATAAAAAGCGCTGACTTCTTCGACAGGGATGGGAGCGATCGCCCTCATGTCTCGGGAAATGACACCGCGATCGGGGCGGCTAGCCCGCTGCCAAAATTCATAGCGCTGGGGTTCAAACCAGTAGATATTGGTGCGGTCGAGCCCAATGAACTGATGGGTAGCTTCAACGACGGCATCCAAGCGTTCTTGGAGAGTGGGCAGCGATCGCAGGTGATCTAAAAGATGGAAAAGCGGTTCGGCTGGACGCTTCACCTGTTGACGAATCTGCTCGGCTTCAATGTGATGCACCGCCAGGGCCAATTCTCCCAAGACCATCGAGAGGCGCGCCTTTTCCTCCGACTGGGGAGAAACGCCCCACAGGTGAGAGCCAAGAATGGTCACCCCGAGGCAGCGATCGCGATGGCGAATCGGAAAAATGACCGTGCCTTGAATATTGTGCTGTTGGGCAATGGTGCGCCACTGCCCCGCCCTGGTTTCTTCCCGCAGATCGGGCACCCCCACCGGGCGCTGCTGGATCACCACCTGCTCTAGTAAGTCACCGGGCTGCAGCTCTAGTTTTTGGTGAAGGAAGGGAGCTGCCGCCGCCGATGGCATCAGCCCTGCACAGCCCTGCATCGTATGCCCCACCTGATGATAGAGACCAATCCAGATCAGCGCATACTGAAATTCCGATCGCAAATAGTCCAAAACAGCCTGAGCCAGCCCCTCTAGGGTGTCTTGCTCCCGGAGTGACTGCAAGGCGCGACCAAGTGCTACTAGTTGGCGCTCATGATCGGATAGATCTTTTTGCGAACCCATGGATATGAACTCCCCTCAGGTTGGGATAGCCCTGACATCAAGGACACGATGTCTAGAGCATCCCTCAGGCGTGATGTGGCTATCAGTCATGATGAACATAGTTGACTACATAGTGAGTGATGTCATTCAGGATGAACTATTGAAGATGTCCCGTGACGTATGCATGGGATGAACCCTGGATCGCCCTAGTTTGGCAGGCCCTCAAACAACGTCGGATTGGCTGCATCATGCTGCATAGCTATAGATGGGTGGCCAACATGGGTGGGATATTCTTGGTTTCATGGGTGTTAAACATCTCTAAACTCCCTGGTGCTGGCATCTGATATACAGATTGGTATGCAGACTTGTATACAGACTAGACGCCCATAGCTGCTCGCGCGATCGCTCTCCCTCATTGTCAGCATTCTAAGCGGGTTTCGCCACTATCCTGATGAATCGTCAAGCATGGGATATCCCCAAATCCTGGAGATGAGACCATCTGCGTAGGAACGTCCATCCTAGTCTGTTACTAAAGCTACCGTGAATTGCTGGGGTGGTCATGGTGGTTGTGCTACAAAATGTAGACCGGTCTCTAGGGCTATCCCCGGGATGATCTCTAGGGTGATCTCTAGGATGACAGTTGAGCCATTGGGCGGGCGGTTGGGTAGGCGATCGCCCGATCGTCTGATGCAGCTATCCTTGTATACTGACGGTTGTTCCAAGTATGCCCGCATCGTCACCCGAACTGTCTCCTGTAGTGAACTGTGAACCTTTACCGCACTGGCTTGCGCCCACTTTTATTCTCTGGGATTGTATCTGATCCTGAATGGCTCCACGAGTCTACTCTAAAGCTCCTCGGTTGGCTAAGCCAGGCCCAGACCCAGCCCACCTCATCCACAGCGATCGCCCGCCTCATCCAACACCAGCTTCAAGACAACTATACCTACCAGCATCCCGCCCTAGAGCAATCCCTCTGGGGAATTCCCTTTGCCAACCCCGTGGGGCTAGCGGCAGGGTTTGATAAAGACGGGATCGCAACGGGCATTTGGCCTAGCTTGGGGTTTGGCTTTGCTGAACTGGGAACGGTCACCTTCCATGCCCAACCTGGCAACCCTCAACCCCGCCTGTTTCGGCTGGTTCAAGACGAAGCGGTGCTCAATCGTATGGGGTTTAATAACCAGGGTGCAGCGGCTCTGGCTCAGCGACTGCAGGCGGCTTGGGGTGCAACAGACTGCCCCATTCCCTTGGGCATTAACCTCGGCAAGTCGAAAATCACAGACTTAGAGGATGCAGCGGAAGACTATCGCCAAAGCTTTCGGTTACTGAAAGACCTAGGTCGCTACTTTGTGGTCAACGTGTCATCGCCCAACACGCCGGGCCTGCGATCGCTGCAAGCTACAGAACAGCTCACGGGCATTCTGCAGGCGCTCTCGGAGGAAAATCAACAGCAGAAGCCCATCCTGGTGAAAATTGCACCGGATCTAGACTGGGAGGCGATCGCTGCAGTCGTGGATCTGTCGTTGACCTATAAGCTGGCGGGCATTATCGCCACCAATACCACCATTCAGCGAGACGGTCTCAAGACCCAGATGATTGCCAAAACGGGCAACCCAGTCACCCAGGAAGCAGGCGGCATCAGTGGCGCACCGCTGCGATCGCGCTCCACGGAGGTGATTCGCTTCATCGCCCAGCAAACCCAGGGAAGCCTGCCGATTATTGGTGTGGGCGGCATGTTCACAGCGGCAGATGCCTGGGACAAGATCACGGCGGGGGCCAGCTTGGTGCAGGCCTACACCGGCTTGGTCTATGAAGGGCCGGGCATGGTGCGCAGTATCCTAGAAGGCTTGGTGCAGCGCCTAGAGCAGCAGGGCATGAAGCATATTCAGGACGCGGTCGGGAGTGGTCTGACGCGATAGATTCTCATCCCTGAAACCCTTGCTGTTAGTAGAGTTTCCCATGATGGATAGATCACCTTTCATGGCTCAAACCCCTTGTTCCTAGAAGCCAGAACGAGGGGTTTTGGGTTGAATGGAGAATTGTTCTCAATAGTGGCGGATTGTTGCAAATATCGTCAGAATCGTTTAAGATTCACATTAAGGCTATGCTATTGAGAATTTTCAGGTACTCTAAGTCCTATGTATACTGCATCCTCACTCAAGGCCGAACTCAATCACCGGGGATGGCGCATGACGCCCCAGCGGGAGACCATCCTCCAAGCCTTTCAAAATCTGGCAAAGGGAAAACATCTGAGTGCAGAAGATCTCTATAATCGTCTGCACGCTCAGGGCGAAAATATTAGCTTAGCGACCATTTATCGCACCCTGAAGCTGATGGCCCGCATGGGCATTTTGCGAGAGCTAGAGCTAGCGGAAGGCCATAAGCACTACGAACTCAACCAGCCCGCTCCCTACCACCACCACCACCTCATCTGTGTCCGCTGCAATCAGACCATTGAGTTTAAAAACGACTCAATCCTGCGGTCGGGGGTGAAAACAGCTGATAAGAATGGTTACCACCTGCTAGACTGCCAACTCACCATTCACGCCATTTGTCCTACCTGCCAGCGATCGCTTGTTCCGGTCTAAGATCCCCTGAAACCTGAGTTCATGGATCCACGGGAATCAGCGTCTCTAGGGAGAGCGCCGCGCGGATTTTTTCAATATTCCATTCAGCCAATCCTGTGCGATCGCTGTTGGAGCGGGCTTCAAAAGGACAGGTGCTCACCAGATGCAGCTTGGGATTTTCTGCTGCCCAGGCCTTCGCGATCGCCGAGAAGCCATCTTCAATCCACACAATTCGATGGGGCCACCGACGGCTACACCAGCGGGCCGCTAAGCACTTAGCATCCTGCTTCGCCTTAGGAAAGGCTGCTTCCGCCCGGGCAGATTGGTGATCGGGCAGAGGATAGGCGATCGCCCATCGCTGGGTTTGGGCCCAGTCATTCCACACCAGCGCCTGGGAACCAAACGATGAAATCCATAAAGGAGCAATCCAATCGGCCCAAGCGATCGCTGAAATGAGTTCCTTAGATCCACGCACTGCCCCCCAAGGAGCCGCTGCATCCTGGGGGTAGGGCTGAGCGTTTGGCTGATGTGGAATGCTCAGCACTCCTTGAATGTCAAGAAATAATAACGTTTGTTCGGCTGGCATCAGGCATGATTTGGTCGTAACAAAGGTGGTACGAGTTGCTCAACGAAGATTTAGAACCATCAACGAGGCCCGCCCACCCAAGGCTACATGTAACATTATCTTGCCAAGTAACTCAACCGGTGACGAGATAGGTGGCGGAAAAATTTTCTGAAACTTTTATCCTGATGGCACGTCAAGCCACATATAGGAGCAAACTCAAGCTTTTTTCGGATGTTGGTCGCCCAGACATAAACCGCCTGAAGCTTTCGTGACCAACTATACCTCACACTGTTTATATCCGCTGGAGAAATCACCTGTGATGCTACCGCCAACCTCTCAAGAATCTAGCCAACGCCGTATGGGCATCCGCGCGGGTGCCGTTGTGATGGGAGCCGTGTTGTCCCTGGGTGGAGCGATCGCCCTACCGAGTGTCGCTCAAACCGAGACCGTTTCCCCCGCCCCCGCTGATGCCCGTTTTGCCTGCCAGTATATAGACGGGGAATATGTAGTGATGTACTACCCCCAAAGCCAGCCGGGCGAATCCTATCCCTGGGCTAAGCCGACCACCCTGGGCGGTGGCTGGACGCCCGAACGCCGCTGTACTGAAATTAGCCGTCGGTTAGAGTCCTACCGCCCCGATGGCTTGCTAGAAATGCGCACCAGCGTTGAAAATGACTACGACATCGTCTGCGTCACCACTCAGCAAAATTCCGACTGTCGGATTGTGCTAACGGTTCCCCCCGGACAGGATGCTCGGGTTACCCGCGATCGCGTCTTTGAAAGCTTGACCGTGGCAGACAGTGGTCAACAAACCGATGCCGTGACGACCTTCACCGGCAACGATCGCAATGTGTTGGGTGATCTGGCCAATGAGCTGAATCTGCCATCGATCCCTGGCATCAACATGCCGTCGCGTCGCTCCTCGGATGCCATTAACCTACGTCCCTTCTTGGATCCCTCAGACGGCGGCACCGGCAACCAATTGGTGCCCAGCAACGCCCCTAGCCTAAATCCTGATCGGTTCCGCTAGGCTGCCTCGATCCCTAGGGCAAGAGTCCCCTCTTGACCCATGCTTTGCTTGCTATAACGTCACTATTGGTGATTCCCACTCCTTCTGGAACAGGTTCACCCAATCAATGTCAATTTCACCCATCAGGAGCGATCGCTCCTGATTTTTTTTGGCCTAGATGCTTGCCTCGATCATGGCCCCTAGCAACCACGAATTTACGTTCTGTGATATCGAGCAAGTGGCTGCTCATTCCATGAAGTCATGACATGCCCAAAGGCGATCGCTGGGTGCCAAACAGGGGCGATCGCGTTCAAATCTTGATATAACAAGCAATCTGCGGGCTACACTATACGACATTTCTAGGATGAATCGTCCAGATCTACGTAAAGACAATAGAAAACTCTAAATATTCCAACATCCAAGTTTAATTAACTTAACAAAAGAGGGTATCATAACCGTAGGTAGAAATTCTCACTCTTCAACTTAGCGAGATACCTGCTATGGACTGCCCAGTCCGCCTAGCCAACCTCTATACCGGAACTGCTTACAAGGCTCTGATCCTGGTATCTACAAACCCCGTAGAGCTTCCCAACCTGGAAAGCCCGCGATCGCAGCTACAACCAGAGTCTTGCAGTTTGAGAAACCGCCTCTTCTGTGATGTTTCAACATAGAACGTTGCGCGACAAGTCCATTCAACTGCTTTTAGGGACGCTCTCACAATGACTACACAATTTCCCTGGCTAACCGCCTTAATCCTCTTTCCGCTGATAGCGGCTCTGCCGATTCCTATCATCCCGGATCAAAATGGTAAAACTCTGCGTTGGTACACCCTAGGCGTTGGCCTGGCCGAGTTCGCCCTCATGCTCTACACCTTTTGGGCGCACTACGACCTCCACAACCCCAACTACCAACTGGTCGAAAGCTACACCTGGGTTTCCCAAGTAGGTCTCAACTGGTCTGTGGCGGTGGATGGTTTATCCATGCCCTTGGTCATCTTGTCCGGTTTAGTCACGACCCTAGCCATCCTGGCGTCATGGAATGTGACCCACAAGCCTCGTTTATATTTTGTTTCCTTATTAGTCGTTTTTAGCGCCCAGATTGGCGTGTTCGTGGCTCAAGACATGTTGATGTTCTTCATCATGTGGGAGCTGGAACTCGTTCCCGTCTATCTTCTGATTGCAATTTGGGGTGGAAAGCGTCGCCTCTACGCCGCTACCAAGTTTATTCTTTACACCGCTGTTGGCTCTCTGTTCATCCTCATGGCAGCCTTCGCCATGGCCTTCTACGGCGATGTCACCAGCTTCGACCTCCAAACCCTAGCGGCAAAAGACTACTCCCTGCCCTTCGAACTTTCCCTCTACGCCGCCCTGCTCATTGCTTTTGGCGTCAAGCTACCGATCTTCCCCTTCCATACGTGGTTGCCCGATGCCCACAGTGAAGCTCCTGCACCCGTCTCGATGATTCTGGCTGGAGTCTTGCTGAAAATGGCTGGCTATGGTCTCATCCGCATGAACTTGGAGATGTTGCCCAACGCCCACGTCTACTTCGCTCCTTTCCTCGCTATCTTAGGCGTCATCAGTATCATCTACGCCTCACTGACCGCCTTTGCTCAGACCAATCTCAAGCGCCGCATGGCCTACTCATCCATCGCTCACATGGGATTTGTCTTGATCGGCATCGCCTCCTTCAGCACCTTGGGGTTAAGTGGCGCAGTCTTGCAAATGGTGTCCCACGGTTTGATTGCCGCGACCCTCTTCTTCCTCTCTGGGGTTGCCTACGATCGCACCCACACCTTGGCGATGGACGAAATGGGCGGCATGGCCAAGCAAATGCCCACCGTCTTCGCTCTGTTCACCGCTGGCTCTCTAGCATCCCTCGCCCTACCGGGTATGAGTGGCTTTGTGGGAGAACTCACGGTATTCCTCGGTTTCACCACCAGCGATGCCTATGGCGTTACCTTTAAGGCTGCCATCGTCCTACTCGCTGCCGTTGGGGTGATTCTGTCTCCCATCTACCTACTCTCCATGCTGCGCCAAGTGTTCTACGGAGAAGAAAGCGTCAAGCTAGCGGAGATGAATCTGTTTGACGTCAAGCCTCGGGAAGCCTTTATCGCCGCTTGTTTGCTAGTGCCCATCATCGGTATTGGCGTCTATCCGAAACTGGCTACCCAAACCTACGACGTGAAAACGGAAGCTGTGATGGCTCAACTGCGAGGCAATATGCCGACCCTAGCAGAGCAACCCTTCCAGTTCCAAGCACCTCAGCTTGTAGCTCCGCCCATCTTTGGTGCAGAAACCAAAGAGTTGGCAACCCTCAGCCGCTAGGGATCTGGGATAGACTCTCCGCATATCTAGGTTATCGATACGACCCACCTAGATATGCGGTTCACTTAATAACTCAAAAGGGGAGTGGGCCATGGCCCACTCCCCTTTTGATCGAGCTGGTCGTGACGATCTAAGCCATCGCCGATCGCCTTTAGCCTAGAGGCGGCATCGGCAGGAGGTCACGCGATCGCTAACTGACATTCCACACCGTAGCTGCTGGTGAGGTTGCAGGTTTCATGATCCACGATGTTGGTATCACTAAGTTCTAGATTGTAGAAATCCACCGTCGAGTCTTCAAAATAGGGGCCAGCGTGCCACGTGCCCACATGCAGCTTGATAAAACAGTTGCCTGGAATCTGAAAGGCTTGGATATCAGCGATCGCTGGCTTGTTGGCCGCACCAGGAGGAGCCACGGCGATCATCCAAGATTTTCCTTCAAGCGATCCCAAGCATTGCGTGCAGCCTTGGTGGCGAGTGATGCGCGAAAAGGTGAGACCCCGGTGCTCTAGCCGCATGATGTAGAACCGGGGAATGCCGTTGCTGAGATCCAATTGGGCATCATCTGCATCAAAAGGTTTACCGTCTTCAGTCGGCAAAATGAGCTGGCCAAAGGGGGCAAAGTTGTCTACCGTAATGGCCTGGACGGGCAACTGTACCAGATGCGAGGACTGAGGCATGAATGTTCCTTAATTAGCGTCGTTTGAGGGAGAGATGGGCAGAAAGACACGATCGCGTTCCCCGATCGCCTCTTCTAAGTCTTAATGTTAGCTAAGGATTCTAGGGTGTTGATGGAGAGCGATCGCCGCTAGGATGAAACTATTCGGTTAGCCTGTATAAATTGGCCTGCGTCAAGTGAGTCCTTTCCCTATTTGAGGTCTGTCCATGGGGTTAGCCGCATCAGCATGGGAAGATTCGGCAGCACCTCTGCCCCTGCTGCCAACCGCCCGCCCACTAGATGGCGGGCTGGGTGTATTGTCCCGATGGTTCAGCCAAAGCTAGTCCTCACCTAGGAATGTATGATGGTTCACTCCAGCAACAGGTCGTCTCAAACAGTTTTAGACATGGCATCCCAGCAGGATGTTCGTCAGTACTTAGCCTATTGGTTCCAGTTAGGCAAAAAAGTCTGGATCCGCAACGGACAAGAGGCTCTACTGCCTGTGTCGGTACTCCATGGCGATCGCTACAGCGATGAGTTTGAACAATGCTGGCAGCGGATCATGGCTGCCGATAGCGGCGACTGCTACCTCGATGGCACCACCCAAACGATTCATCAACTCTTGAGCGATCGCTGGGACATCGTACCCTGTGCCCGTTGTCAGATGCCCGTCCCCATGACAGCAGCGGGCACAACCGCCGACGATCTGTCCTGCCCCTGCAACGATCTACCCATGTGGCCAAACACCGAGATTCCTGCCCCTCGGCATCCCGTCAATAATCACAACCATCTACAAGGAATATGCGATCGCCTTGTACATAGTGAGCAGACCAGCTAGTCCCCAAAGACATAATCTACGCTGGCTGAGCAAAAAGGATTACGCTGGCTGAGCGAAAGGGACTACGCTGGCTGAGCAAAAAGGATTACGCTGGCTGAGCGAAAAGGTCTCCGCTGTCTGAGCAAAAAGGATTACGCTGGCTGAGCGAAGCCGAAGCCATAACCCCACCCGCGCGTTCCCTGAGCGAAGTCGAAGGGAATGCCCGTGCAGGGAACGCCAAAGAACCACGGGTGTCCCGGGGTAATTTTTTGCTGCAGAGCCCTAGGAACGCACAGAGTATAGGTGACCATCCCGCAGTTGCACCACCGGATGATTCGACATTCTCACCAACTGCTCGTTGTGGGTGGTCACAACAACGGTAATGCCAATTGAATTCAACTTCTTCAAGATTTTGATCACCTGCCAAGAATTATCAGGGTCGAGATTTCCCGTGGGTTCATCGGCCAAAAGTAGCGGCGGTGTGCCAACAATGGCGCGGGCAATACTCACCCGCTGCTGCTCGCCCCCAGAGAGTTCGTCTGGGAAACATTGAGCCTTGTCTTGCAGTCCTACCATCTTAAGCGTGGGAATGAGTCGCCGATGGATCTCCTTGCGGGTGAACCCCTGCGCCCACAGCACAAAAGCAACATTTTCCGAGACGGTGCGTCGAGGAATCAGCTTGTAGTCTTGGAATACTACCCCAATACGTCGCCGTAGTTGAGAGAGATGATTGCCATGAATGTTGAGCAAGTTATGGTTTTCGACAAAGACCTGTCCACTCGATGGCCGCTCTGCCCCGTAGAGTAACTTGAGGAGTGTAGATTTCCCAGACCCTGAAGGCCCCGTGACAAACAGGAAATCGCCAGGGCGAATCTGCAGACTCACATCTCGTAGAGCACGACTACCGTTGGCATACACCTTGGTCACTTGCTGTAGTTCTACCAAAGGTTTCGCTCGGTTGGGCGCTTGCCGTGGGGGTGGGGTCACTGGAGAGTCGGAAGGATAGGATGTCGCGGTTGGAATCGGTGCCGCACTAGGACGCTCAACAGAGACATGAACCATAACGTTACTCTTGATAGGCGGATTGTACGCGAATGAGACAACTCAAGCAGAAAGATGTGAAGGTCGTCAACTAGAGCACCCGGTTAAACCCTATAGGTAGAGTCGGCAGATCACCTGTGCCCCTCTCCCTACCTATTGAAGGCTAGACTAGCGTAGTTTGAAAGGCGATCGCTAGATTATTTAATGAATGGCATGATGAATGGCATTGAGGACATAGAGTTTTGACCGTAGAAGGTGCTTTGTTCTTCACCCTCCAGCGCCTGATATCGGCATAGATTGCCGCGCCATGAGTGAAGAACTCCCTGGTTTAGACCAGCGCTAGCCTGGCTAGACCGGGTTTCTCTCCAAAGAATAGCCTACTATTTCTCCCCTGCATCCTAAAGTCACGCTCCTATACTAGAAGTAGTTGTACGAAACGACTGCGTCTTCAGTGGAAAACAGTACAGGTTTTCCGGCAGTTGTCAGCAACACCCATAGACTATAGCAAGGGGAACGCGCATGGCCTTAGATTCTGCTGTCATGCAGGCAGTTGAAAAACTGGAATATCGCGCCACGGTGGGAGATATTGCCTCTCAGGCTGGAATTAACATTTCAACGGCGGAACGGGGTCTGTTGGCCCTGGCCTCAGAAGCTGGAGGGCACCTGCAAGTATCTGAGGCGGGAGAAGTCGCCTATCAGTTTCCCAAAAACTTTCGCACGGTTTTGCGAAACAAATACTGGCGGTTGCGGGTTCAAGAACTCTGGGACAAAATCTGGGGTGTCTTGTTCTACCTGATCCGCATTTCCTTTGGTGTTTTGCTGATCGTCTCGATTGTCTTGATTGCGTTGACAATCTTGGCGATCGTGTTGGCGATCACTTTCTCCAATCGCGAGGGCAACAATAACAACAGCCGCCGTAGTGGATCCGGTGGGGGGCTGCTCTTTCTACCCTTCCGACTGTTGTATTTTCCCGATCTATTTTGGGTCTTTAGCCCCGGCTATAGCCGGCAGCGTCATTATCGCCAGGCCCAACTATCGCAGCCGGGGCGATCGCGATCGCCCAAGTCCGACTCCGAGATGAACTTTCTGGAGTCAGTGTTTTCCTTCTTGTTTGGAGATGGAAATCCCAATGCAGACTTGGAGGAACGTCGCTGGCAGGCGATCGCCACGGTGATTCGCAACAACCAAGGGGCAGTGGTGGCAGAGCAAATTGCACCCTACCTAGATGACGTGGGCAAGGGCTACGATCGCGAGTATGAAAGCTACATGCTGCCTGTCCTCACCCGCTATAACGGCAGTCCTCAAGTGAGTCCTGAGGGGCACATGGTCTACCACTTCCCCGATCTACAGGTGAGTGCAGAAAAACGCGGCTCAAAAGCCGTACCTGCCTACCTAAAAGAATTGCCCTGGAAATTTAGTTCTGCCACCCAAGGACAACTGACCATGGCAGCAGGGTTGGGTGGACTGAACTTTGTGTTGGCCATCGTGCTGGCTGCCCTGCTGCAGGATCAGGCCCTGGTGGCGGAACTGGGGGGATTGGTGGTGCTGGTGAATGGCCTCTTTCCCTTCTTATTTGCCTACGGAACCGCTTTTCTGAGCATTCCTCTGATTCGCTACTTGTGGCTGAAGGGCAGAAACAGCAAGGTAGAAGCTCGTAATGAACGCCGGCAACAGCAAGCGATCGCCCTCAACCAAGGCGGTGACGAACTGCAGCAGAAGATGGACTACGCCCGCCAGTTTGCAGCCCAGAGCATTGTCAGCCGCGACAACCTGGCCTACACCACAGAGCAAGACTTGCTCGATCAAGAGGCCGACAACAGTGCCAAGCTGGATGCGGAGTGGCAAAAGCGCCTAGACCAATCAGGTTCCTAATCCCTGGCGATCGCTAACGAGAGCAAAGGGGGCGGCCGCCCCCTGCTGGTGCTTGGGCTACCGATCAGCAAAAAGCACAAAAAAAACCTCAGCCTTGCGACTGAGGGTCAATATTTAGGGAGATTTCACCTTCACGATGAGGTTGAATTCAGTTCAAAATAACGAGCCTATAGCAAGCCCATTTGAGCGAGAAGACCTTGCCCCGTCAGCAACTCGCCTGCAATAGCGAGCACGAAACCCAACATAGCCAGACGACCATTCCAGGTTTCTGCGAACGTGGTGAAGCCAAACTTTGGTTCTTGGTTTTCCATAACGGGTACCCCTCTGTAAAGCTTTGTATCTTAATATTACAGTCTATTTACATTTTTGGGGAGCTTTGAGACATCTTTCTGCTCCATGAATTCCTTGGGTAATCATAGAGAGTCCTCGGGCTAGTACCGCAAGATAGAAGCACGAAGACCGAAAAACGCAAAGGACTTCCAGCACACACAAGACGTCCCACCTTAGCAACCAGGCGGGTTACTTCCTCCTCGGAGTACTAGGTGGAAGAGGGGTAAAGTGTTTTGTGATCCTGCCAGGTGCCTACCTTGATGGAAGGCTCAAGCAACCCGCGAGGTGATGATGGCATAAAACGGATCGCCTCCCGGCATTCCCAACAGTTGCAGCAGCATGGGGAAATTAGCCGGACGGGTGATCACCTCTGGGGGGCTAAAGCCAGGGATAGCGTTCACGTAATGCTGCACAAGATCAACCCGACTTTCTTCGGTGCCATCGCGCCAGGCCTGAATCGCTTTTTGGTAGAACATGCGATTGGAAAAACTGATGATGCATAGCCCGCCGGGTTTGAGGATGCGGTAGATTTCCGTAAAGATGGCTTCGGGGTATTGCAAATACTGCACGGAGACGGTGTTCAAAACAGCGTCAAACGACTGGTCGGGCAGTGGCAGTTGTTGATTTTGGTTGAGATTTTGCAGGAAGTAATGGTTGAGGCGAGGATTGCGATCGAGTTCTTGGGCATTCATGCCATGCCCTTCCACATGCTCGAACTGCATCTCATCCGGCAGATGGGAGACCCAACTGCTCATTAGATCCAAAATGCGGGTGTTGGGCTGCAGGCGATCGCGATATAGCTCGGTCAGTTTCTGGATAAATCCTTCGTCAACATGGGTAACCAGGCGAGGTTGTTCATAAAACAGCGTGTCGTCGGATGGATCGAGCTTAGCTCGCTGATCGGTATTGAGCAGCATGGTTTAGGTGTGGGTGTAAGGAGTTAAGAATTATTTCCTCCAGTCTACAGAGAATGACGAAATATTAAGGGGCGATCGCAAACCTTTGGAACTCACTTCACGCTTTCTTCATCAATAGGGGTAGGAGCATGGAACACCATCTATCATCACCATTGACTGCAAGGCGAATTACAGCCTGATCGTGGCTGATTTCTGATGGTTCACGATGCTAGCGAAGGACGGGAACCGTCACGATTTATTTTGTTCATAGGTAAGTCACGATGACCGATGCTCACCAATCTCTCAATTCGTCTCAGCGTGTCCCACTGGCTAGACAAGATCAAGATGTACGGAGTGTCTTGCGGCCGAATGCGTCCCATGACCTCTACCGTTTTCGCTTGCCCTTTCAAAGTCGTTTTCGGGCAAGTCTAGGCCGGCTTCAGGCCAATGCCGATCTGGAGCTGATCCGCGATCGCAACCGCAATGACCGCATTGATCCAGGAGAAGTCGTAGCCAGTTCTCGGGCATCGGGTCGCCGAGTCGATAGGATTAATATTGTGGGACTGGAGCCAGGGGTTTACTACCTAAGGGTGGTGCCAGATGGTCAACGGACTCGTTACCGCCTGCGGCTCTCGGCCCAAGAAACAAACCGCACCAGCCAGCAGTATCAAGTGGTTCAGAAGACCAATGCCTACCGGGTACAGCAGGGGCAGCTTCCCTTGGCTGTCAATACCCAACTGAGCAGAGCGGCCCAGCAGTATGCCCGCCACATGGCAGTCAATGATGTATTCAGCCATCGAGGAGCCGACGGGTCATCCCCCTGGGATCGCATTCGGGCAGCAGATTATGACTATTCTGAAGCGGCAGAAAATCTTGCTGGCGGCTATGACACTGCCGCCGGGGCTGTGCAGGGATGGATTAGTAGCCCAGGGCATCGGGCGAATTTACTGGCCTATCAGGTGCAAGAAATTGGCGTAGGTTATTTCTACCAACGTAATGACCCAGGGCGTTATACCTTCCAGCACTACTGGTCTCAATCCTTCGGTACCCCAGCCAACGTCTCGGTCAATCCCTCCATTCCTTCGTCCCGATACCCCGAGCGCTAAGCGCTAGGCATCGGGTTCATCCGCGCAGTACACAATCAGGTCAATCTCCACACTGCCCTGCCCTGCCAGTCCTAAAACTCCCACCGTGGTGCGGCAAGGAAGGCGATCGCTCTTGAAGTAGGAGGCGTAGATCTCGTTGACGATCGGATAGTCGCGCATGTCGGTGAGAAAAATACGCGCAGAGACGACTCGATCAAACCCGGTCTGGGCATGGGTCAACACGAGGTTCAGGTTTTCCATGACGCGCCGAGTTTGGTCTTCAATGGGGCCACGGCTGATGTCTCCACTGACCGGATCTTCAGCTAACTGTCCAGTCACAAACAAAAAATCGCCGGCGCGAACCGCGTGGGAGTAGGGAGCGGGCGGCGGCAGTTGATGATCGGGAAGCGTGATGAATTTGAGCATAGATCCCTCATTGACCATGGCAAGTAGATGGGGGCGATCGCCTCCTCCCACCCAGTCCCCTGTTGACGAACTCCCAGGGTATGGGTTGGACGATTGAAATCTGCCCTGTTGCACTGTATCAGGCTAGCGGCATTTTTCTGTAGCCTCTAACGCCCTCAGGGGGAGGCGATCGCCAGATGACGCAACCGTGGCGATCGCTCCATAATAGGCAAGGCATACTAAAGTTAGTCTGGAAAGATTGTGTCGTTGAACTGATGGACGGACAAAACTCCTTGCAATGTTGATGCTCTCGCAGGTTGGGTTAGCGTCAGCGTAACCCAACGGAATCTAAGCTGGCACTGGGTTTGACGTTGCTCAACCTAGTCTAGGCAAAAAGATTCGTCCGTCAACCAAGTCGTTGAATTAACCAAGTTCAGTTTTCAAGTAGAGACGCCGTGTTTTTTAGCATCGTAATTCCCACCTATAACCGCCAGCCAATTCTTGCCAAGTGTCTATGGGCGCTAGAACATCAGCGGCTAACGCCCGATTCTGGCATTCAGGGCTATGAAGTGGTGGTGGTAGACGATGGCTCGACGGATGCAACGATTGATTGGATGACCCAGGAAGCCCACCAATTGCCCCATGTGCGATTAGTGCAGCAGCAGCACCAAGGGCCTGCCGCCGCGCGCAACTTGGGCGTTGCCCATGCCAAGGGCGATACGATTATTTTTATTGATAGTGATTTAGTCGTCACCGATCGCTTTTTGCTAGCTCACGCTCGGGGATTGCAGCAAGGCTATCGAGACCTAGGCAGCGATCGCCTGTTTACCTACGGCGCGGTGATTAATACCTGCAACTTTGAGCAGCCCACCTCAGCGTCCTACAAGGTCACAGACTTTTCCAATGCCTACTTTGCCACCGGCAACGTGGCGATCGCCCGGCATTGGCTAGAAACCGCAGGGCTCTTTGACACCGAGTTTCAGCTCTATGGCTGGGAAGACCTAGAGCTAGGAGTGCGGCTGAAAAAGCTAGGTCTGCGGTTAATCAAATGTCCCGATGCGGTGGGCTATCACTGGCATCCTCCCTTCTCCCTAGAGGAAGTGCCAGCATTGATTGATCGCGAAATTCAGCGCGGACGCATGGGGGTGGTGTTTTATCGAAAACATCCCACCTGGAATGTGCGCATGATGATCCAAATGACCATTTTGCACCGGATGTTGTGGGGCTTGCTGTCCCTCGGCGGTTTATTAAATGAACGCACCCTGGCTCCGCTACTGTCATGGCTAATCCGTCGAGGCAAGTCCCAGCTCGCGTTAGAAATTGCTCGGATCTTCCTCAACTGGTACAACGTCCAAGGCGTGTACTCTGCCTATGCAAATCTGCCTCACCATCGCTAAGACCCGATGTGCCAGCAGTTCCAGCGATCGCTCCCATGATCTCCCATAGGATGCCATCAGGGGCGATCGCTCAAGGTCTTGACCACCGACCATGACAGACATGACTCGATCCAACCTGATCAACACCGAATCAATAAGAAGCTTAAGCAATCGTCCCTGCCCTAAATTCCCGTGATAGCCTAGGCCCATAGGTTCATGGAAGCAAATCTAATGCCCAGACATCGGGTGTTCGATTGTCATGCATTGCCCCATAGATCCTTGGGAATAGCAGATCATACTATTTGGGAGAATACCTATGCCTTTACAACCCCCTCCACCGCCACCGATTACGCCCCGCCAGATGAACATTCTCCGCATTGCGGCATCCATGGCTTGGTCTGACGGCAGCTTGGCCCAGGAGGAAGTGGATATCATGCTAGACCAACTCAGCGGTATTTTTGCCGATGATGCACCCCAGCAGCGCCAGCTTCGCCAAGAGCTCCAGGAATATGTCACGCAAAATATTCCCTTGGCTGAACTGACGCCTAAAATCCAGACCGATGAGGATAAAGAACTGGTCTTGCGGCTGGGCTATGAGGTGATTTGCTGTAGTTCCCGATCGCCTGGGGAAGACAAAATCAATGAAGAAGAGGCGATCGCCTATCAAAACTTGGTCACGTTGTTGGGGGTATCAGACGAAACGGTGAAGCGCGTTGAAGCAACCGTGGATCAAGCCTTTAATGCCAATGAAAGCATGGTGGATGGCATCACTCGCCACCTAGAGGATTATGCCCAAGGGTAGTCCTAACCCTGAGTAAGCGATCGGGTTGTTTTGATCGGGCTGCGGCGCGGGAGAAGCAGCCCATTTTTATGCCTGCTGTCCATCGCCTCTCATCCTGATAATGGGCTGCATGGAATGTAGGAAGGAAGCAGCTTGCATCGGAGATAGACGAGGATATGCGTGCTTCACAGGTGACGGCTTGCACGTTGACCGCGATCGCTTGGGGCGTACAAGGGGCAACTGCCGACAGCCAGACCTTACCAGACGCTCCCCCAGAGCCCATTCCCGTGTATCCGGGTCAGGCATCAGAGTTCGAGTCTATGGGAACGGGGATCGTGCCCCCTGAGGGAGAGGTGTATCAAGAATTTTCCCCGGTGGAGAATCAGGAGCTGGAGGTTCAGGAGCAGGCTGAGGAACCGGCGGTTGAGGTAGACAATTCCTTGGAGGATAAGCCCATCCAGGATCGGCAGGAGCGATCGCCCCAGCCGACCATTGAGGAACCCAAGGAACCGCCGGCCCCGTTGCCATCCTTAGAACCTGCGCCCGTCGTTTCCTCCTACGATCGCCCTGTAGCCGTGCCTGCACCGCAACCGGTGGATCAGTGGCGGCAGGGCAGTGGTTTGGCCAAGGTTGTGGCCCAGTCGGGCGATCGCCTCCCCGACTCAGATCCCATGGTGCGCACCCAAAATACCTGCGGGCGATCGCCTCAGGCAGTACCCATTCCGAGCCTGGCCCAGCGCATGGCGGAGCGTCTACAGCGCCATCGGCGGGGGGATGACGGTTCGTCCCTCGATGCCGCCTGCCCCTTTCCCAAATTCACCACCACCAAGGTTCTCTATCCCGCTGCTAAGGCCACCGCTTCAGGAGCGATCGCCCCCACCTCTCCCCTTGGGCAACTGGCTACCGGCACCTGGCGCTTTCCCCTGGCCATCGACGCGCCGGTCACCTCGTCGTTTGGTTGGCGCATTCACCCCATCACGGGCGATCGCCGCTTCCATGAAGGCGTAGACTTTGGCGCACCAGAAGGTACCCCCGTTTTAGCCGCCGCCACCGGACAGGTGCAGTCGGCGGGCTGGATGGGAGGCTATGGGTTGACGGTGGTAGTCGATCATGGCTCCTCCCAGCAGACCCTCTATGCCCACTTATCCAAAATTTTGGTGGAGCCAGGGCAGCGCGTTGAGGGTGGTGCTTTGCTGGGCAAGGTGGGGAGTACGGGCAACTCCACCGGGCCCCACCTGCATTTTGAGCAGCGTCGCTTTCTGGATCACCAGTGGGTGGCGGTGGAGCCGTTTGGTGCCGATGGGGCCGATGGTGTAGAGATACCAGGGTCAGAAACCGTAGTCATGGCCGCAGCCACGTCGGGTGTAGATGCAGCGGTGCAGGCCCTGCCCACCGTGCAAGTCGCCGCCACGTCCACGAGCCTGGATCCTTGCAAAGACTCCTGCGGAGAAGCACCCACCTTGCAGGCCGTAGCCCTGCCCAGTTTGCCGCCCCTGCCGGAGGTGCCCGATGGGCCTTTCCTGCCGTCCACCACGCCGGTAGTGGAACTATCTCAAGCGCCCCAGCCCTTAGCAGATCGAGATTCCCAATCCTTTGTAGGCTGGCTAGAAGACTGTCAGGCTCTAATCGATCAAGGCGACTATGGTCAGGCCTTAGCCACCTGCGATCGCGCCATCTCCATCAATCCGCGTAATGCCGAAGCCTGGCTGAGTCGGGGACGCTTGCTGATGGCCTTGGGGCGCTATCCAGAAGCGATCGCTGCCCTCACCTATGTGCTGCACCATGAGCCGAACTCGTCCCAGGTGCTCACCGATCGCTGCAGTGCCTATGCCCGCCATGGCAATGTGATCAGTGCTGTGCGGGATTGCGATCGCGCCCTAGAACTAAACCAAGAGTGGGGCGATCGCTCCCCTGCCTTGGCCTACCAACATCGAGGTTTACTCTATTTGCAAGCAGGTGATTACGACCAGGCGATCGCCGACTTCAATCAGATCCTGGCCCAAGACCCCGACCATTCCCTAGCGCTCACCTATCGCTGTCGAGGGGAGCTGGGCCTGGGGCAAACCGAAACGGCCCTAGCTTCCTGCGATCGCGCCCTAGAGCTAGATCGCCAGTGGGGCGACACCTCCCCCGCCCTAGCTTGGTACCATCGCGGGTTGGTGCTCACCCAGCTTGAACGTCCCACCGATGCCCTAGCCGCCTACGACCAAGCGATCGCCCTCGAACCCGGACAGGCGTCATTATGGACTCATCGCGGTGTGCTTCTAGAACGCTTGGATCGGTTCGATGCGGCCCTCATCTCCCTCCAGCAAGCCACCCAACTGGCTCCCAAGTCTTCCCTGGCTTGGCTGCATCAGGCCACGGTGCTCAATCGCCTCGACCAATCTCAAGCCGCCTTGGTGGCCGTCGAGCAGGCCCTCCAGGGCGATGGACAATGGGGCGAGCCAGGAATCACCGAAGCCTGGGCCGCCCAGTCCCAAGCCTATCTTGGCCTGCAGCGCTACGACGAAGCGATCGCTGCCGCCGATCAGGTGATCAGCCACCAGCCCAGCCATGGGCCAGCTTGGGGCCATCGAGCGGTAGCCCTAGGCCAGTTGGGTCGGACGGGAGAGGCCCTAGCGGCCATCACCCAAGCCCTAGAGGTTCAGCCCCAATCCCCTGATCTTTGGCTGCAGCAAGGACAGATTCTCAGCTTGACCGGGCAGGAAGCCGAGGCGATCGCAGCCTATGACCAAGCGCTCAGCCACAACCCGTCCCGTTCCCTGAAACTGGATCTGTTGACCCAACGCAGTCGCGTCCTGTGGCGATTGGGCCAGTTCGACGAAGCCCTAGCCACAACCCAGGAGGTTCTCAATCTTGATCCCACGTCCCTTGAGGGATGGCACATTCAGGGCATGGTGTTGCTCTCCCTCGATCGCCATGCCGAGGCGATCGCTGCCTATGACTACGCGATCGCCCTGGATCCCAAGAGCATCCAAGCCTGGACAGGCCGCGGCTCTGCCCTGCGCTTTGCCGGACAGGAAGATGCTGCTCAGCAGGCCTTCCGGCAAGCCGACGATCTCCGGCAAGCCCTGCGGCCAAGCACTCCAGCGCCGTCGTCCTCCTGAGTAGCGAGTTCATACGATAGGATAGATGTAGGGTGAGGGCGATCGCTCCCCAGATGCTCCTGAACGTTGGTAGCAATCCTTGTCTCGTATGCAGGGCTACAGTTGGGGTAAGGTGCGATCGTTATGATGCACACCGAACCCGGTTATCTCATAGTCGAAGGTTAGGTATATGACCTCATTTGCCAGTTCCACAGCCCGGTCAGATCTAAGCGAGTTACGTCGCCTCAAAGGCCTCCTCCCCCCTGAACTGAGGAGTTGGGTCACCGTTGAAGCCGCCATTGATGTAACACCACCGCTGATCACCTCCGAAGAAATTGGTAAAGATCAGGTTGAGGTGCAAATCGACTTAGAAAAGTGGGATGCCCTGGCCATTGATCAGCGTAATTTACTGTTTTGGCACGAAGTCGCCCGCATCCAAAATGACACCATTCCTCGGGATGGCTGGGAAATGGCGGCCCTTGCCATTGGTCTTGGGGGTGCGGTGGGAGAACTGTGGGTGCAGGATGGTCTACTCCTCGTCCTAGCCCTAGCGCTCTGCGGCTTCTCAGGATTCCGTCTCTATCAACGCAACAACGGCAGTAAGGTGTTGCGGGAAGCCATTGATGCCGATGAAAAAGCGATCGCCCTGGCCACTCGGTTTGGCTATACCCTGCCCAATGCCTATAAGAGCCTGGGAAGCGCCCTCAAGGTGTTGGTGGAGCAAACGCCAAAAAAACGCGCTCGCCGCAAATATCAATCCCGTCTAGATGCCCTGAAAAAGAGCGCCGCTCGGGCTAAATCTAAGGCCAAATCCATGCGCAGTGAACCTGCCTATTAAGGTATTGCTGCCTGAGATGCCGAAGGGGAAGGTTAGGATAGGAATGGCGCATTTTCCTAGCCCTCGCAGCGGTGAGGGGATGCCGCCATGCCCATTGTGCAAGCCAAGTGAATGACTGACTCTCTAACGCCTCCCCTCTCCCGATCGCCCTTGCCTACTAGGGGGCGATCGCTCACCCTCGCGGTCATTGGCGATGTCCATGATCAATGGGACACCCACGACGAACAAGCCCTGCGCCACCTCGGGGTTGATCTGGTGCTGCTGGTTGGCGATTTTGGCAACGAAGCCGTATCGGTGGTGCGATCGGTGGCGGAGATGGCCTTGCCCAAGGCCGTTATCTTAGGGAACCATGATGCCTGGCATACGGCCACCGCTTGGGGGCGACGCAAATGTCCCTACGATCGCAAGCTGGAAGATCGGGTGCAGCAACAGCTTGATCTTCTAGGCGCGGCCCACGTGGGCTATGGCAAGCTCGATTTTCCAGACTTAGGGCTGAGCATTGTCGGTAGCCGCCCCTTTAGCTGGGGTGGCCCAGACTGGCGCAACAAGTCTTTCTATCGCGATCGCTACGGCGTGGAAAGTTTTGCAGCCTCCATCGAAAAAATTGGAGCTGCCACCCAGCAAACCAGCGAAGAGGTCGTCATTTTTATGGGCCACTGCGGCCCAGCAGGGTTAGGCGATCGCCCTGAATCGCCCTGTGGTCGCGATTGGCTGCCCATGGGCGGTGATTATGGTGACCCGGATTTTACAGAAGCGATCGCCCAAGCTAAGCAATGGGGCAAATCTGTTCCCCTAGTCGCCTTTGGGCATATGCACCACAGCCTACGCCACACCAAAAAACGGCTACGAGACCGTTTACTGCAGCAAGACGACACCATCTATCTCAATGCCGCCAGCGTACCCCGGATCGTTGCCACCAGCTCGGGCTGGCTGCGCAATATGTCGTTGGTGACCCTAGAGAACGGAATCGTCACAAGGGCAGCGATCGCCTGGGTGGATCCTAGCTATGAGATCCAGCAAGAAGAGATTCTGTATGCGATCGCCGATCCGGTGACACCCCAGATATAACCGCCGCCGTTGATCAACCTCTAGATCACCCTCCTCCGTCATATTTACCCCCTTCTAGATCTGGAAAAGGGCCGTGCTGAATCAGGATCTCAGCCTTTGGACTAGACCTGAGTTCGAAGATGCGATGACGAGACCCTATGGCTGGATAAACTACGCTAGTCGGCATCACGTTTGACTAGCGGCTCTGAAATCTCAATCGAAATGATGCTGAATGGCAGCATGACTCAGCATCATTTCGAGATAAAATACTTATGGCGAATAAGATAGATTCAACCCCGACAGATTAGCCTGGGATGTAGAATCATGCCGCCAGCGCCAACACCCAATCCTTCAGCAACGCATTCACCTGCTCCGGCACCTCATCATGGGGACAGTGGCCAGCTTGGAGATAGTGCTCCGTCAGATGGGGGTAGTACTGCTTAAACTGAGCGCTGCGATCGCGGGTATTCATCCAAGGATCGCCCTCACCCCACAGCATCAGCAACGGACAGGCTAGCTGCTGGAGCAACACATCCACCTTTTCGCCCTGGGGCGACTTAAAGATGGAGGCAAACACCTGAGCCGCACCGCGATCGCAGGAAGGACGATAAATGTCTTCCACCAGTTGATCGGTAACTGCCGTTTTGTCGAGATAGACTTTCTCCAAAGTTTTACGAATCGTCGATCGCCGCCGACTGTATTGAAAGAGGAGATAGCTAGGCACCGGCTGCAGCAAGACCGATTGAATCGTTTGCCGAATAGCCCTGCCGAGGTTTGGCTTCGCTGCTGTCGGCGTGCTGCTGGTAAACGGCCCGGCGCTATTGAGCAAAACCAAACCCTGTACAGCATCGGATCGCTGGGCCGCCACACAGAGACAGGCATAGCCGCCCAAGGAATTGCCCGCCAGCACCGCCGGAACTTGAATCACCTCGGTGATGAAGTCATAGAGCTGATCGCGCCAGAGGTCACCGCTGTACTGCATGGCTGGTTTTGCCGATCGCCCAAATCCCAACAGGTCAATGGCCCAAACCTCAAAATCTTGCTGCAACTCCGCCACGTTCTTCCGCCAGTGGTCGGTGGAGGCCCCAAACCCATGGACAAGCAACAGGGGTGGCCGCTGTCCCTGCCGTTGCCCAGCTTTCACATAGTAGATAGATTGATCTCGCCACTGCCATGTGTGCCCAGAAACCGGAGTTAGGATAGATTGCATAGGTTTGGCAAAAGATTGAGATTTGTTACGTTACTTTCATTATCGTAACCTAGGTTTCCGTCAGAAGGCAGGTCTCAGGGGGGAGGGGAATCTTTTACACTAAGCAGGGGGTTGGTTTTACGGAATCCCCGCTATATCGTCCTATTTACATCGTCCCATTTACATTGCCATGGCTTTATCTCGACCAGCTCGCAAGCGTAGCCTACACAAAAATCTTTGGTTTGAGCGCGGCATGGCGATGCTCGCCTTAGTCAACTTGGGACTCTTGGCTTTTGACCTCAGCTATGTTCCATTCCGTGATTTCTACCTGCGCAATTTTCCAGAGTTCACCGCCACCTACGGTGAGCGCTTCAAGGGGATGGAGCCCCATCGAGCAACCACAGCCTACCTAGAAACCGTGGCCGAGTTAGAGGCCCAGGTAGCAGAGCAAGGGCTTTCATCCAGCCGGGCTGGGGAATTGCTGGAGAATCTGCGCATTCTCAGTGATGAGATGGTGGATGAAAATCCCTTTGCGATCGCCAATAAATCGGGTACCTTAGAACGCATCAAAAACCGGATGCGCGATCGCACCGATAACGATTCAGCCAAGCAGGCGTTTAACGAATTTTGGACCACCACCTACCTCAGTGAAGCTGGATGGTCAGACTCCATGCGCTTTTTTCGCGAGGATATTGCGCCGTTAATTGCCACCAACTACTTTCGTGGGATTGGTGAAGATGGACGCCCCACGGATGACTTTTGGTTGATCGATCGCTGGTTTATTGGAGTGCTGGGCCTAGAATTTTTGCTGCGCACCATTTACCTCAGCCGTCGCTATAACGGTACCAACTGGCTAGATGCCATCATTTGGCGCTGGTATGATCTCTTCTTCTTCATTCCCCTTTGGCGGTGGTTGCGCGTTATCCCGGTGACCGTGCGTTTAGGTCAGGCCAAGCTTGTTAACATTGCCTTTGTGACCAACCGCATTCGCCGCGCCTTGGTGACCCACTTCGCCATTGAACTCACAGAAATTGTCATCCTACGCACCATCGATCAGATTCAGAACCTGATTCGTGATGGAGAGGTGCGTCAGTTTTTACTACAGTCCAGCAACACTAAAAGCTACGTCAATCTCAACGGCATCAACGAAATGGAGGTGATCTCCCAGCATGTGTCTGAGCTGGTGCTGGATCATGTGCTCCCCCAGGTGAAACCTGAGATCGATGCCCTACTTAGCCATAGCGTGACCTCTGCTTTTCAAGGAACACCGCTGTATCAAGGGCTAATCAACCTTCCCAACTTTGAGCGCAGTTCTGATCAACTGGTGAATGGGATGGTCAGTCAACTATCTGATCGTATTTATGCCATCCTCAGGTCTGTGATGGAGGATGAGAAGGGAGCAGAACTCAGCCGCAATGTGATTACTAGCTTTATCAAAGCCAGTCGCCAAGAAGCCATCAGCCAAGAACAAACAGTTGAGGAAATTGAGTCGCTCTTGGGCATGTTTTTGGAAGAGGTGAAGGTCAACTACGTGAAGCGCTTGTCTGAGGAAGATCTAGAAGCGCTACAGGAACAGGCCCAGGATCAATTCTACGAGCTGATCTAGCACCTAACGCCCCAGATGATTGGGAATGCCGTTGCAGCCGCCGGGCACGGTGGCGCGAGTTTTGCTGCCGCCCCAAGCACAGCAGTAGTACCGCTGCTCTTCAGATAACCGGCTAACCTGGCTGAGGTTGGCATTTTCGATCACGGCTCCGGTGAACGCCCCGGTCTGATAGTTGGGGCGATCGCTGCGGGTGCGGGGAGTGGCCGTTGCTGCAACACCATAGTAGAGTCGGGCACCCATGAGATCGGATCCGGTGATGTCGGCATCGCAGAGAATTGTACGGGCGAAGTTGGTCTTCACCAGGTCGCAGTGACTAAGATTGGCGCGAATGAGGTTAACTTCGCTCAGATCAGTCCACCGGAGATCACTGCCGGATAGATCAGCACCAGCTAGCATGACACCTAGATCAATCACCCGTACACCTTCATCTCGATCTTCTTGATAACCTCCAGATCCGTCGAGAATGGCCCGTCCTAGACGGCGATCGCGCCTCAGAGGTGTCAACAATCGTGATTGGGACAGAAAACGAACGATCTTGGCCTTGCCGCCAGCATCAACACTGCTGAGGATGGCCGCCGTACGACCTTCAGCGATCGCCCTTTCTTGGGGCCAATCTTCCAGCAGACCTTCTTCATCCAGCACTAGATCAGAAATGCCCTGAAAGTAGGAATCAATCGTCTGCTGCTGGGTAATTGTATTTTGCTGAATCGTCAAATCCTTAGAAATCACATATTGCCGCCAAGCAATATAGACTGCCAGCACCGCGATTAAAATTTGTCCTAAGGCTCCAAAAGCGTCTCCCAACGCACCCACCGCTTCCCAGTTCACCTGAGTAGCCGCCCAGCGAGAGAGCCCCTGCCCCCATGCCGCAAACCGCAACAGCATCCCCAGGGCCAGGATGAGGCTAGCAGTTGCCAACAAGAGCGATCGCTGTTGGGGCGATAGAACAGTAGCCACCACGTCATACAGCGCTGGCCCGATCACCGTTAGGGACAGAATCAACAGGATGCCAGCGCTGGCCAACCCTAAGATGGCACTGTTAATTAGCAGGCTGAGGACAGCCACACTGAGGGCAATCGCAAAGAGGGCTGTACGCGATGGCAACCATTCACTGGTCAGCAAGGGTTCAACCCGATCGACCCTAGGCTCAACCAATGGTGTCAGGGGCGGTGTATCGACATTAGCGGTAGGGGAAGGCGACGGATCCTCATGCGGAGTATCCGTTAACAGCATTGACCCCTCTGATCCATGGACAGGTTCAGAGGGGTTGACAGCAGCATTAGACGAGGGAGAATCAGAGTCAACCGTCATAAGGTCTTGGGTGCAAAGCAGTACATGGAAGCGATCGCTAGCTAAATCCTACCCGGCATCTAACGATAGTGCTATGTCCTGAACTGAAACTGCTTCCGAATCAATCCAACCTTCATCGGGTATTCAGACCTATAGGTTGCCGGCTCCCTAGGATCGCATGGGTAGCCCTGGCGCATAGGCTTCAACCACATTCCCCGTTTGTGAACAGGTGATCATTAAATAGTCACAGGTCGCACATTGGGTTTGAACCTGCAGCGTATGACTGCCCAAGACATGAAAACGTTCTGCCAAACTGCCACAATTCGGACAACGGATGATTTGAATGGCTTGCATTTTAAAAATTCCTCAAAACTTGTGCAATTGACAACTGGAGCAGTAGACAGGGCATTTAGCCACAGAGCATTGATCCCGTATAGATCCATGGCTATATGGCAAAGAGTGTGACTGCCTAGAATTAGGAGGCTATACCCAAAAAAGTTGATCTTAAATTGAGCGAAACTTTAGTACCCTGATATCTCCAACGTTCCGATAAAAATCGTGTCTTTTATAGGTCTCCTGAACAAGAAGACAGTAGAACCAAGGATGCAATATTCAAATTGATCCCATGCCAGATAGTATGACTCTTGCCGCTTGGGATCGCAGACAACCGACATAATTTATCATGACATCGCCGCTGCAGCAAAACATCTGTCTAAAGATCTAATTTAAGTTTTATTTAGGTCTTGCTAGATCTTTGAAAATCTGTATAAAGGCTAACAATTAAAAACCTGACAACTTAAACTGGGGATCATACGGAAACCTATAAATCTTCAGTCAAGAAGCACTAAACCTGATGAGTGAACAAAGGGGATTTATATAAATAATAAACGGGGATCAAGCAAAACTGTATGCACTGAAACATTAAGAAAATATGGATCCCCAGGTTTACGTATGAATATGAGCCAGGGTCATCATTCATCTAAATTCAGACAATCTTTTGACGTGTTGTTCATCCCTAGCTTGATTCTCTGTAGATCTATAGCCCTCCATAGAACAACCTAGATGATCCAGAACTTCTGCACAAGAAAGGAGTTCTGGAAGCCTATGCTGAATCATGGTTCTCAATTTGGCAGGGCGATCGCTCTGCAGAACACCTGCCTGCAAAACGACCTGCTAGATCCTCAAAAGCCTTCTCCCTAGACCTTTCCCAAGAGTAGAGGGAAGCAGTGGGGGGGATTAGCTCCCCCCATCCAAATCTCCTAAGGGCGATCGCACGGCTATGAACAG
>RECH01000118.1 GCA_007694125.1 Leptolyngbya sp. DLM2.Bin15
ACTTATATCAAATCCGGTTAGACACACGATTCATTCAAGCCTGTGGCAGCACCCAGATGTTGGTCGCCCCCTTGCCAAGGGGGCAGCGAAGCGGGGGATCGAAGGCAGGATGTCCCAGTTAGTAGGATGCGTGTAGCCTGCGGTATGGCTTCGCTAAAGCAACAGCGTAACGCCTCCAGTATGAGGCGGTGCGTTACGGCTTCACCTAACAGCACCCTACTTAGGGATTGAGGGCGATCGCATCCTAGTCTTCCGCAAACACGTAGCGATAGAGTTCGCTGGGGTCGGGTTCAGGACTGTCTTGGGCGAATTGCACCGCCTCATCAATCTCCGCCTGAATGCGCTTTTCGATCGCTTTCAGTTCCGCCTCAGTCGCCAGCTCTTCATCCACCAGGTAGGTGCCCAGACGCTTGATCGGATCGCGGGAGAACCAGGCGTCTTTCTCCTGTTTACTGCGCAATTCATCCGGATCCGCCAAGGAGTGGCCGCGGAAGCGATAGGTGAGCGCTTCAATCAACGTGGGCCCTTCCCCAGCTCGCGCCCGTTCAACGGCTTCTTGGGCCACAGCCCGCACCGCTAGCACATCCATACCGTCTACCTCAACGCCCACCATATTGAAGACGCTGGCTTTTTTGTAGATTTCTGGCTGAGAGGTGGCGCGATCGTGGGCCATGCCGATCGCCCATTTGTTGTTTTCCACCACGTAAATGATCGGCAGCTTCCACAGCGCCGCCATGTTCAGGCATTCAAAAAACTGACCGTTGTTCGACGCACCATCCCCAAAGAAGCAGGTGGAAACTTGATCAGCCTTTGCGTCTCCCAGAGCTTCCCGGCGATACTTCGCCTGAAAAGCGGCCCCAGTCGCCACGGGAATGCCCTCAGCCACAAAGGCATAGCCACCCAGCAAGTTATGTTCTGCAGAAAACAGGTGCATAGAACCGCCCCGTCCCTTGCTGCAGCCTGTGGCCTTACCAAACAGTTCCGCCATCACTTCTCGGGCAGGCACCCCAGCACTCAAAGCATGGACGTGGTCGCGGTAGGTGCTACACACGAAGTCATCTGACCGCAGGGCCTTGATCACACCTGAGGAAACGGCTTCTTGACCGTTATAGAGGTGAACAAACCCGAACATTTTGCCGCGATAGTACATCTCGGCACATTTGTCTTCAAAAAAGCGCCCGAGCACCATATCTTCGTAGACGATCAGCCCGTCGTCGCGGGTAATCGCCCCAGGCTTGGGCGTAAAGACGGGTACTGTTCTCTCTTGATCCATGAGTTTGCTTGTCCTTGCAGGAGTATCCAGTGGGCAACAAGATGGGGGTGGATGGAGAGCGATCGCCCCCGAGCATCCCCCCTCGCCATACCAAAGCGGTATCAAATTGTAACAGGCTTTCTGGTGCAGATCTATCTCCACCATCGTCTGTGCCGCCTCTTATTGTCTCACCCCTGCGGAGCTTCTTGCCGACGAAACGCAAGAAAACCAGGGTAGCCATGGCAGCGATCGCCCCTCACGAGGCGGGCGCACTGGCCGTTGTGTCAGTAATCGTCCAGTCTTGAAAATTATAGTTACGCATCAGGTCGCCATAGCGCATCTCTAGCCATTCCCCAGCTTCAGAGGTCATCCAAGGGTTTTCAAACAGCGGCCAGGTCGAATAATCCACCACTTCGCCATTAATGGAGCGATCGCGGTTGAATTCCAGAGCCAACACATCCCCAGATAGGGCGGTGAAGGTGAGGGCCGGCCGGCTTTGATCCACCCGCGAGTCGTCAATCACCGTGCGAGTTTTCACCGCCTCAGCAAAGGCATCCAGTTCCTGACGGGGAGACTCGCCGGCAAAGTCTTCCACCGGTGCGGTTTGAATCACAAAGCCATTGCGGTCAGCGTCACTGTGGAACGAGGCAAAGGGTGTGCCGTAGAGATCAATCGTCTCCTGCCAGTCATACCCCTGAACGCTCTTGAAGGCCAGCAGCATAGGGCCGCCATGGATAAACAACCAGCCGTCATCTTCCACCTGCTCCACCACCGCCGCTGTGTCCGGCAAAAATCCGGTCATGGTGCTCTCGTAGACCCCAATCATGGCCCGTTGGTGGAGCAACACCTGGCCGTGGCGCGTATCGCCCCGCACCCCTTCAACTGGATTTTTCACCACAAAGGTTGCGCCGGGAGCATCGGACACCCATACCACACCCATGCGCTGAAGCTGATCATGCCAAGCTAGGTCGCCATAGCCATCAAACTGGTTGTACAGGGCGTACTGCCGATCCATGTAGGTGGATTTGCGATACTTATCGTCGCGGTTGAAGCGCTGCCCGTGGGTTTCTCGATGCACATAGGGACGGCGGCGATCCTGACCGATATAGCGCAGAACTTCCGGAATACGATAGTCCGACACGGCGCTCATGATCGCGCAGCCATCTTCCGGCACGGGCATGTCTGAGCCACCCCAGTAGAGCCAGCCGACCGGCCCCGTCAGGGAAATCAACCGATTGGGATCGTGGGTGAAGGACACGGTGCGCAGGGTGGCGGTGGGCCAGTAGCCATGCAGCCATTCGGGAGCCATGGAGGTGAGCAGGAGCTCTAGCCCCACCTTGGCCCGCTGCTGCATCTCGGGATCGGTGGCGTGGTCATGGAGCGACAGCAGACTGTTGATAAAAAAGACATGGTAGATGGGGGAGTCATGCTCAACCACCCCGTGGAGGCTGACGTTTTCGACAAAGTCGTAGAGGTGCGATCGCGTCTGGTCTCGCACCTGATCTGCCCGCTCCCAGTCAGGCCATTCTTGGGCGGCCAGGTAGCCACCGGTGGCGAACATGATGCCGTGGTTTTCGGTGGTGCCGCCGGTGTAGTCGTCAAAGCTGGTGATGAAGCGTCGGGCTTTGGCGTGGATCTCCTCGGGCATCACGTCCTTGTAGCGCATATACAAGTCCATGCCGGCCATCACCAAAAACATGGAGGCGCTGTGGGGGTTGGAGAACAGATCATCGGCCATGCGATTGCCGCCGTCGATGTCCCCAGAAGCGTAGAGGGCCATGGCGGTGTAGACGCCCGACTTGACGTAGCCCGTGGGGTCACTGGTGCGATCGCGATTGGGGGGATGGGTGGCGTGGTACTCAATCAACTGGCGGGCCCGGTCGTCAAAGGTGTCGGCTGGGGGCAGAAAGTCCGGTAGATCCCCCGAGCTGTTCAGGAACTCTGTTGAGGTGGCGATGGTAGACGAGGTCATAGCGGAAGGGGCGATCGCTCCCGACTCGCTGGTTGCAGAATTAGAGGACAGGGACTCGCTAGCACAGCCTTTGATCACCAGAACAGCCACCAAGACGAAGGTGATCAACCGCCAGCCTGACCAGCGCAGTCGGGCATACCGTGGAGACAAGCGACGCAGACGGGACATAGTTCTGTTCTCCAAACGATAGGGCAAGTGAGATCACGGGATCAGATGAGACTCAAGGCATGGTCAAAGTTGGTGAGCAGCGATTCTAGGGAAAAGGTGGCTTTGGCATGGTCATAGCCGCGCTGGGCCAGATCCGCGGTCTGCTGCGGATGCTCTAAGATGTCTTGAATTGCTTGCCGGAGGGCGATCGCATCCTTAGGTGGCACCAGTCGCCCTGTGACGCCATCTTCCACCAGCTCCACCGCGCCGCCCGCCGCCGTAGCGATCACCGGACGCTGGGCCAACTGCCCTTCCACGATCACCCGTCCGAAGGGTTCCGGTTCCGTTGAGGTATGGGCCACGATGGAGCAGGCTTTCATCAGCGCTGGGATATCGGTGCGGAAACCAATCCAGTGGACTCGTCCCGCCAGCTCAGGCGATGCCGCCAAGTCCTGAAGCTGAGCCACATACTCATCTTCGCCAAACAGCGATTTGCCCACCAGCAGCACCTGCACCTCGGGCAGCGATCGCACCGCCTCCAGCAAGACATGCTGCCCCTTCCAGTAGGACAAGCGGCTAAAGCTGCCAATGATCGGTACGTCGGCCCCTAGACCCAACTCCTGGCGGAGGGCGATCGCCTGCTCCTCACTGACGGCATCAAAGGGTTGGGCAGACAGACCGTTGTAAACCAGGTGGACCAGGTTGGGCCGTCCTCCCGCCGCCACAAAAGCCTCCCCCGTCGCCTGGGAGTTGACCATCACCTGACTGGCTTGGGCATTGGCCAGGGCGATCGCCAGCCGACGATTCATGGCGCTAAAGTGACCAGCGGTGAGAATATCCCGCAGATGCCACACCACCGGCGGCGCTCCCATCAGACGGGCTAGGGCCGCGGCCACAAAAGCTTTTTGGGAATTGGCATGGATCAGATCCACATCTCGACTCTGCTCCACAATCCGCCGCGCCATCCAGCCCAGCCCCGGCATCGCCTTCAGCGCACTCAAGCCTCCCGACGCCTTCACCGACAGCAGTGAGGCCGGTGCAGCAATCACCTGAACGGGAACGTTGGCTCCCTCCAGTCGCTCCCGGAACGGGCCTTGGTCAAACAGCAGCACTCGACTGGTGTCTCGGTAGGCGATCGCCAGATCCAACAGACTTAACTCCGCGCCGCCCATCACCGCTGCATGATCGACAAACAACACCCGCCGCCGGGTTGGCGATGGCGTTTGTACAACATTAGATGCAAGGTTCATGCCACCGTCCTCTTAGCCGCTTCATAAGCCGCTTCATAGATCGATTTCAGCCTTGTGGCAATCAACGGCCAAGCAAAATTCTCCGCCACATAGGTCTGGCAGGCCACGTCATCCGGCAGCGATCGCTCTCCCGACAGCGCCTGCAAAATACCCCGAGCCAACTGGGCCGGCTCCGATCCCTCCAGCACCAGATCCGACGAAAAGGGTCGCAAAATTTCAGGAATGCCGCCAATGGGTGTGCCTAGCACCGGTGTACCCGCCGCCAGCGATTCCACCACAATCAAGCCAAACCCCTCTAGGGACACCGTGGGCACCATGGAGAAATCAGCAGCGCGATAGATCAGCGGCAGGTGCTCGTCAGGCACATAGCCCAGGAGCTGCACCTGATGGGTCAAGTCTAGGGCCTCGATCTGCTGCTGGAGGGCATCCTTGAGGGAGCCCTTACCGGCGATCTTCACGGCAATATCCGGGTACTGATCTCGCACCTGGGCGATCGCCTGAATTAAGTTTTCCAGACCCATGCGTTTGGCCAAGCGACGTACAGCAATAATCGTGGGGCGATCGCTCTCCCAGCCCAGCTTTTCCCGCGCCTGCTGCCGCGATAGTCCCGTGTGGAAATGCTGAGGATCCACCCCCCCCGGCACCACCTGAATTGTCTCTAGGGGCACACCATAGCTGTGATGCAAAATATCGCGAAAGGCTTGGGAGAGCACGATGAACACCACCGCCCGCCGGTAGCAGGTTTGCTCTAGCCATGTCTTGAACCGCACCGCGATCGCCTTCGCACCCTCCGCCTGCCCCTCCAACGCCCAAGGGCCATGGAAATGGATCACTAAGGGGCGATCGCCTAGTTGGTTGAGAATAGGAAAGGTATACAGGGCAAAGTGAGAGACCACTAGGGGCGGCAGGTCAGATTGCTGCGCCATCCAGCGTCGTGCTCCTAGCCAGCGTTTTGGCAGCGACGCCTTGGCGAAGGCAAAGGTCTGCACCTGCCCATGGGAGTCTTGGGAAGGGCGATCGCTGCCGGCCACCAGCCCCTGCACCTCAATGCCCACCGGAGGTAAGGCATGGACACAGTCATAAAAATAGCGATTTAGCCCGCCGGGCTCCTCCGGAAACCAACCTTTACCAATCTGTAAAATTTTCATCGGATTAACTATAGATAAAAAGCAAGGTCAATGAACATCATGACTTATTTAATTAGCTCCTCATAAACCCCTAATGTTTTACGATTCATATCCTCCGCCTGTAGCCAGTCAAGATTCTGTACAGCCTGCGATCGCAGTCGAGATATCAGGGACTCATCTGTCAACAATTGCACTAGGGCCGAGGCTAGAGCCTCCGGGGATCCAGGGGGAACAAGCAGCCCCGCCCTGCCCTGTTCTAACACCTCAGGAATGCCGCCCACCTGGCTGGCCACAATCGCACAGCCCGCCTCCCGTGCCTCTGATAATACCAGGCCAAAGGGTTCATCATGGGACGCCAACACAAAAATATCTGCTGATCGAAAATAGGCTTGGGGATGGTGTTGAAATCCTTCAAAATGAATGCGATCGCTGACGCTGGTGGCTTGGGCCTGCTGTTCAAATTGGTGGCGATCGCCCCCATCACCCACTAAATACAAATGGGCATCGGTTAACCGACTGCCCACCTGTTCAAACGCCGTGATTAAATCCGCAATCCCCTTCCGTACCGTCATTCCACACACCGTCACGATGGCCGGATGCTGGAGCACCGCCGGTGTATAGTCCTGAATTGGCAAGGTGCGAGGGCTACCCAAGGTGCCATTCCACACCACTTTGAGCTTACAGGGCGCAATACCGCGAACCATCATCGCCTGGGCAACCGCATGACTCACCGCAATCACGCGATCGCCCCAGCCCATGAGGATAGAACTGCGCTGAAACTCATTGTGAACTGTAGCAACCAGTGCATATGATCCAGACCACTTGAGGACATGGGCCAAGACGACGCCGGTCATCATATGGGCATGGACAATATCAGGCTTAAATCTGCGAATGAGCTGAATGTAGTTCCAAATGGCTTTGAGCAAGCAGAGGGGCGATCGCGTCTGATCTAGGGGAATATGCTGCACATCATAATGGCTTAAAAGATCCTCATAGCTGCCACCAATAGAGGCAACACAGACCTGATGGTTGGCAGCCTGCAGGCAAGCCAAATCTACCGCAACATTGACAATGCCGTTTCCTGTTTGCCGAACGTGGCTCAGGATATGGAGAATACGCATGGCTGTGGGGCTCAAAATGAGTCATGATAGTAGAATAAGCGTCTGATTCTTAGGGATTCCCGTGCTAGACAGCATTACACCTGCAGCACGCCCCTCACGTTATATCAACAGATCGATCATGGCAGCTTCGATCCTTGAAGTAAGTAATGTTTGCGGGCCGCCATACCGATGCCTAAAAATCCCCACATGACCATGCCTGACAAACCGACCATAAACGGCCCAAGGGATAGAATTGCCAGAAAGCTAACGGTAATCGATCGAGCTGCCGCCGCAAAGGGATCCTCTCGTCCTTCTGGGCCACGGAATTGATTAAATAGGAGCATCAACATCCCCAGAATATAGGGTAAGCCTCCATACCAGCCCAACGTAAAGAAAGTATCTAGAATGCCGCTATCTAGGGCAACCCGTTCAATCTGTCCGTTGGGCTTCACCGTCCAAGTGCTGCCTAACCCTTGCCCTAGAAGTCCTGATAAAGCCACTTCTAAATTTTTATTGTAAGTTTCGGCACGAGCCTCATAACTCGTGTCGTTTTGCACATTGGTGAAGCTTTCCAGGCGATTGCTAATCACCTCCGAGAAAGGCTCAATCACCGTCAAAGGCACCACACAGAGGGATAACGCCACAATGGTGGCAATTAAACGAATCTGCAGGGTTGACTTGAGAGACAACACCAGGGTAATCAGGCCAACCACCCAGCCGGCCCAGGCTGCCCGCACGAGGGATAGCAGAAATGCTAGATACCCCACTGCCGCAGCCGGCACCCGCAAAAATCCTTTGCAGACAAACAGCATCAGTAGCGTAGCCATCATCACACAGCCAAAGGCTGGTGGTGAGTTCATGGTGCTCCACACCCGAATCTGTTGGGGAG
>RECH01000082.1 GCA_007694125.1 Leptolyngbya sp. DLM2.Bin15
GTATGGAAGTGATGCACGAGCGCAACGCTCACAACTTCCCGCTGGACTTGGCTGCAGTGGATGCACCTGAAATCGGTTAATCCATCGCTGAACTAGTCTGAACAAGAGCGCTCCTTCGGGGGCGCTTTTTCATGCTTATTTTTGTCCGGGATCTTCTACCACGCCACATCCTGATCACCGCGAGTTCGGCTGGCGTACTGGCGATCGCCCTGAGCTACTCGAAGGCTAGGAGATGGCCACAACCGCTCACACACTCCACCTTCGTTGTAGAGTGCTGTTAGGCGAAGCCGTAACGCATCTTCTCACAAAGCGTTCATGCCTTTGCCACTCATACATTTACCCATCTATTAACCCGCAGTGATGGCAGTGATGGATTCTAGTTGAGAGGTCTTTGCGAACCTCTGCCCCACAATCCGGGCACGATTGATAGGGCTAACCCATAACATCATCGAACTCACCTTGGAATCGAGACACGCTAAACTTAGAGACAAGGCTGAGGTGCTTAGATTTCAATACCTTAAGCGTAAACCTCAGCCTTTTCTTTCAGCTCTCTAGGCTGAGGTGAACTCAGGCTCACACTACTCTGAGACTGAAGTAAACCGCCTATTGACTAAGGCGGGAAACCTTGTTTTTCCTGAACTGCCTTTTCGTTTTTCTGTCTTCGTTCTTCTGTCTTGCAGTACTCGTCAGGTTCACCTTGAGCAGGCTGCCTGCAGGTTAGTGCAAGGCAAAGCGGCGTACGGCCAGCAAACTGCCCATCAGGCCAACAGAACTGCCCAGAATCAACAAAATGAGCGGTAAGAGTAGAGCCTGCTGGGGTTCTAGCTCCAACCCCGTAGACAAGAAGCGAATAAAGTCTGCCTGCTGGCTGAGCAGTTGCCCTACAAACTCTCGCAGACCCAAGATCAGCCCCCAAGCGATCGCTGCCCCGACAATGCCAAAGGTAATGCCTTGGAGAATAAACGGTAAGTAGATCCAGGTGGTGGTCGCCCCGACAAGCTGCATCACCTCAATTTCGTGCCGCCGGGCCATAACAATCAGGCGAATCGTGGTGGTAATAACAGCGATCGCTGTCATGCTCAGCACGGTAGTCATGCCAATACTGACCCAGTTCAACCCTTGGTTAAGCTGGGCAATTTGGTTCACCGCTTCATTGATATAAAGCACCTCATCTACCCCCTGCACCTGCTTGAGATAGTCTGCGACCCGCGGTACGTCTTCGGGTGAAGCTACTTTTACGGTTAGCTCATCCACCAGGGGATTACCATTCAGTTGCTGCGTTGCACCCTGGATGTCAGACAGCCCCAAATCGCGCACCAGGCTATCCCAAGCCTCTTCCTTCGAGATAGGGATCACCGATTTCACCCCAACAATGTCCTGCAGGGAAGGGCCAAGCAGCTCCGCTTGTACCCCTGTTTCGAGGTAAACCGAAACTTCTAGCTGGCTGCCAAACTGGTTCAGTAGAGATTCGAGTTGCCACGATGACTGCAGACTGATGCCAAACAGAAATAGTAAGACCGTCACCGTGCTGATGGCAGCCCAGTTCATCCAGCCGCCTCGCTTGAGTCCCAAGAGGGTTTCACGCAGCAAGTAATCAGACTTGTTGAGAAAACGAAAGAAGCTTTTCATAGCAAGACTCAATCAGGAACCTAAGATGAACGGAACGACGTAGCACCTAGGGTGCACCAATGCGAGCGCGGCTAGGTGGAATTCCATCAATGGCAATCAACGCCTCCATCACCGATCGCACCACCGGTGCTGCAACGGTTGACCCAAAGGTATTTTCACCCTTCGGTTCATCGATCACCGCCAAGATCACGTAACGCGGCTCATCAACTGGAAAGGCAGCCACAAAGCTGGTGATTTTTGCATATTCCTCATATCCCCCTTGTTCACTAGCCTTCTGGGCCGTTCCAGTCTTGCCAGCAATTCGATAGCCAGAGATTTGGGCTGCTTCCCCCGTGCCTTCAGCTACGGCTGCTTCCATCATCTCCATCACGGATCGGGTTGTGTCCGGGGAGAAAATCGGCTGGGGATCAGGGCGATCCGGTTGCCACTGAATCGTCCCATCGGGTTCTGCTAGCCCTTGCACCACATGGGGCGTGACTAAGCGTCCCCCGTTGGCTAAGCTGGCATGGAGTTGGAGAAGCTGAATGGGGGTTAAGGATAGTCCTTGCCCAAACGCCGCGGTGGCTATCTCAACGCCTACAAAATCCTCTATGTCTTTCAAAAAACCGGCTGCTTCAAAGTCTAAATCAATGCCCGTGGATTTTCCGATGCCAAGGCGCTCCAGCCAACTGTGGTACTGGGCTGCGGGCATCTGCCGCATGATATGCACCATGCCTACATTGCTGGAATATTTAACCACATCGGTAATGCTAAGCGCCCCGCGCCCGCCAACGTAGCGGTAGTCCACATTCTCAATCGTCCAGATGTCAACATTAATACGCCCTTCATCGTAGACCATGTCATTGGGCTGGATGGCTCCCTCTTCGAGGGCGATCGCTACATTGATGGGCTTGAAGGTAGAACCAGGTTCATACACATCGGCGATCGCCCAATTGCGCATGGTCTCAGGTTCGGCCTCGTAGTAGCGGTTGGGATCATAGGTTGGCTCTGTCACCAAGGCCCTCATGGCTCCATCGCGAACATCCATCACCAAGAGTGCGCCGCGCTTGGCGTTAAACTGCTGCATTTGGCGGCGCAGGTTTTGCTGAGCAACTCGCTGGAGGTGGCTATCGACGGTGAGCTGTAAGCGTAGGTGGTCGGGATGGAGGAGCGAGTCGGGTACCTGAGTGGGCAAGAGTAGCCCATTACCCGAACGACTCACCTGCACTGGATCCAGGGACTGTTCTAGGATGTCATCCTGACTGAGCTCTAGTCCGGCCTGGGGGTCTTGATCGACATTGACATAGCCGAGAATCGCTCCGAACAAATCTTGCTGAGGATAAAACCGCTGCTGGTAGCGCAAGAGTTCGAGACCATTGATACCCTGCTTTTGAATGCGCCGGGCAAGATTCTCAGGCAGAGCCCGCTCTAGGATCACCCCCGATTCGTCACTGGCCAATAACGCTACGATCTCACTAGGCGATCGCTCTAGGAGTGGCGCTAAGGCTTGAGCAATTTCTGGGAGATCTTGCTGAAACATGATGGGGTGGGCATAGAGCGCATACCGGGTCTGATCAATGGCTAGGACATGCCCATGTTGATCGACAATTGAGCGCCGGTGGGCATAGGGATTAATGTCCATCACCTGCTGGGCGATCGCCCGCTCCTTGAGAATGGAGCTGTCAAAGACCTGTAGGCGGATGAGGTTAATGCCTAACAGGACGCCTCCTAGCATTAAGACTCCCCATACCACCAACAGGCGAGCGGGGGTAGCGACCGGCGTCGTAGCGTGAAATCGGTTGCGCAGCGATCGCGACCGAGATTTGGATGGGGAGGATGGCTGGGTTTGGGAGGAGGACAGCCCTCGGCGCGCACGGCGACGAGCTAGGGACTTATCGATCGTCATAGGCGAACTCAGTACCCTAGGGGTGGACGGGTTGTCGGTGGTGGGGTCAAGTCCTCGGCAGGCTCATGGGCAGGGCGAGGATCCGATGGAGCCATAAAGATTAACTGATCAGGATGAGGTAACTGGTACTCAGAACCGTGCTGATCAACAGATTGGGCGGTTTGATTCTTCAACATTTCTAGGGTGGCGGTCATCTGCTGCTGCTGCCGCTGCAGGGTTTCGAGCTGGTGGTAGGCCCGTCCCCAACTCTGTTGCACATAGACCGTCCAGCCGTATACCCCCAACACAGAGGCTACGAGGGCCAACATCACCACGGCTGACCCTTGCTGGGCCAGAATTAAGCCTCGCAGCCACAGGGGCAGCGATCGCTTCGGCAGCATCCGCACCGTTGCCGGGTGGGCAGCCGGACTCGTGGAGGATGACTGCGGTGAACGGGCAGATCGAGTCGGCCAAGATTCATGAAGCGATCGCACCCCACCATCCTGACGCTCTTTCCTCTGACGCTCCACAGGCGAATGCGGAGAGCGATCGCGACCCCTCGGCTTTAGCACAGCAGACATGGCTTATATACTCCTTACACATCACTCCAGCGCGTCACCTGCTTTGGGAAGATTCTAGTGAACATCGCCCTTAGTCCCGTTAGAAGATTGATGGTGAACTCCCTACGCATAGCCTACAGCTATCCTGAAGAGAGGGATGTTCTGTTCTATCGAAATTGGGTTAAGTATAGTCGCAATTCTTAGACTGCGACCATATTGTAAAACCTGGCAACGACATCGACTCTAGAGCCGTCCATCATGGAGTCTCATGAGCTAGCGCTATCTTAGCCTGCTTCTTGCCCCGTGGCATGACGTTCAAGCCACAGGGTCACAGGGCCATCGTTTTCGATCGAGACCTGCATCATCGCGCCAAACTGTCCCGTTTCCACCCGCAGCCCGCTTTGACGGAGGCGATCGACAAATTGGTCATAGAGCGCCCGGGCCCGATCCGGCGGGGCTGCTTGGTCATAGGATGGGCGGCGACCCTTGCGACAATCACCATAGAGAGTAAACTGGCTGATCACCAAAAGTTCACCGCCTAGATCAAGCACCGAGCGATCGCCCTTAGCCGATTCATCGCTAGGAAAGATGCGAAGGTCGAGACACTTGCGGGCCATCCAGTCTAATTCCACCGGGGTATCGCTGGGCGCAATGCCCACCAACAGATTGAGACCGCGGCCAATCTGCCCCACCAGATCACCATCTACCCTCACCTGGGAAGCGGTGACTCGCTGTAGCAGCACCCGCATTAGCTCCCAAACCCTTTCCCACGGGTTGCCGATGATGGGCAAAAACAGTCATTAATCTGCGATCGCAAGGTGTCGTGGTCAAGCTCTTGACCAATCAGCACCAGTTGGTTTTTAGGCGTTGTCGTCCATTCCGTGTCATCCAGGGTAAAGCGGCGACCGCTGAGGTGGAAGACGTGGCGCTTCGGGCTTTCGTCAAACCAGAGGATGCCCTTGGCCCGAAACACATTGCTAGGTAACTCGTTATCAAGAAAATGCTGGAATTTTTTAATCGACATGGGGCGATCGCTCTGCACGGAGATGGAGGTAAATCCATCGATCGCTAGGTGATCGGAATGATGGGCATGGTGCTCGTGACCGTGGTGGTCGTGGTGGTCGTGATCGTGACCGTCATGCTCACAATGTCCGTGGTCGTGGTCACAGTTGGTGTGATCGGCATGATCGTGGGCGTCGTGGGCATGGGCGTCGTGATCGTGGACGGGCGCTTCGGGTTGGAAGTACTGGTCAGACTCAAACAGTCCCACACTGAGAATCAAGGGTAGGGGCACTTGAGCATTGCGGGTACGCATGATCCGAGCATCGGGCTTCACGTCCCGAATTTTGACCTCCAGCAAATCTAGATCCGCGTCATCGACCAAATCAATTTTGTTGAGCAACAAAATATCGGCATAGGCGATTTGGTTATGGGCAGCCTGGCTGTTGAAGAGATCCAAACTGTAGTTTTCTGAATCAACGACCGTGACAATCGAATCTAAACGGGTGAGGTCGCGCAGTTCTGTGCCCAAAAAGGTGAGAGCGATCGGTAACGGATCGGCCAATCCCGTGGTTTCGACCACCAAATAGTCAATACGATCCTGCCGTTCGAGCACCCGATAGACCGCATCCATCAGGTCATTGTTAATGGTGCAGCAAATGCAGCCGTTGCTCAGCTCCACCATGCTGTCATCACCCATGCCGGTGTTCACCAACAGGTCATTATCGATGCCAATTTCACCAAATTCATTGACCAAAACGGCAGTTTTGATACCTTCCTGATTGGTCAGGATGTGGTTAAGCAAGGTGGTTTTGCCACTGCCCAGAAAACCGGTAATGATGGTGACCGGTAAGCCTCGCTTGAGGTCATCCATGGACGATGCGGAGGTTGGAGTGATGACTGAGGTCATAGCGTCGGAATAAAAACGTCTAGAAGGGTGAACGACAAACAATGGATGCAAACATCTTCATGATGCCATGATCCAAGGTGGAGCAACCATCGATCTCATCCGGGAGACTCATTGGGATCGTGATGGAAGCTGCTCCTATTATTGCCTATCTTTTCTGGATGCCAATCTGGATTCTAAGGGCGATCGCCCGCCTTTGATCTGGTTGAAGACCTAGGCTGAGAATCAGCAACATTGCTCCACGAAGGTTCCCGATCGCCGTACACTGGTGGGTGAACCGACGATGCTGGATCCATGGCCTTAACGTTTTACAACAGTCTGACTCGCCGCAAAGAACCCTTTGAACCGCTAGAACCGGGGCAGATCAAGATGTATTGCTGTGGGGTGACAGTGTATGACCATTGTCACTTGGGCCATGCTCGTTCCTATATTGTCTGGGATACGGTGCGGCGCTATCTCATGTGGCTGGGGTATCAGGTGAACTATGTGCAAAACTTCACCGATATTGATGACAAAATTCTCAACCGGGCCCGCCAGGAAAAAACGACCATGGAAGCGATCGCCCATCGCTATACCCAGAGCTATTTTGAAGACATGGCCCGGCTAAATATCCTCGAAGCCGATGACTATCCTCGCGCCACCCACACCCTGAATGGCATTCAGCGCCTCATCCATGAACTAGAGCAAAAGGGCTATGCCTATCCTGCCCAGGGGGATGTGTATTACCGGGTGCGGCAGTTTGCCACCTACGGCAAGCTTTCAGGACGCAAGTTGGACGATATGCGGGCGGGGGCCAGCGGCCGGATGACCGACAGTGATGAGCCCATCAAAGAAGATCCCTTTGACTTTGCCCTCTGGAAGGCGGCCAAGCCGGGAGAACCATCCTGGGATTCGCCTTGGGGTAGCGGTCGTCCAGGTTGGCACATCGAATGCTCGGCCATGGTGCGCGATCGCCTCGGTGACACCATCGACATCCATGTGGGCGGGGCAGATTTAGTTTTCCCCCACCACGAAAATGAAATCGCCCAGTCGGAAGCGGTGACCGGCCATCCCCTGGCCCACTACTGGCTGCACAATGGCATGGTCAATGTGGGGGGCGAGAAGATGTCAAAATCCCTCGGCAACTTCACCACCATTCGTCAGTTGCTAGACTCACCCCAGGCACCGGATCCCATGGCGATCCGGCTGTTTGTGCTGCTCCCATGGCGATCCGGTTGTTTGTGCTGCAGGCCCAGTATCGCAAGCCCATTGACTTCACCGCCGAGGCCATCCAAGCGGCCCAAAATAGCTGGGAAACCCTCACCGATGGTCTGCTGTTTGGCTATGAATTTTGGGAAACCCTGGGCTGGGACGATGGGGGCGATCGCTCCTTTGGTGATCCAGCAGCCATGCGCATAGACCGTTCCAGTGACGCCGTTCAGCGCTTCCAGCAGGCCATGGACGATGACATCAACACCCCCGGTGGTTTAGCCGTGGTGTTTGAACTGGCCAAAGAGCTGCGGCGACAGGGCAATGTCATCCGGCATACCGGAAAGCCCGATGCCGCAGCGGACGATTTGCGTCATCAGTGGCAAACCCTGGTGTGCCTAGCTCAGGTGCTGGGTCTTGAAGCTAAGCCAAAGGATGGCGATGCCAGTACGGGTATCGACGATGCTGCGATTGGCGTTTTAATCCAGCAACGGCTGGCCGCCAAGCAGGCGAAGAACTTTGCAGAGGCCGATCGCATTCGTGAGCAGTTACAAACCCAAGGCATCACCCTGATTGATAA
>RECH01000081.1 GCA_007694125.1 Leptolyngbya sp. DLM2.Bin15
TGATGGAGGCTTCAGCGCTGTTAAGGATACTGCTCAGTTGGGCCTGAGACGCTTTTAGTTCTCGCTCTAGCCGTTGGCGATCGCGAATATCAATCACGATGGCCAAATCGCAGTAGGCTTGTCCATGGGCATCCCGCACGGCTGAAATCGTCACCTCTGCCGAAATCCATTCACCATTTTTGTGGCGGTAGCGTTTTTCGAGGGTGAATGCATCAATGCCTTCCTCAAAGATACGAGGAACAGGACGGTCATGGAAAAGCGTGTCATCGGGATGGGTAATATCTTGAACGGTGAGCGTTAACAACTCGTCCCTAGAATATCCCAGCATCGTACAGAAGTGCTGATTGGCTTCCACCAAGCGGCCAGTACGATCGGCTTGGTTGATCCCCACGGCGGCCTGCTCAAAAATGGCTCGGAATCGAGATTCACTGGCCTGCAAGGCCTCTTCCATGAACTTGCGCTTGGTGATATCCAGGGCGGTGCCAAAGAGGCGAATCACTTGCCCTTGGGCATCTTGCTCCACCTTACCCCGCCCTTCATGGTAGCGAAGGGAGCCATCGGGCTGAATGGCTCGGTAGTCAAAGGTATAGGGCGTTCCATGGGCGATCGCCCGTTCCACATATTGAAGCAGCGTCGGGCGATCGTCAGGATGGATTTTTTGCAAATGGTCTGCATAGGCGGGAGCTGGCTGGCTTGGATCGAGGCCAAACATACGATAGAGTTCCCGCGACCAGGTAATGGTCTGGTTTACAGGATCAAACATCCAATTACCGATATGGGCAACCTGCTGCGCTTCCAGCAACGCCGCCTCGCTAGCCCGCACCCGTTCTTCCGCTAGTTTGCGATCGTGAATATCTCGACCCACCGCCTGCAGTTCGATCAGTCTGCCTTGCTCGTCATAGATCGCTCGATTGGTCCACTGCATCCAGCGCACACCCCGCTCCGTCACCACCCGATGTTCAACCATGCCCGCCGGATGCTCGGGGGATAGGGACGCTACACAACCATCCACGATCGACCGATCGTCTGAATAAACACTCGATGGGTATTGCCTACCAACCACATCCTTTTTCGTCAAGCCAAAGTAGCGGCAAAAGGCGTTATTGACAAACAAAATTGTGCCATCAGGGCGATATCGTTTGATCAGCTCGGTTTGATCTTGCAGGATCGACAAGTAGCGGGCTTCCGAGTCTTGGAGCAACTTCTCGGCATGTTTGCGATCGGTGATATCCACTGTGGATCCCACAAAGCCAATCAAGATACCCGATGCACTATGCTCAGGCACCGCCTGCACAAACGCCCAGCGCTCCGATCCATCGGCGGCGAAATAGCGATACTCGTGCTGATAGATTGCCTCATAGCCCAGATTACTTTGCTCGACAAAGGTTGCCCAAGCCACGGTCATGGAGGCTTGATCCTCTGGGTGCAGGTTGCGGTTCCAGCCATCCCCCAAAATATCTTCCAAGGGCCGCCCCGTCATGTCCTGCAGTTTTGGGTTGGCATAGATGCATTGTCCGGTTACATCATTGCGGAAAATCCCCACCGGACTGGTTTCTAACAGGGTGCGATAGCGGGCTTCGCTATCTTGCAGCGCTAGTTCAGCTCGCTTGCTTTGGGTAATATCACTTTCAATCAGGGTAGCGATCGCACATTGCAGGGTATCGTCCCAACGAATCGACTGCACCGCAGAAATCCAGCGGATTTCACCATCTTTGTGGCGGAACCGATATTCAATGGTGCGATGGTAGGGCAGACTGTCTAAGCTAGTGTCATTGGTAATTGCATAGTGACGGTCTTCTTCCACCACCCGCGATAGCCATAGGCCGGGCGTATCTTTGAGTTCTTTCACGCTATAGCCAAACACCTGTTCGCAGCCGCTGGATCGGTAGGTTACCACCCAAAATCGATCAGCCAATTGCCGCAGAGTGACAATGGCACCCGGAGCATTCTCCAAGATGTCCTGCAAGGTTGCCTTAGACTCCTGCAGTTCTAGCTCTAGATGCTTGCGATCGCTAATGTCAATATGACAGCCCACCATGCGCAGCGGTTGCCCACGGTCATCCCATTCAATCACCTGCCCCGAACACATCACCCACACCGTCGAGCCATCCTTATGGCGATAGCGAACCTCGTTATAGAAAGGTTCTTCACCATGGCTTTGGACATGGCGCTCAAAACAGGCCAACACCCCAGGCAAGTCCTCCGGCACAATCAAGTTTTGCCAAGCTTCAGGAGTGTTGGGCAGCTCATGATCTTCGTAGCCAAACATGCGCTTGAGTCCTGGGCTCAAATATTCTTGATGGACTGGAATATTCCAGTCCCAATAGCCCGCTAGGATGACATCCAAAACCTGTTCCAATAACCTCAGCTCATGGGCTAAGGTTTGGGCCGCCACCCGATCGGCCTCGGCCTGGCGGCGATCGCTAATATCTTGAAACGCATTGATCACATAAATGATCTCGCCAGACTCATTCAAGACTGGAGCCGTTTTGATCTCTAAAGGAATCCGCCGCCCCTGAATCTCCACTTCTAGATCATCAACATACACCGTCTCTCCCCGCAGAGCCCGCACGATAGGACGACGGTCTGGGGGATAGGTTTGATCAGTCTCGGCTAGATAGATGTTGTAGGCATCTGAACTATCCAGGGGATTATCAACCATCCCCCATTGAAAAATCGAATGCCCCATGCGGTTGAGCAACAACATCTTTCCCTCACCATCCAACACCCCCACGCCCATGGGCAGACTGTCTAACAAGGTGGCAAACTTTTGTTCACTATCCTGCAAGGTGGTCAGAGACTGCTGCACCTGCTGATGCATATGGTGCAACGCCTGAGACACCTTAGAAACTTCCGCAATGCGGCTGTCGGGCAAGGGTAGATCTAAGGCCCCAGCTTCCATGCTTTGGGCCGTTTGGGTGAGGCGCAGGAGCGATCGCGTCAGGCGACGGGCTGCCCAATAGCCTGCACCCACAGCACCGAATAAAACCAACCCACTCGCCCATAGCATGAGCCGTAGATTGGCATTAATCCGCCCAGTCAAGTCGGCCTCGGGCACCAGCACCACCACCCGCCAAGCCAAACCAGGATTTACCTCAAAGGGAATCACTTGCACAAAGTAGGCTTGATCTAACAGGCGCACTCGCTGAGCCTTAAGACTAAGCACCCCTTGCGTTTCCAAACTCCAGAGCGCCGCCGCCTGGGTCAATGGATCTTGACTCTCCTGAGCAGCCAGCCGCCACTGCTCAGGCACTAGGGTCTCCACATCTACCGCATCTGCCGCATCTGCCGCAAGAACCTCTTGACGAAACGGCAGCTCTCCAGTGGACGTCGCGATGAGATGCCCTAGATCATCCAGGATAAAAACTCGCCCTGCCTCACTACTCGGCAAACTGCTCAGAAACTCCCCGATGTGATCAAGATAGAGGCTTGCACCAAGCACCCCTTGGGCATTGCCCACTGCATCGGTAAACGGCAAAACATAGGTCATCACCAGCGAGGGTTTGCCTTGCCCCCGCCCCCCCGATGCAACGATGCGCCAAAGCCCCGCCTCTTGCCCCCGCGCCGCAACATACCACGGGTCACCGGATGGGGTTACATGGGGATCATAGTTCTCCACAACACCCTGCAGGTAAAGGCGGTTGCCCTGCTGATCCGCCGCATAGTTTTCTAGAGCCCCCGTCCTTGGGTTGCGTTCCCAAATGGCAAAGGGGGTTGCAGGAGGACGACCAATGGCTAGAAAATCCTTAGCCTCGGTCGCGATCATCAATTCGCTGACTTGGGGGTTAATCCTCAGTTGCTCAACAAAATAGGACTCTATAAACGCCGCATTTTGCCAGTCCATGCCCCCAAGCCGAATGGTCAGACGCTGCCCTTGAATCAGCGTTTCGGATGCACGAACGTAGTCATCTAGGGTTTGGACAACGCGGCGGTTGGCTTCCCCCATAGCCTGGTCAACAAGGTCTTCAACGGCTGCCTGCCCGCTGCGGTAGCAGAGATAATCCACAACCAATACAGTGCCCACAACCTGGACAATCAGCGGAATGACTAGCAAAGTTCGTAGCGATATCTTTGAAGACCTTAAGGATCTGAGACCACGGTGCAACATTCAAGGTATTTTTGTCTATCACAACAACAGCGATCGAGCCCAGACGCTTCTCCAATCAGCGGCACCCTACCCTGTTGGATTGTGCGGAGCATCCCTCCTGACTTAACGTAACGCATGAACTACGGATCAACCTCCATGATATGGCTGAATTCATTCTACTTAATCTTACTTGAGCAGACTTTTTTTATCAGAACATTTGTTTATCTAGTGATGATTAAACACTGCTTGTAGACCAGCGATCGCCGAGGTTCACGACCAGGAACCATGGCGAAAACGGGTGATTTCTGGGAGCGGAGAGGTCATACTAGGGATAGCAAGACCATCCGGTTTGGGCTCACCTGCCCCTGTCCTTGATACGTCATGAGGTTTTGAGCATGAAGCATCCTCTCCCGGTGTAGCCCCTCTGGCGGCAACGAGATGATGGGCAGTATTCGGTCATCGGCCCAGCCGTTGATTCATGCCCCAAGTACAGTCATTCCTGGGAAAAGATCAGCACAGAGTAGGGGCCAATGGATACCGTCCCTTGCCAGGGTAGCCCGTCGCGATCGCCCTCGTTTGCGCTCGCATCGGTGCTGGGATGGTTGCCAAAGTCGTCGTTGTAGCCCTCCCAGTCGCTGTTAAACCTCAGCCGCCACGTGCCCCCCGCCGGGAAGCCGATGGTGTAGTCATCCTGGGCATCGCGGAAAAAGTTGGCCACCACCACCACATCGTCGCTGGGGCCGCCCTGATCCCAACGGTGAAAGGCGATCACCTTGCGATCGTCGTTGAGATGGTAGACCTGGGTGAACTGGCCGCACAGCCCGTGAGTAAAGCCATCGCGGTTGAGCCGCAGCCCAATCAGGTCGCGGTAGAGTCGCACAATGCCGTGAAACTCGTCGCGCTGATCCCAATCGACGGGCACGGTGTCACGAAACCAGCCGCCTTCGAGAAATTCTTGCCCCTGAAACAGCATGGGAATGCCGGGGGCAGTAAACACCATCGCTGCCGCCAGGGTCGAGCGTTTGCGGGCGTACCAGCCCTTAGGATCACTAGGGCTGATCTCCTGGGGTACCCGCGCCTTGCCGTTGGCCACCTCATCGTGAGATTCGCTGTAGATCACCCGGTCGAAGGCATTGTCGTTGTAGCGGTACTGAATGGCATCGCGAATGGCGGCCAGCGATCGCTGCCCATCCTCGACAGCAATCACCGCTTGGCGAATCGTGTGCACGAAGGCGGCATCCCACTGGCTGCCAAACCCGGCCCCGCCCGCCCCCACATCTTTAGTCAGCCATCGGTTATTTTGCAGATCTTCGGCAATGGAGATGTGGCCGGGGTATTTCTGCACAATTTGGCTGTTGATCCACTGGAGCAGGCTCCAGCCCTCGGGCAAATCCCGTACATCCTCAGCCTGGAAGGTGCGGATAAACTGGGTGGCGTCAAAGCGTAGCCCATCGATGTGGTATTCCTCAAACCACATCATGGCGTTGTCGGAGAGGTATTGGCGCACCTCACCCCGGCCGTAGTCGGGGCGGGTTTCTCCCCAGGGGGTGGCGGCTCGGTGGTCGTTGTAGAAGTAGATGCCGCCCCGATCATTCTCGCTCCAACCGTCAAACTGCCACAGGTCGAGGTCACTGGGGCCGAAATGGTTATAAACCACGTCGAGAATCACGGCGATACCAGCTCGGTGGGCACGTTTAACAAACTGCTTAAACGCCAGCGGCCCCCCGTAGTTGATCTCGACCGAGAAGATATGGGCGGGGTTATACCCCCAAGAGCGATCGCCCGCAAACTCGCCAATGGGCATGATTTGAATGGCATTGACGCCCAGCTTCTTTAAATACCCCAGCCGCGCCGACACCGAAGAAAACTGGCTCGAATGGTGCTCGTCTTCCAGGTCGTTGAAGGTGCCAACGTGGAGTTCGTAGATCACCAGTTCATTCCATGGGGCGATATGAAAGTCATCCCCCTGCCAGTCAAAGCTAGGGTCATGGACGATGGCATTGCCCACCGAGCTGGTCACCTCGCGGGCGTAGGGGTCGATACGGGTTAACTCGCCCTGGGGAGTAGAGAGCCAAAACCGATACTGATCGCCCGCCTGGGCCTTAGCCACGGTGGTATACCAATAGCCGTTTTTCTCTGCGGTCATGGGGTGCTGGGTGCTATCCCAGTTGTTAAACGAGCCAATCACAGAGACCTGCTGGGCATGGGGTGCCCACAGGCGAAAGGCAACCCCTTTGTTGTGGAGAATCGAGCCGATGCCCTTGATCTTTATGGACTTACTCATGGTGGATTTCTTCACTAGACTTAATCAGAATTAGGAAAAGCAATCAATTCTTAGCTCGAAAACGATCGATCATATAGTTACTGCATCTATTTAGATGTTGAGCCACTCATTATCGACAAGGTCTACTACAGGGCTGGCACTACAGGGCTAGGCACAATTTGCGATCGCTCAGATTGCAGCATCAACCATTTGAATGGTCTTTTCCTCAACCGCTTGGGCAACCTGTAGCAGTTCTGCATTGTCTGACAGGGCAGCCAGCATGGGCCCTGGCTTAATTAGGCCAATCTTGGTGGTGCCCTTCTCTGTAAACACTGAGATGCGACAGGGCAACGCCATGTTTAGACGCATATCAGTGGCTAACATCTGGGCAGCCTGTCCTGGATTGCAGACTTCAAACACCTGACAGTCTTCGGCAAAGTCAATCCCTTTACCGCGCAGAGTAGCACCTAAATCGTGGATGTGGAGTACCCCGAAGCCATGGCTTGTCACCGCTGCCGCTAGGTCTTTTGCCGCCTGGTCAAACGTTTTGGGGGTTTCGACAATGTAGTACATGCAATGGCCTCACTAGAGAAATATCTGATACGGTTTTGTAAACTTATCTAAAGACATGAATATATAGCGCTCAAGGGGAAGCTAAGAGAGATAGGAAGAGGGGCGATCGCCTGCTCGAACCCTAGAACGTTAGCCACTGCCCTCTTTTCAATTAAAGCTCTATCTCTCACATCCTTTTCTTACGTTTGATATTAAAATCAAACAAATCAAACAAATCACTCCAAACAATAACCAATAGACTGTCAACATTTTTTAGAGAAGGAGATCTTTAAGAGCTAATTCCTCGCTGGTTTTCAATGTGGTCTACGTGCTGTTTTCGTCCCCAATGACATCCAAAGAACCATTCAAGGTATTTTGTTTATCACTGAACAGTAATTGAGCCTAGGCGCTTCCCCAATCAGCGGCACTCCGTTGGATGGTGTGGAGCATTCCTTCAGACCTAAGATAACGCATGAACGTTTGGATCAACCTCTATCCTATGGCTGAATTCATTCTACCTAATCTTACTTAAACAGAATTTTCTTATCAAGATATTTGTTTATTTACTGATAGTTACTGATAGTTACTGATAGTGAAACACGACTTGTAGGACAGCGATCGCCGAGGTTCACAACCCGTCATCATGGCGAAAACAGGTGATTTCTGGGAGCGGAGAGGTCATACTAGGGATAGCAAGACCGTCCGGTTTGGGCTCACCTGCCCCTGTCCTTG
>RECH01000080.1 GCA_007694125.1 Leptolyngbya sp. DLM2.Bin15
ACCGCGACTACGACCCCGACAACCCACCCCTGCTGCACCAAAAAGACCAGACCCTCACCCCCGATTATCCCGACGATGCCAAGTTCGCCAAGCTCAGCCAACAGGCGCAAAAGTGGGGGCTGCTGGACAATGTGAAGGCGATTTTTGACCGTCGCGGCTGGGAGCAATGCCTTTAGCGCATGGGGCAGCGCTAAAGGGGCAGCGGGTGGTGCGGCGTAAGCAGGCCGATTAAGTGCTACCTCTAGGCACTAAATTTGGTCGGTGTTCCTTTGGACGTAAAGCCCCACATATGCCGCTTATGCTGGGGGCCATAGCTGATGTGAATGGGTCGATCTGCCCCGTAAAAATAGAGCGAATCAAAGGGCAGTCCTTGGGCCACAATCCACCGCACCAGGTCATCGCTGGGCAGGTCGAGGATGCGGAAATCGCAGGCGGCCCCCAGGCGTTCGCAGTAGTAGCGCCCATCTTCGATCCTCTGTGAGGCTTGATTTCAGATCACGTCAGTGCTGTTCGTTTCACGCTGCTGGCCTTGCAGGGAATTTTGGAGTTGGTCGATTAAAGACTGCATCTGGGTTTTTAGATCTTGCGGCGATAAATCTGGCTCGGCCATCAGGGCATTGAGGGTTGATACGGTATGGGCTAGCAGCGGTCTGAACGGGTTATCCGTTTGGGCAGACCGGGCGCTCTCTAGGCTAGAACCGAGTTCCGCTTGATCCATTGGCGGCGGCGTCAGACCAGGGGGCTGATCTCCCCTTGGCCGGGGGAAGGGGACTTCTGGCGTTTCGCCTTTGAGTTCTTGAATCGTTTGCTGTAAATTCTCAATGACGCTGTACATTTCCATGGGGTCAAACACCCGCAGCAAACTGGTTTGAGTCACAATGCCCATATTTTGGCCCCAGTTCCAGGACACCACCAGTCGCCCCACATGGCGTTTTTGCATCTCTTGCTGGGCCATCCAAAGGGAATCCTGGGGGCTGAGCAAAAACAACGGTGTACTCATGAGTTCATAGGCCGGGGTTCGCGCTAGATCGAGCTGCAATGCCTGGAACTGCACGATATCCCGTTCGGTAATAATTCCCACAGGCCGCGAGTTGCCCTCCCCATCGATTTGGGTGATGACGATGCAGCTGACCCGGTGCTCTGCCATCAACTGGGCTAGTTGGAATACCGGGGTGGCCAGCGAAGCCTGGACAACCTGGGCCGACATCACATCGGCTACGCGCCGAAACCGCAACAAATTGGCAGGCCGCAGCACCCTCCGTAAACTCGCGTGGGAAATCACCCCGACCACAGCGCCCGCCGCATCGACCACCGGTAGGTGACGAATGCGATAACGTCTGAGGAGAAAGAGGGCTGCAAAAATATCCTGGACAGATTCTTCCGCAATGGTCACAACCGGTGACGTCATCACCGATGCAACCGCAACGGTCGCAAAGTCTGTGGCAGAGGCGGTCAATCTCACCACGTCTCGCTCCGTCAAAATGCCCTGGAGCACTTGCCCTTGCATGACCAGCGCACATCCGGCCAGGTGCTCCTGGCTCGAAGCCTCGGCTACCTCCCGATCAAGGGTGGATAGAGTCCAGAGGGGACAGCGGTCATGGGCCTGACTGATCAGGCTGATGACGTCTATCAATCGCGTGTCTGGTGTAACGATGAGGGGCCGTCGCTCAATGGCCGTTTCCAAATCGGGAAACCAGCGCAATGGGTTGTCGAACGCCGTGTGGTCTGAGCTTCCTGCAGATGGCATAGAGGTAGGAAACAGTATTCGGCCTCAGAGGGATGTAACAAGAAAATCGACCAATCCCACGAATATCCGTTGACTTGGCGCTTTATGGTGTTATCATTAGGGATGTAACAAGAAAATCTCCAAACATCCTATGAAACAAGCATTCTAGCCCATTTAGGTCTTCTCAGGCAGGCGGTCAAGGCCTCCATTGATTTTTGGTCTCACTTGAGGAGTCAACCCCAGACAATCTAGGGGTTTTGCCGTAAAGCCGATCCAGCACTCGCTTAACAGAAACACGCTGCCATTGCTTACCCCGCTTAGTCCTGTACCCCTGCTGGTTCAGCCAGTCAGCAATTTTCTGCAAGGGTTTACCCGACTTGTGGTGCCGCCGAATCAGGTCTACAACCTCAGCTTCCTGCGGATCATCAATCAGTTCACCATTCACGGCTTGCTGCCCAAAGGCTGGAGACCCATACCCAGCATAACCACCCCTGGCAGCTTTGGCCTGACGTCCCTGTTCTAATCGATCCCAAGGGGTATGCGATTGTGAAGCAGAATTACCAGCCATCACTATCTTTCTCGGAGACAAGTATTTATGGCTGTCATTGTACCCTATTTTGACGGCAAGTCTTTGACCCTTCTCAAAACTATAAATGACTTCTTTTGTGCCGCTCCTCTCCTTCAGATTTTCTAGGGCATTATCCCCTATCCAATCGCCGCAAGGAAGAACGATGTGGCTGTTGTCCCCTGTCTTATTTGGAGAAAATCATGACTATCTATGTTGTCAAGTTGATCAATGATAAAGGTCTAGAGTCCACCATTGACGTGGCCGAGGAACAAACCATATTCGATGCGGCTGAAGAGCAGGGTATTGATTTGCCGATTTCATGTCGTTCAGGCTCTTGCTCAACCTGTGCTGGGATTATCGTTTCTGGTGAGGTCGATCAATCGGATCAGGCGTTTTTAGATCAAGATCAGCTTGATGCAGGCTTTGTCCTCACCTGTGTTGCATATCCCCTCTCAAATTGCACGATTAAGACCCATCAGGAAGAAGGTTTGTATTAACAAATTGATCTGTGATTGTTCAGCATTTAGCAAATCAAAAAACAGGAATATTATGACAACTGCAACCTATATCAACAACGAAATTGATTTCGACACGCTCTTGAAAGAGAAAACCTTATTGGTCGTTGATTGCACCGCAACCTGGTGTGGCCCCTGCAAGGTTGTTGCCCCGCTAATGGATCGAATGGCTGAGGAGTTCGTCGATCAAGCGCAGGTCTTTAAGCTGGATTTGGATACTAATTCATCGGTAGCCAAGCGCTTTGGGATTCGCAGTATTCCCGCTGTTATGATTTTCAAAAATGGAGAACTTATGGAAACCATCGTAGGGGTAAAGCCCTATGAGGAGTTTAGCGGTGCTGTTGAGAAATATCTTTAACAAATCGAGACTAAGCCCAGCTCAAAGATGGCCGTTTTCCAAAGAAAACCCCCACATCTGAATCATAACTCAACAGGCTTCGAGCTTTTGACAAATTTCCCATAGCAGGGTTGTATCATGCATACTCATCTCGACATTTACTGTCCTAACTGTGGCAGTTTAGCTCAGCGTCACCTCTTTGATGAGGGGGCAGCTATCTGCCAGTCTTGTCCTGATCAACAGGTCTCACAGACCGAATGTCCGTCCTGCGATTACCTGCTAGTGATGTGCCGGAAAAATGGAAAAGTGCTCGAAGCCTATGCACCAGGTATCACCGCCATTGCAGAACCGTTAACTTGTTCAACTTCATCCTTGATGTCTGCTCGACGGATTGTAGACCTGGCCCTTGCCTCTGTGGCCAGATAACGGCTTTCTCCTACTTATTTGACAGGATTTGACTAATTTAACCACTCAGGAACGAAAGAACGATTATGATGCAAGTACAAGACATTATGACCCCAGAGGTCGTGACGATTCGAGGTTCGGCCAGCGTAGCTGAGGCCGTACAGTTAATGAAAGAAAAGGGGCTTCGAGCCTTAGTGGTTGAACCCCGTAGCGAACTAGATCCGTTTGGTACTGTGACTGAGTCGGACATTGTTTACAAGGTTGCCGCCTTTGGCCACGACCCTAAAAAAGTCCGAGTCTATGAAATTATGACCAAGCCCTGCATTACCGTATATCCAGAACTGGGGGTAGAGTACCTGGCTCGATTATTTGCCCAAAGCCGTATCCGTCGTTCACCGGTGGTTCAGGGTACAAAAATTCTGGGTATTGTTTCGTTGAGCGACATCTTATGTAAAAGTGACTTTACGGAGGCTCCTAAGCAACTGTTTTTAGAAGATCGTATTGAAGCAGCTCGCGACGAGGCCCGCACGATTTGCCGCGATCAAGGAGATACCTCACCAGCCTGTGCCACCGCTTGGGATATTGTGGAAGAACTTCAGGCTGCGACAGCTCATCAGAGGGAGCCGGAGAAGACAAAAAGCTCTTTACAGAGCTATTGCGAGGCCAATCCAGATGCTGAAGAATGCCGTATTTATGAAGACTGATGCCATAGAATAGGACGGATTTCCCTGGAATGAAGGGCCGTCCTGATGACCTGCGTACTTGCGGAACTTCGGAGCACTGGTCCATTAGGTGGTGTTAACATCCTCACCACCCATAATCTTTGACTTGCTTGGTACAGCTACGAGGGCGACAACGTAGGCCAGGGCCGGGACAATACCGTGTAACGGCTGCTTAAGGATACTGAGTTCGCCAAGAAAGTCGCAGCCCAGGTGCGGGAGAAGCTGGAGATCAACGGCGGGGCGGTGGCCACCGGAGCGGTGGATATCGACGTTGAGGAGGACGAAGCCTACCTGAATGAAGACGAGTAGGGATCTGGCCTCAGCCCTGCTTGATTACCCCCCCTGTGATCGCTACTCGTCGATGGCAGGGGAGATTCATGGTTTCCCAAGGGCCAACAGAACCAGGTGCTATGCCCGAATGGGCTGTTCTAGCGCTCACAGGTTTGCTTCAGGCCCGCCGCAAATGCTTCAAAGGATGGGGTTAAGTCAGGAAGCCTACGGCCCAGCAAGGGTTCGAGGAATCCGCTAAACACTTCAGACATGCTGAACTTGGTCGTGCCATCGGAAAGAGTTGCAGCACTTCACCCTTGGCAAACTGACCTTCCAGCCGATGGATGCCCCAGGGATAGGCTCAATACCCGCCCTAGGCCGTAAACTTTCATAGGGTGTCCTGTTCTGGAGATAAGAGCAGGCTAGATGACCTGGAAGAGAACCCGCCGATCCGCCGCAGGACGTAGCCATGAACAGCGCATTTGTCCTATTTTTAGCCGCCCTAATTGTGATGGGTCTGATCTATGCCAAGCCCAACTGGTTTTGGAATGCCCCCCGGATGCGTCGTTCGCGTGAGCATTTGACCCAGGCCCAGGCCGAAGCCCTTGGGTATGGCTTTTGCGCGTTGATCATGGTGCTAGCTCTAGTGGCCATGTTCTTGGGCCTTTGAATATCAAGATCCTTGGCACTCCATCTCAGCCATTCAGCCGCCACCATTTTGCCCTCCAGCGCCTTGAGGATCGCCCTGGTCAATTCCTGGGGCAGTTCTGCTAGGTGAGCCATGGCCACCATGCTTTGGCCTCGCGTTCACGACAGCAGCTCAAATCCTTCAGGGCCATGCGCTGGAGTTTTTCCAGGTGGGATGTCATCAGGTTTGACGCCGGGGCCACCAACACAAATTGTCTGAAGCAGGGCGAGGGAGGCCTCCATCGGTTGCAGGAGGATGAACCCAAAGCCCTAGAGCAGGCGAGGAAGCGATACCCCGACAGTCTCTATATACTTGCAAGCAAACGCTAAGCGGGCGTTTGAAAAGCTCCATAAGGTAGCTTAAACTACCTTAGCCACTGAGAAGCTGCTACGAAGGAATGCGGTTTTTCAGGATCGAGGTGATCCGTACAGGTATCTTTTGCTTCTCAATCTGCCCCTTTTAAAACATCATTTAAGAGCCTCTAGGCCATGGGCACCAAGGTTACCTAGGCAAGATGTAGCCTGACATAGGCTGCATCTTGAATTTTTGTTGTATGATTATCTACAATAAATTATCTATGATAAATTATCGTGCAGTCATTAACCTTATAGCGGTTCTCATTCCAGCGAAGTACAGGCAAGGGGCTTAAGCCCCTTGTTATCAGGCCATGGAGCTTGTTGGGGCGTACCTCATCCACTAGGAAACCGCTATATAATTCCCTTAGCTTTTCTTGAATCTCCGTTTAAGGAAAGCTTTGAGCTTTTGGTGTATTCCAATTGTTATAGTTGAGCTGCACAAAATCCTTGCAACGAAAGGATTTTGATTTGATTTCGACTGGATAAGTTTTAGACCTGATACCCAAGGTCTAGCCAGGGCTTTGTAGCTTGCCCATCGGCAAAACTTCACGACTGTATTTAGTTTAGTGCATCGATATGGAACCCCCCGATTTGCGCCGTTTACTATCAAATGTTCCTCTAAGAACGGTTTTGATTGTTCCCTTTGTGCTCCAGATTTTGGGGGCGGTGGGGCTAGTGGGGTATCTCTCGTTTCGCAATGGGCAGCAGGCGGTCAATGAACTGGCTGGGCAGCTCCGTAGTGAAATGAGTGCCCGCATTGAAGGGGAGTTAAAGGGCTATTTAGAGAGCCCCCATGGGTTTAATCGTATCAATAGTGCTACCTTTGCCGAAGGTCAGTTCGACATGGTAGAAGGCAGAAATGCCGTGCAATTTTTGCGTCAAGTTCAGGTTTCGGACTTTATTTATGCGTCCTACTGTGGTGATCAAACGGGCCAGTATTTGGGTGCCTACCGTTACACACCAGAAGACAATCAAACTACCATTGCTCTATCTGTTAGTAATGCTGGATCTGACTACAATCTCGATTTTCATAGGATCGGGACAACGGGCGATAAGGGTAGTCTGCTCCAACGTTTCCGGCCCTATGATCCCCGTCAGCGGCCCTGGTATGGGTCTGCTGTGAAGGCTGAGCGCCCTATCTGGAGCGAAGTTTACCTTGACTTTGCCACTGGACTGCCCACCATTACCGCCAGCGAACCGGTATATGGGCAAAACAACCGCCTGATTGGGGTCTGCGCGACGGATGTCGTACTTTTGCAAGAACTGCGTCAATTTTTAGCCAACCTGTCTATCGGCGATTCTGGTATTGCCTTTGTGATGGATCGATCAGGGGCTCTGTTATCCAGCTCTACCGATGAGCCCTTGACCACAGGTGAGGGCGAAGCCATGACCATGCTCCAGGCTGTAGACAGCAGTGATCGCTTGATTCAAGCCACAACGAGCGATTTGCAACAGCGATTTGGCAGCTTTGAGGAGATTTACAGTCCTCAACAAATTGACTTTAAGCTCCCTAGGGATGGGCTTGATCTAATGGGTGGCGAGCATCTGTTTGTAGAGGTACTGCCCTTCCAAGATGATCGGGGCTTGGATTGGCTGATTGTGATTGCGGTGCCTGAGTCGGACTTTATGTCCCAGATTTATGCCAACACCCGCAACACGGTTTTGTTATCGATAGTTGCGCTGGCGATCGCCACTGGGGTTGGCATTGTAACCGCCCGCTGGGTGATTCGGCCTTTGTTAGAACTCAACAATGCGGCCAAAGACATTGCCAAAGGGGAGCTAGACCGCACGGTGGAGATTCATCGATCGGATGAGGTGGGGGAACTGGCCAACTCCTTCAACGCCATGGCGGGTCAGCTTCAGGAGTCATTCCAAACGCTAGAAGCCAAAAATGCTGAACTCCAGCACCTCGACAAACTCAAGGACGAATTTTTAGCCAATACCTCCCACGAACTGCGCACGCCGCTGAATGGCATGATCGGC
>RECH01000079.1 GCA_007694125.1 Leptolyngbya sp. DLM2.Bin15
AGTGGAAGAGCGATCGCTTCCCTCCTAAGACATTGAGAGAGCGATCGCAACTTCCGGATCCTGATCATTCCCCGCAGTGAGGATGGAAATCGGCTGATTCTGCTCCAGCCAGATCCACCCTAACAGCCAACCTGTTGGTATTACCCCACTACCTTCACTCCACTCGCCACCCAGTTATATAACTCTTTGGCTAAATAAAAAAACTTATATAAAGTACGGGTGCGCATTCTCGATAAGATTGGGCACTTTAGGTAAAGAGTTCTGTGTGATGCAATACAATGACTTCACGATATATTAGCCTTGCCCTAGCATTTCTGCCCATCGTAGCCTGCTCCGCTGCCCAGCCTCCCCAAGTGGTGGCAGACTCTGGTGAAGTGGTGATGACGGCCCCAGAGCCTGCGGTGGCTCCAGCACCCGCCGCCCAGGATGAATCCCTCATTGCTCAAAGCCATACCCCGTGGTTGAGTTCAGGGTTCTACTTCCTCCACCTAATCCTCAACAGTGATTCTTCTGCCTTTCATACCAGCTATGTCTACGTTGATAGTCCAAGACCTTATCAGATCAACGTTCATAAAACTAGTCTTATTGACCCATTTGGCAGCCTAGTCCAATGCGGTGGATTGGGATGTGCCATTGAACGTGGAGAACTGACAGCTAGCCTACAATTTCGTTCGACTGGCTCCAATGGATTTGTTGTTGAGTCAGCCACAGGTACCGCAGCTTTTTTGCAGGGAGCGCAGTGCACAACCCAGATGCGCCATGACTGGGTGCTTGCTTGCTCTTCTCCCGCTGGCCCTATGGGCGGTTTTCCGAGCACGATTGAGTTCGTTCCAGGAACGTAAGACTGGCTAGCAATATTTCGCCATCATCTTAACCGACAGCTTAGTTGAAGGACATTAAAGACAATAGTCATGGTTATAAAATTGGTTCGAAGCATGGCACTGGTTGCTGCTCTCAGTATGGGTGCGATAGCTGTGAATTTAGCGCCCGTTCAGGCAATGACAGCATCAGAGCTAGCAGAGTATGCCCGTAATCGTAGATATAATGAATCTGATCCCGTTATTTTTCAGGAACAGAGTGCAGCAGGTTGTCCGGCAACGTATACCTTGGTCAGAGCCTGGAGGTTACAAGGGACTACGCTAGCCGGTATTGTGCAACATTCGCATTGTGCGGTCATGAGATTCACCTACTTCGAAATGGATGGCACAAACCGTGATTCGATTCGGGCGTTTTCTGAAGTAGGGGCAGGACGCAGCACCCGGTTTTCCAATTGGGGGCCATCTTCAGAAACAGGCGTAGGATATGATCGGGAGCTATTGCAGATTGTTGGTGATGCAATTATCCAGTATGCTCAATGATGGTCTTAATGAATACATCAGCATCAAGGGGCTACTGCCCCGCATATCAAACCCGGCTAGACACACACGTTATCTAAAGCTTTGATCGTGCCCGGATGTTGGTAGCCCTCTTTCCATCGGGGTAGGGCAGCGGAGGATCCAATGCAGAATGTCTCAGTGATAGCCATTGAACTAGACTTGATGTTGGCCAGCCCTGCGTTGCCCTAAGATACTGAGGCTCCCTCATCCATGGGTTGTCTACCACAATACCTAGGGTCGGCTGGAAAAAGAGCAACAAACTGTCATGAGTGTGCTTAAGGGCGATCGCTCTCTGGTCAAGTGCAAGGGAACCAATTGAATCTTCTCAGAACTGTTGCATCCGTCACTACGGACATCCCCCATGATCTCCAATCCCCTGCCCCCTGCTCACCTCAAAATCTTAGTCGTCCTTGGCCCTGCGAGCTGGCTGCTTCTAGGGCTGTATCTTGTCACCTTTGGTCAACAGATGTGGGTGGGTCTCGCCGCCCTCTATTACGGCCTGCCCATCATCATGCTCATTCATATCTTGGCCCCACTGGGGCTGCTCTGGCTGGGCCGTCGCCCCGGCCCTCCAGCCCATCGTCGATGGCAGCGCTGGGGCTTAACCTACTATGCATTGGTGCCCTGCATTGTTCTAGGGCTATTGATCGGGCTCCAGGGAATCCCTAGGACCCTAGAGGCGATCGCGAGCATCCTGAATGAAATTAGCTTTCAGCTACGCAGACTGGGATGGGGTAGGTAGACAAAATCAATGCTTCAAACTAGCCAGACCTTGTGGGTTCACAGTAGCCCAGGCTGGGGATAGACCATAGATTTCGTTAGCCAGATTTGATACGAAAAACCGTGAGGGGAACATGCTACGTCCCACTCCAAAAAGCTTTGTACAAAAGGGAGACGTCTGCTATGATCAATACCTGCTGGGTGACTGGCGCAACGGCAGCGCATCGGACTCTTAATCCGCTGGTTCTGGGTTCGAATCCCAGGTCACCCATTCTGTTATAAGTTGCTTACATACAGAAGGCTTTGGCTCCTAGGCTAGAAGCGGTGGGTTGCGGTATACTCTGCCTGCACCTATGAAAGCGATCGCCATGATGCCCACACCTGCCCCCATTAATGACACCTGGTTCACCACCAAGCGGGTTACCGATGGGCTGTATTTAATCACAGAGCATCACTATTATTGGTGGAACCGAGCCAACCTATGGCTGATTAAGGGACGGGATCAAGATCTCTTAATCGACACCGGTTTAGGCGTGGCTAGCCTGCGCCATTACTTAGCGGGTTTGTTGGACAAGCCATTGCTGGCGATCGCCTCCCATATCCACTTCGACCATGCCGGTGGGCTCTATGAATTTGAGCAGCGGGCAATTCATGGGGCAGAAGCCGAGGCGCTGCGATCGGGTGACGACCACGAAGCGCTCTGCACACCAGAGCTAGGCTGGGTCTTGCCCGAACATTTTGAGCAACCGCCCTATCCGGGCTTCATGGTGAACGAATACACCCTTCGATCGGCAGAACCGACCCATATTTTGCAAGAAGGTGATGTGTTGGATTTGGGCGATCGCGCCTTTGAAGTCATGCATCTCCCCGGTCATTCCCACGGCTGCATTGCCCTGTATGATCCTCAAGCTCAGGAACTCTTCTCCGGAGATGTGATCTACGACGGTGAACTCCTAGATGAACTGCACTGTAGCCATATTCCCAGCTACATCGCCACCTATGAGCGGCTGCAGACCCTTCCCGTCGAGACCGTTTATCCAGGCCACTATGCCATTGTGGGGCGATCGCGCTACCAGCAAATTCTGGGTGATTATTTAGATGCCCGTCGTCAGCCCGGTTGCCCATCGGAGATCGCGCCACCCGGCCATCCTAGCCAAGCATGACCGCTTTCATGTCTCCATTCTGCCCATAGGGATAGCCCAGCCGAAGCGGGTATGAGAGACTAGACTCTACGCCCTTTTACGGTTTAGGCATGGTTACGAATGCAGGAGTATGACGGTCACGTTCCCTCAACAAACCCCAGCGATTGGACTTGGCCATTTTGGGCCGTTGTGCCTCTCTATCCCTACGGACAGCGACGCACCCTGCGCCAAGACGTAGTCAAGGATTGGATTTGGACGTTTGACCAATGCCAAGGCATTCTCTATGTGATTGTGCCCATCCGCATGACCGTGGTGCGCCTGGAGGAGGGCGGGCTATTAGTCTATGCCCCCATCGCCCCAACTCGTGAATGTATGCGCCTGCTGCGGGAGCTGGAAAGCCAGTATGGAGCGGTGCAGCATATTATCTTGCCGACCGTGTCGGGCATTGAACACAAGGTATTTGTAGGCCCCTTTGCCCGTCAATGCCCCGAGGCTCAGGTCTGGATTGCCCCCGACCAATGGAGCTTTCCCCTCAACTTACCCCTAAGCTGGCTAGGGCTGCCGCGCCAGCGTACCCGTCCGCTGCCCATGTCGGGGAATACGCCCTTTGCCCAAGAGTTTGACTACGCCATCCTCGGGCCCATTGATCTGGGTCTGGGGCCCTTCGAAGAAGTTGCCCTCTTCCATCGGCGATCGCGCACCTTGCTGGTGACCGATTGCGTTGTCTCCATCCCTGAACAGCCCCCGGCGATTCTGCAGCATGATCCCTATCCGTTACTGTTCCACGCCAAAGATCACGGTGACGACGTTGTGGATGACCAGATGCGATCGCGTATCAAAGGCTGGAAACGCATCGTCCTCTTTGCCTTTTATTTTCGCCCCAGTGCCCTAGAAGTCGTTGGCACCCTACAGTCTATTCAGGATGCAATCAAGGCCAGCGATCGCTCCCGCAAAGCCTACTTCGGCTGGTATCCCTTCCGCTGGCGACAGAATTGGGAAGCCTCCTTTGATGCCCTGTGGGGCCATGGGCAACTCTTTGTTGCACCCATTTTACAAACCCTAATCCTCAACCGTGCTCCCGTAGAAACCCTCAACTGGGTTGAGCGCGTGGCCCGTTGGGACTTCCAGCAGATCATTCCTTGCCACCTCGATGCCCCCATTCATGCCACTCCCCAAGACTTCCGCCACGCCTTCGACTTTCTGAACCCCTATGGCAATGCCAGCAGGCTACCCATGGACGACCTCGACTTTTTGCAGCAGATTGAACGCAATCTCAGTCAACGGGGCATTACGCCCCCCGCCCGTCTTAACCGACCATAGGCGCTGGCTCATATCCAATCCGGTTAAGGGTTCACGATGGCAACACCCTGCACTCGACCCCCGCTTCGCCGCCCCCTGGGAAACGGGGGCTATGGGCATCTGGGTACGGCCACCGCCTTGAATGAACAGCATGTCTAACCGGATTGGATAGAAGAATCGTTGATCACCAGATTCTGCCCTCAAAACTGGCACAGATGGTGTGGTTCTACTCAACAGATTTGATCGTATTCCCTGAATCCAAGGCCTCAAACTCCTTTTCCCAGCGCTGATAGTTGGCCTTTGCCTCCTTCGCCAAGGGCGAAAACGACAGGATTTGCGACACCGTCCAGTTCAGCCACGACAGCGGAAAGCGGAACGGACGCTCGATGTCTAAAAACAGCACCGCCCGGTAGCCATCCGTATCGTTCCACACCGCATGGGGGTAGGTGTCGTCAAAAATTAAACTCTTACCCTCCTCCCAGTGGCGCATTTGCCCGCCCACCTGAATGCGGCATTGCTCCTTCGGTTCCGGCACCATCAAGCCTAGGTGGTAGCGAATCAGCCCCTTATGCTTACCGCAATGCTCCGGAATGTGCTTCCCCGGACTCAAAATTGAGAAAAATGCTACCTTCAGGCCCGGAATGTCCTTGAGTAGCTTCCAAGTTTCGGGGCAGCGATCGCAGTTTTTGGTCGCCTTAAACCCAAAGGCGTAGAAATAGTACGTTTTCCAGCCATCATCAGGACTAATGCGCTTCTGACGCGGCATGATGTCTTGGAAATTGGGCAGGGCATTCACATGCTGGAAAACCTGCTCAAATTCTTGGCGAATCACCGACCAGTTGGCTTCTAGATGGTTTGCCCAAGGAAACTGATCGTTACTGAAAAAGACCGATTCCCCCACTAGGGAATAGTCTGGCACCATTTGCTCAATCTTTTGCACAACGGGGCTTTTGACAATCACACGAACCCAATCTGTCACGGCGCACTCCTCATAACCAAAGCATCTATTGTGCCATGCCCGATTCAGTCCGTGGCACTATCCTGTGACAGTCTGCCCCACCTGGATTCAGGATGAGGGTGGTGTGAGGGTACATCTACAGCTTGACCAACGCCCCTCGGGGTGATGCATCGACACCCCATGCACAGCTTGGCAGCTCAAGCACCCAGTTACTTAAGTCCCGGGCAACAAGCAGATCGTCTCCGTAGTCTCGCCAAGCTGGGGTTTGCCAAGCAAGGTTTTATCTCTCACGATAGGGCATAGCCACTCTCTTAATTGTGACTAGACTGTAGATAGGTTATAAGGTCATAGTGTTCTAGAATCAATGTAGTTTATTAACCAATTAAGATTAGACACTACACTGGTAGCAACGTTTTCTGAACTTTTCGTAAATAGGCAATGCATTGATGTGTCCAATGGTATTATCTAAGTAATATTGCTTAGATTAAGCATCTCCCCCATTATTAAAAACGGTGCATCCCGATGTCAATTCCAGTAGAAGATCACAACAAAAATATTTTACATCAATGCCCTCGATGCGAAAAAGAATCCCTCGTCCAGCTTACCCACAGCCATTACCGTTGCTTGTGGTGTAATTTCGAGAAGGATTTAGAAAACCCAACCGAAGAAGTCTTTCCACTTATATTGACCTGGCTGTTAGGAGGTTACATCGTTTGGGCAATGCTGTTAATCTTCTAGCACTGCATGGTGCTTACAGCGATACTCTTTGTAACAAACTCAATGAGGTATTGCTGAATCAGAGTATGAATCCCTAGCTAAAAACCCTGAAAATCTAGTTAACGTCTTGCGGAATCATACTACTATTCAGCAATACCCATCCAACCGAAACGAGGAGTGATCAGGACTCCCGAGCAAATCCCTTCATAGTCCTTCAGGATCTGCTAAACAATACGTCTAATAGCAGACCACGGATACCGTTGACTGATCATGATAACCCGCTGACTGACAGAAGTGGGTGAATGTCAGTAGGGACAGGATTTAGAGAAAAGGGTAGAGAAATATGAGAGGCGTAGGAGATAGGGATGACAACTTGGTCAGGACGAAGGGTTATGTAAGGGTGCATCTAAAAACGGCGGCATGGGACAGTTGAGGCTAATCACGACAATGCGCAGCAGTTCAGATTCCTGCACCGTCACGGTTTGATCCAGCAAGACCGTATGGGCACAAGCATCAATCACAGCTTGCTTCAACTTAGGTGTCGCCCGCCGCAGGCGCGTTAGGCTCTTACCAAAAGCAGCCAAATTAATTTGCGGTAGGCTATCTGGCATCTCGTGACGGGTGGCACTGGGCAGACGAGATACACCCGATCGAAACGCATAGTCTTTGTTCGCAGGGGTGCTATGACCCACATGGGCTAGGGCGGAAAGTACCGTGAGACAATCTGCCCAAATAGGCGCAAGCTGGTGGAACTCAATTGCTGACGGCTGGCGGTTTTCAGCCTGCTGAAGTCGCTGCTGGAGAAGCGCCTGCAAGGTATATTCTGATAGGGTAATGCGGTTGTCCATATGAATGAGCGCCTGGACATTCTGGAGAATCCGCTGGCGCTGAGTAGCCGAGAAGCGACGCAACACGGGTGTCACCAAGTCGATCAGGGGCAGCCGCAGGCGTAGGTCAAGCTGCTGGAGATCCGTCTGCATCTGTAGGATTTGGGTGATGACATCGGGAGGTTCTTGGTCTCGCAGAAAGACCAGTTGGCGATCGCATTGCTGCACATCTCTCTTATCTAACAGCAGACCATAGACAATGGCTAGGGCTCCCACAGGCGTGTGGGTCGCGTGATGGAGGCGATCGGATAACTGACGCAGCAACGCCTGAGCATAGGCTAGGTGCTGAGCGGTGACGGTGCCTACGGTATGAACCACTTGCTCGGCATTGAGCTGGGCGGTAGACGGGGTGGGGGCAGAATCGGGTGCAAAGCCTAGCACGGCCCCAGTTGAAACCATGGGCGGCGGGGAAG
>RECH01000194.1 GCA_007694125.1 Leptolyngbya sp. DLM2.Bin15
CCAGATTCAGAACTTATACGGTTGGACGAAGAGCGATCGCCCTTCATCCTAGAGTGACCCAGCCGTCTGAGTTTTGCAGCCCGCCCATGGGGTTGCGAAACAAAATAGGCTTAATGGAGTCTCGGGGACTGAGTTCAGTGCAACACCAAGAGACAGCTCATAGGCTGGCGTTGGCTTGGCATGTGAGGTCACAGCCGTTGCCGAACCCATAACGTAGGGCGCGATGAAGGACAGGGTGCATGAACAACGGGATGACTGGGGTAGCTGTTGCCATGGCAGCGCTCGGCTGGGCTGTTTCTGTGCAGGCACAGGTAACACCAGCAGCGGATGGTACAAACACGCAGGTGACGCAGGAGGGCGATCGCTTCCTGATTCGTGGCGGGCAGCGATCGCGGGATGGAGCCAATCTGTTCCATCGGTTTGACGAGTTTGGTCTAGATGCAGGACAGCGGGCCAACTTTCGCACCCAGTCAACGGTGCAGACTATCCTGGGGCACGTAGTGGGTGGTGATGCATCGGTGGTGGATGGCTTGCTGCGGGTGAGTGGCAGTTCAGCCAATCTGTGGTTGATCAATCCGGCAGGGATCATTTTTGGCCCCAATGCCCGCCTGGATGTAGGCGGCTCCTTTACGGCAACCACCGCGACCAGCCTAGGATTTGGCGATCGCTGGTTGACCAGCACAGGAACAGACTATGCCAATTTAGTCGGGACACCGACAGCCCTGGCCTTTACGGGAGACGCAGCAACGCTGATCAACGCAGGGCGGCTGGCAGTACCGGTTGGCGAGAGCCTGATGCTGGCTGGGGGCGTGGTGATCAATACCGGTGACCTAATTGCACCGGGAGGGCAGGTGTCCATTGTGGCAGTGCCCGAGCAGCAGGTGGTGCGCGTGGGGCAGGCAGGACAGGTGCTGAGCCTAGAACTGGAGACGGCCGATCAGCCAGGGCTAACCCCCAGTCCGATTACCCCCTTGGCGCTGCCGGATTTATTGACCGATCCCACGATTCAGCACGCCACAGGCGTGACGGTGGACGCAGATGGTACCGTGCGCCTCGTCGGATCGGGGGTAGCGCTGCCAACCACAGGCGGGACAGCGATCGCCTCGGGATCGATCAACACAGCTAACCTCACCCGTGCGCCCCATCACCCTGAGGTGAATATCCTAGGCGATCGCGTCGGTCTAGTCGGCGCACAGATTGATGCATCAGGACGCCAGGGAGGCGGCACCATCCGCATCGGCGGCGATTACCAGGGTCAGGGGTCGGTGTTCACCAGCCAGCGGACGGTGGTGGATGCCAGCTCGCGGATCTGGGCCGATGCGATCGCTCGCGGAGATGGTGGTCAGGTAATTATCTGGAGTGATGATACTACCAGCTTTTCGGGAGATATCTGGGCCAGGGGCGGACGGCGATCGGGGGATGGTGGCTTGGTGGAAGTATCGGGACTCCAAACCCTGCGGTTTTTTGGCCAGGTGAATACCCTAGCTCCCCGTGGCGCAACGGGAACGCTGTTGCTGGATCCCACCAATATCATTGTGGCGGAGGTGGGGTTGCCCGGAGCCTTAGTCGGTCTAGACGGCGTCGATGAATTTGCCGACCCCGATAGCATCACCGGCGCGCCGGGAGCCGTGTCCGACTATTCCCAAATTGCCCCTAGTACCCTAGAAGCCGCTACCACCAATATTATCCTGCAGGCAACGGACAGCATTTTCTTCAATGAGGCCGTCACCATTCCCACCAACGGCGTAGGGCTGCGGGCAGAAGCGGGCGGCAATATTGAAATCAATGCTGCGCTGACCACAACCAATGGAGCGATCGCCCTGATTGCGGGGGATGCCATTCAGGTCAATCAACCGATGACCAGCAACGGCGGGGCGGTGACCGTGACGGCTGGAGGATTAGTTAACCTATTTAACATCATCAACAGCGGCGGCGGCGATATACAAATCAGCTCCGATGCGATCGTCAATGTAATTGCCCCCCTGCAGTCTGAGGGCGGTGATGTCACCATCAGTGCCGATACCCAACTGAATCTGAATGCACCGCTGATCAGTGACGGCGGCACCGTGAGTCTGACGGCAGATCAGGACGGCGATGGGCTGGGCACCCTGGCCGTGAACGCAGCGATTAATACCGGCGCTGGAGATTTGGTGTTAACGGGTAGCGACCTTGATTTAAATGCCGCGCTCCAGGGGCAAGGCAGTCTCCAGCTTCGCCCTAGCAATGCTGCCCAAGATATTATCTTAGGTGGGGTAGGCGCACTGTCCTTCAACCTAGATTTGACAGACCTGGCCGCCATTCAAGATGGATTTGCAGAGGTTATTATCGGTCGAGAAGATGGTCGTGGCACCATCCAGGTTGCCCAAGATCTGACCTTCAACCATGCTCTGACGCTGCAAGCTGGGGGACTAGGCGGCAGCATTGACACCAGCGGCGGCACCATTACCAATGACAATGCCATAACCTTCACAGCGGCTGGCGACATTACCACCGGCGATATGACGACGGCTCAAGCACCCATTACCCTAGAAAGCCGTCAAGGCACGGTGGATACCAGCGGCGGAGCGATCAACACTGGGCTGGGTGGCGGACGCGGCGATCGCGTCTCCATCACCGCTGCCAACGACATCATCACGGGGGACATCACCACCGCAGGAGGACGCATTGACCTCAACAGCGGCGGCAGCATCGATACCAGCGGCGGCACCCTCAATAGCCTAGCCCCCACCGGCAATGGCGGGGCGATCGCCCTCTCAGCAGCAGACGATATCACCAGCGGCGCGTTGACCTTAGGGAGTGACGACGGCGGCAACCCTCGTCAACTGACAGTGGATGCCCCCGGACGTATTGTGCTCAATGACGTCATCACAGCCAATGGAGCCGCTATTCGCATCGGCACCACCACAGCCCCCGCCGATCTAACTCTCAGCGGTACCCTAACCGACAGCGGAGCTATGGAGGTGGTCGCCGATACCTTCCGGTGGCAGAATGCAGCTACGACCTTTCAAGACAACAGCAGCTTATCTATTCAAACCCAGAACGACCTACAACTTCTGGGGAATGGAGTTCTCAGAACCAATGGCGGTGCAGTTTCCCTAACCAGTCAAGGCGGAATACGTATTGCCCCAGGCCTAACCATCAACACCCGAGGCAGTGATCAAGATGGCGCGGTGGCGATCGCGGCCCTGCGCAGTATTGCCACCGGAGCGATCGCTTCGGGAACCAGTGATCTAGACATCAGCAGCCAGAACGGTCGCGTGACAACCGGAACCTTAGAGTCTCAAGGGGGAGCGATCGCGGTTGTTGGCGAAACCGTGCAGATAGGCGACATTCGTACCGGTGGCGGCGATCTAACCGTGACCAGTCGCGGCAATCTCACCACCTCAGCCATTGATGCCCAGGATGGCCGTCAAGGGGGAGCGATCGCCCTGACAGCGACCAACCTACGCATCACCGATGACCTGCGCACCCGCAACAGTCCCATTAGCCTAGACGTTGCCGGTAATCTCCGCCTCGTGGATGCCACCATCGCCACCGGTGGCGGTCAGTTTAGCCTAGAAAGTGATGGAGCGCTGAGGATTCTCGGCAGTGGGGCGATCGCCACCAACGGCAATAATCTGCGCCTCGTGGCCACCAGTTTACAGATTTCCGAGGCGATTGAGCTATCCACCGCTGGTGCAAGGAGCGGCAACCTGTTCTTGCAAGCCACCACCGGCAACCTCACGGCTGGGGATTTGACCACGGCTGGCAATCAAGGCGGCGATATCACAGCGATCGCCCAAGGAGATCTTATCCTAGGCAACCTCGATGCCAGCGGCACCGGCAGCGGTGGACGCATCACCCTCACCTCAGAAACCGGCGCGCTCACCGTCGGCAATCTGGATACCTCCGGCCCCCGGGGTGGCGATATCAACCTAAATGCGATTACAACTCTACGCACCGGCAGCATCCGCAGTCGCGGCACGGTAGGCGATGGCGGCAACGTCACGATTGATCCCATCGATGTGGTGGTAGCTTGGATTGATGCCCAGGGTGGCAATGCAGGGCGGGGTGGCAATGTGGATATCACCGCCAGCAACACCATTCGGCTCACCGGCTCCTTCATCGATGATGCCGGGCTAGCAGCCAGTATTTCCACGGGCGGCGGTAGGGGCGGCGGCAACATTACCCTGCGCCACGGCGGCAACGGTGTCGTCCCCTTCATCGTAGGTGATGCCAGCACCAACGGCAGCGCCGCCGTCCTCAGCAGCCGTACCTTTACGATCGACCCCGATTCTTTCCTGTTTACCTACCAAGAAGGTGAAGGGCCTGGACGGATCCGCATTGTCAGCGTACCGCCGCCGGTACCTGTGGATCCAGAACTACCGGGGCCCGTCGATCCACCCGTGGATCCAGAACTGCCGGGGCCCGTCGATCCCAATGACCCATTGAGCCCAATCGCCCCCCCCGAGCAAGATGTGCTCTCTCCCCTGCAAACACCTGATATTTCGTCCGCAACTCTAGATACCTTAACAGATCTAGAGACCTTTTTCACAGAACAGTATATTTCCTACCTATCATTACCTGATACGGAAATATCTACCCTGGAAGAAATCCAGGAAGAACTGCGAGGGATTGCCAATCGGGTTGGCGTGCGCCCTGCTGTCGTCTACGCCGTATTTACACCTCCCGTCCTCAGCCCTGAACCCCTGCAGGATTTGGAGACCCTCGCGATCGCCCCCAACAGCCCTAATTCCAGCCGCGATCGCCTTGAGGTAGTCCTGGTTACCCAAGAAGGACAGCCGATTCGAGTGCTCATTTCCGATGCTACTCGCGAACAAGTAGCCACCGTTGCCCGGCAATTTTATCTGTCCGTCACCGATAGCAGCTTGGCTAACACTCGCCTCTACCAGGCTCCTGCAGAACAGCTCTACAGTTGGCTGATCGAACCTATCGAAGCAGAACTAGAAGCCCAAGGTATTCAACATCTTTCCTTCGTCCTCGATGGCGGCCTGCGATCGCTCCCCATGGCCGCCCTCCACGATGGCGATCGCTTTTTGATTGAAACCTACAGCGTTGGCCTAATACCCAGCCTGAGCTTAACGGATAACCGCTACGTCAGCCTACAAAACCTAGGTATCTTAGCCATGGGAGCCTCCGAGTTTCCGGATCAAGAACCTTTACCAGCCGTGCCCACCGAACTCAACCATATTTCCTCAGTACCCTTCTTGAACGAAGACTTTACCCCAGAAGACTTGAGACGCCAGCGCCAGCGCACCCCCTACGGCATTATCCACCTAGCCACCCACGGGGAATTCTTACCCGGCGGCCCCGGCAACTCCTACATCCAGTTTTGGAACGGGCGTCTGGGTCTAGACGGATTGCGATCGCTCGGATTAAATAACCCACCCGTAGAACTGCTCGTGCTCAGCGCTTGCCGCACAGCCCTAGGAGACTCAGAAGCAGAACTAGGCTTTGCTGGGTTAGCCATTCAAGCTGGCGTCAACTCTGCGATCGCTAGCCTTTGGTACGTCAGTGACTTAGGCACCCTAGCGCTCATGTCCGAGTTTTACGATCGCGTAGGAACAACAACCATCCGTGCCGATGCCCTCCGCCAAGCCCAGCTAGCGATGCTGCGAGGCGAGGTGGTGCTTCAAGATGGCCAACTGCAAACCACAACCTCCTCTCTAGAACTGCCCTCCAGCTATCAAGTACCCGGACAGCAGAGCGTATCCCATCCCTACTATTGGTCTGCCTTTACAATCATTGGTAGCCCTTGGTAATCCTAAACTAGGATACCTTATGCATAAGTTGTAGGGTGCTGTTAGGTAAAGCCGTAACGCACCTTCCCACAGTATGTTGATGCGTTGCACGTAACCATGCTGTAGCTTACTCCTCACAGAGTAGACGATAGGCATTCTACACATCAGTAGAGTTTCTTGCCCCCTGTGAGATCTAAATATCAGCCAATATCACAAGATCACACATCAAGACTAGCGCTATCCTCATCCAAGATCGGCACCCATACGGTAAAGGTAACTTGGTTATCTTGGCTACTGACTTGAATCGTACCTTCTAGCCGAGCCATTAGTTTTTTCACCAAAGCTAATCCTAAGCCTGTGCCACCATGCTTCCAGGGATCTCGATTGGGAATGCGATAGAACGTGTCAAACATATGTTCACATTCATCTGGGGTTAGATCAAGACAGGTATTGGAAAGCTGCAGTTCAATTCCCTGTCGCTTTGCCCGCACGACAAGCTGAATCATCCCCTCTGCTGGAGTATATTTACAGGCATTATTCATTAGCTCTAAGAGAACTCGTTCAAAATAGAGCGACTCGATCTGGAGAATGGGTAACTCATCTGGCAAATCCAACAGTAGGAGATGATGATGTTGCTGGATGCGATCGCTAAAGGAGTCAACCAGGTGAGGCAACCACTGTTTCAAGTCCAGTAGATCCAAGGTATCGCTTTGCTCTTCAGCCTCTAGCTGAGATAAGTTTAGCAAGTCATTAATTAGATCTAGCTCTCGTTGACCTTCCTCATGGAGGATGCTCAGGTAGCGCGCTAGGTGTTCATGGGTATCAAGAAGCCCCAGTTGTTTGAGGACAATTTCAATCACCTGCGTCGCCATGCGAATATTAGCGATGGGAGTACGCAATTCATGGGAAATGGTACTGAGAAATTCATCTTTAAGATGATTCAGTCGCTCTAGTTGATCCACCTGCTGTTGGGCAGCGCGATAAAGGCGAGACTGACGCAGGGCGATCGCACATTGACTAGCCACCTGCTGCACAAGACGGTGTTCCTGAATGGAGAAAAGGCGATCGCAATGATCAAAAAGACAGAGATCGCCTAACGGGCCCTGATCATCAAAAATAGGATAGATCAGAAAAGATTGCTTGCCCCAAACAGGATCCAGACAACAAGGGCAGTAGTATACAGCCTGTCGCTCCAGTAATGGTTGATAGAGCCCGGGCGCATCTTCCATCGAAATAGTTCGTCCTACATAGGCACAACTCAACTCAGAATATTCGTAATAGATCCGAGACTGATGGGCTGGCAAATCATAAAGCGAGATCCGTCCACCCAATGCATTTAACCCCTGGGTCACTTCCTGTACCGTACTTTGCAAAATACTATGTTCATTGAGCGAATCTCGCACCCGATCGGTAATTCGCTGCAAAATTGCCTCCAGGTTCAGCGATCGCTGTAGCGCCTGGGTACGATCCTGCACTTGGCTATCCAAATTACTATTGAGGTTTTGCAACTGACGGTAAAGCCCCGCCTGCTGAATGGCGATCGCCACCTGGGTCGCGAGCTGGGTCATCAAGCTAACTTCCCATGCTTCCCAATGACGGGGAGCCGTACAGTGTTGCGCGACCATCAACCCCCAGAGGCGATCGCCTGAGATAATGGGGGCAACTAGATTAGCCTTGACCTGAAACTGATCGAGCAGCTCCACATAGCACTGGGCTAAACCCGCCTGATGCACATCTGCGATCGCCTGCGTCGCACCCTGGCGATACT
>RECH01000261.1 GCA_007694125.1 Leptolyngbya sp. DLM2.Bin15
AACCCTAGCCCGAGCCGCCACCTTCCAAAACCTGAATATTGGCAACTGGGGCGGCATCAATGCTGACTATCCGTTGGTGATCAGCAACTTCTTCAACGGCACCGGCACCAATGGCTGGGAATTTGAAGCGCCTAATCGTGCCGCCTTCAACCCTGGATCGCCCACCATGCGGGCGCTGGCCAACCTCGCCAACTATGCAGGTGATCCCAACGGTGGCTCTCCTTCCTTCCCGCCGGTGCAAGATACATTTGTGCATCCCTACCCCAGCATGGCCATGTGGGGAGACTTCTCCATTCTCCGGCGCATCCTCAATAGCGACGACGGCGGCATTGCCGATGCCAACTTCAATGGCTATAACGACCTCAGCCCTGCTGACAAAGCCACTCTGCATACGGCGGCCTGCACCCTAGGCATGTTGGCCTACAACGTAGACTACATGCTGAAGTTTGACTATACCGCCAACGCCAACACCACCGGCGACATGCGGCTCCTAGCCGATCGGGTGCTGCAGCTCTATGGGGTGGGGCCACGATCCGTCCTAGGCGGTGCTGGCTATAACATAGCGGCTGTGCCAGCGGGTGCGCCAGGAGGACGACCTGTCACCCTGGATGACAACGCCACCAACTATGACTTTAATAACGAACCCGATAGCTTTACCCCCGACAACATTCTCTATGGGCTGAAGCTCTGGCGACATAGAACCGCAGCAGCCAACCGTCCAGAATTTGATCGGTTGATTGCCTTGGCTGAAATCATCTCCACCCGTGAACAGATCATTCGCGATCTGCGCTGGGGCTTCCGCTATGACGACGTAGGTGCGCAACCGGGATGCTTTGATCCCAGCAGCATCACCGGCGGCAACTTCTATGGTTTAGCCGACACAGAATCGTTGGGTGGGCTCTGTACGTCTTATCCCAAATACCCGATTCTCTATGCCCTGTTCCCAGGACGCGATCGTAGCGATCGGGCCGGCGGTACAGACAACGCCAACCTGCGGGATGCCCGTGACCGAGCTCCTGCCACCAACTACCGCGCCTATATTCAAGGCGTCAATAACGCCAACGTTGTTTATCGGGAAATTGCCTACGACACCACCTTCAACGACCTCACGAACGACAGCGATATTTCCGAAATCGCTCTACGCCCTCGCCCCCGCAACAACTGGGTCTTGCCCAATGCCAATGCTGGCAACGGCAATAATCCCACCCATCCCATTGAGGTGCGGATCAAGGAATGTTTGACTGCACTGTGCGACAGCGTTGACCCGCGGACGGCTAGCGGTGTGAGCCCTGATACCGGCACCCTAGTACAGATTCCCTTCAAAGACTCGGCGTTGATGAATGGTCGAGAGATGATGAGCGTACGCGTGCTCGACATCGATCTAGACTTGCTAAGAAGTAGCCCCTATCGCGGCAACTTCTGGATGCCCGTCAACGGCAACGACACCGGTGGCGTCGTCTATGCCTTCCGCGAAGATGCTGTATCAGAGGGAGCGATTGTGCGTCCTCGCAGCGGCGGTACCTGGGGAGCCTGCGGCAACAACACGGCGCTGCAAAATAACCAAAACTGCCGGATGCGAGCAGGTGCAGACAATGCCTATCTCTCAACCGATCCGCCGCTGAATACCACCAACGGCATTAGCCCGAAACCTGTAGACTATGCCCCCGATCCCGATCGTCGTCCCCATGGCTTCCGACTGCGCAAGGGTGCTGTGCTGATGCGGCCTAACCGGGCTCAGTCAGGGTTGACCTTCATCTCGGATAACCCCGTCTACATGCAGGGCAACTTCAACCTGCACCAAACGGCTCCCAACGGACAACGGCTAGAAGAATTTAACGAGTTGCTCAATGACAACTTTAATAACTTCTACAACCGTACCAACCTCGATCGGCGCTTCTCTCGCCCCGATCAAGATCTATGGCGACCCTCGGAAATCTTGGCTGATGCTATCACCACCCTGCCCGATAACTACTGTGATGGCACCCTTGAGGAAGGCTTCCTGACGGCAGGCAATAACGGTAACGCTGGCAACACCACCGCGAAATACAACTGCGCGGGCAACAACAGCGCCACCTCCTACCTCAACCAAAACCGACCACGCAGTCTGCCCCAAGCCCGCAACGATACGACGATGCCCAGCACGGCTCGCGGACAGCGCTGGATGCGGGAGAACCCCCTGGATCTCACCTCGCCCATTAGGGTGACCAAAGATGCTAACCCGGTGAAAATGTCTCCCGACGACTGGTCGGAGGAGGGGAGCCGTGAAGAATATGGGCTAACAAACCGAGAAGTGTATTACCAGTTCTCGGATGCAAAACCTCGGCTTGGAGGCACTGAAGTTCGCCAAAATGCCATCGTCGTTAGCGGTCTTGTACCGTCTCGTCCAAGGCAGTCCTACGGTGGTCTTCACAACTTCCCCCGATTCCTCACCACCTGGCCTCGACAGTTCCTCACCGGGTCGTTTATTCAGCTCACCTTTAGCCGCTATGCCACGGCACCGTTTGACCAAAGCGCCTGGGAACCGGGCGAACTACCTGCCGCAGCTGAGCTCATCAACTACTACAGCCCACCCGATCGACGTTGGGGGTATGACGTAGGGTTGCAGTATGCACCGGCTGGGCCCTTGGCTTCTCGCTTTATCTCAGCGGAAAACACCCGTAACGAGTTCTATAGCGAACCACCGGCGGATGATCCCTACATGCTAACGCTATGTCGGGCTATCCCAGGCTCCAACTGTAACTAGCGGGTATGCATGGGGTGGCGGTTCCTCCCCGCCCCCGTGCCTCCTGTCTCTCTCCATATCTCTGGAGAGGGACGGGAACCCAGGGGAACCGAAGACGCCAACTATCTAAGTTGGGCCGCTACATATACTTATTTATTCACTGTGCCACTGTGTTCGAGGATGCGGATGATGTCAGTTCCTTTTGCCAAACACCTCCAAGCGGGCGATCGCCAACCCGAATCAGGATTAACGATTATAGAATCCCTCGTCGCCATCATTATGGTAGCGATCGTGGGAGCCATGATTACTCCACCTATTGTGATTGCCGTCGCAACCCGGCTACAAAACCAGCGGGCCCAACAGGCCTACCAAATCGCCCAGGGTGAACTCGATCGAGTGCGTGGGCTGGTCAACAATGGCCGCCATGAGCCCGCTGCCTTGCCCGCCGCCGTTGGCAACGCCCCCCTAGCCAACCAAGGGCCACCCACCGGTGCTATCAACCAAATTCAATCCATTGACCCAGACTGCAATACCTACAACGGCGCACCCCTCCCCGCCAACCGAGCCCTACCCATTGACATCACCGGCAACTGCGAACCCGACTTTGTCATGCAGGTCTTTCGTAACAATGGCGTTGTTTCCGATCGAGAGCAGGGAGGGCTAGACCGCCCCATCAGTTTTGCCATGGCTGTGCGAGTGTATGCCGTCTTAGATAACCCGATTCCTTGGGGAGGGATGGAAACAGAAGAGGCTGGTCTGCGGTTTACGAGCGGCGATGGCAACCAATCCACCCGCCCCCTCGCCGTCATTACCACACAGGTCAACTGGAGCGATACCCGTGATTCTCTATGTGAGTTTCATAGTGCTGCGGGCGGCTGTGATGGCTAGCTGATGATTTGAACAGTCCGTCTTCAAGGCTTACCCCAGTCTGAGCGCGATCGTTGCCTGTTTTTGTTGCACCACTGAGCACCACCCTGAGTCACGAACCATGGTCAAATTCCTATCTCACCACGTTCGACGTCATGCCCGCCGCACGGCGCAAAAGACCACCGCTGGCTTCACTATGATTGAAGTCTTGATTGCGGCGGCCTTGGCGGGCATGATTATTTCTGGATTGCTATATCTTGTTTTGGAATTGATGGGCACCAACCAACGAGAAGCTGCCCGTGATGAAACCCAGCAGGATATGCAAAATGCGTTGGATTACGTCAGCTCTGAACTACGGGAATCGGTTTATATCTATCCACCTGTATGTCTGACCGGACGGGGCGCACCGGGCAGCGATGATTTTTGTCCAGGTGTTCTCAACCACCTACCCCCTAATCTCACCCAAAACAGCGTCCCGGTGGTGGCCTTCTGGAAGCAAGAGCGGTTTCCAGATGCTGTTTTACAGGCTTGTGCCAACGGCGGTGCTCCTCCAGGCACCAACTGCATTAACGGTCATTCCTACTCCCTGATTGTGTATCTGTTGAGCGATGGAGCCAATTGGGATGGCCAGGCTCAGTTAAGCCGCTATGCGCTCACCGAGTTTACCCAAGGGGGGGCTCTTCGTGCAGGCTATACCAACCCAGGAGCCCAGCAGAATTTTAGAACCTGGCCTTTCTTGGGCGACGAAAATTTGCAGGCAGGCATCCCGGATGGACGCCCCGACGTTCTTGTTGACTTCGTAGATCGCGGCACCGGTGCCAACGCTCAATTCGTCTCAGCCAATCAATCAGTGTGTCCCACCGACTATACCGTCAGTCCACCGGATGCCCTCCTGGCCGCCACGGGCTTTGACGGAGTTCGCAGTTTCTATGCCTGCATTGGGCCTTCGGCGACCAACCGGAATACAGAGGTCATTCTCCGCCTGCGGGGTAATGCGGATGGCCGGGCTGGGGCTCAGAATGAAAATTCCTTTATGACCGCCCTAGAAACCAGGGTGCTGAGCCGTGGGGTGATTGGCAAAACACCGCTTGACTAAAGCGCTGGTTTTAGCAGACTACAAGCTCAACCTGGGTGCAAGACTAAGCAGTACTACCGGCAGCCGGAGATTTAAACACAATGTTAATGAATTTACAGTCATGGGCTTGGAGAACCACCATGAGAACAAAACTGCTTCGCCAACCATCCAACGCCGGCTTTACCCTGATTGAGGTTTTGGCGGTCGTGATTATCCTGGGTATTCTGGCAGCGATCGCTGCTCCTGGATGGGTCGCCTTTGCCAATGCCCGCCAGGCTAATCAACTTGCTGATCAGGTACTGCAACGTATTCGGCAGTCCCAAACTGAAGCTGGGCGGTTGCGCAGCAATCAGGTCATTGAGTTTAATAACGCCAACCCCCCAGAACTGCGTTATGGGAACGAACGCGGGGGCCGCAGTGTTGAACTCTTAGGTGAAGGACGCCTGGCTCCTGGTCTCGCTGGGCTGAATGCTTTCAATGGCGAAGGACAAAATGTCAATGCCTTGACCTTTAACCCCAATGGCATCTTGGTCTCCGATGGCAATCTACCCATTACCATCACTGTGCAGGTGCCCGCTGATGGCTCTGGAACCAGACGCTGTGTGGTGCTCAAGACGCTGATGGGTGCATCTGAAATTGCCCAAGGTGATGACTGTAACCCCTAGCTTTGGGATGGGGATCTAGGGGATCCTGCGGGGCTAAGTTGTGAGTCATGGGGCATGAACTGGAGCCATAACGACCCAGAATGTTTCTCATCTAGCTTCTACCTTTCGGTGCTAGGGCAACTCAGGGCCATGGAATAGACTACAGCGATCGCTGCTGACCTGATGCGGGTGTCCATCGAGTATCTCTTGATGGACATCCGCATCTGCTTGGCAGGCTAGGCCGATATGGGTTGCTCACTCTCTACCTCACTGCGACGCAGCCACACGCCTCGCAGGCCAGCGGCCCTTGCCCCTTCGTAGTCTTGGCGAAAGCTATCGCCGATGTGCCAAGCTTCTTCTGGCGCGCAGTCATGCTTGGCTAGAGCGACTTCAAAGATACGCGGATCGGGTTTGGCCGATCCTGCCTGGGTAGACAGGGTGACCGAGGAAAAGAAGCCATCGAGCTTTAGCGCCGGTAAAACGCGGTGGAGCCGGGAGTCAAAGTTGGAGATCAGCCCTAGCTCAATACCCTGGCTTTGCCAATGTTCTAGCGCCCAGCGCACATCTGCATAGACAAACCACGGATCGGCGGTAGCAAAGTGGGCGTAGAGGGATGCGAAAAAGCCAGCAAAGTTATCAAACTGGTCTAGCACACCAGCCCGCTGGAAGGTCTGAGCAGCGATCGCCCACCACCAGCCAAACTCCCGCTCTTCAATTTCATCTTCATCGATGCCGGGAAAGGCCATGGTCGAAGCGGCCTTAAAACTATCGTAAAAGGCCTCGTTCACGGCGATCGGATCCGCCTGGACGCCATAGACCTTCGCAATATCGCAATAGACTTCACCAACGGTTCCACGGACGCCAATGAGGGTGCCGACCGCGTCCAGAAAAATAACCTTAGGACGTTTCATCGTAAGTTGAATACCATCAACGGAGAGACTTGAGCAATCAGGTAGATAGCAACTCCCGCAGGGGACGGGCAATCCAATTTAAGCCTACTTTGAGTTGATGATCAAAGGTGGGCATGCGATAAAGATAGGCCAAGCGACGGAAAATGTGGGCTAGTTGTCCATCTAACTTTAGACCCAAGCCCATTAATGTTGCGTTATCGATACCTAAGGTCATCATTTCGCCTAGGTTTTGGTAGCGGAAGGGCAGTAGGGGGCGATCGCTCAAATCGGCCCAGATGTTCCAGGCTGCATAGTCGGCTTGCTGGAAGGCGGCCTGGGCGGTGGCGGGAATGCGCTGTCCGGCGGCGTCTTCACAGGCGGCCAAGTCACCAAGAGCAAACACATGGGGATGCTCTAACACTTGCAGGGTAGGACTAATGGTGAGCTGCCCCTGATCATTGTGGGGGACGGGCAGCGATCGCACCACCTCGGCCACCTGGGTACCCACGGTCCATAGAACAATGTCAACGGGAATGGTGTCGATCTGGCCTCGATAGTCGAGGGATAGGCTATCGCCAGTGACTTGGGTGACCTGGGTTTCAAGATCCAGCCACACGCCGCGATCGCTGAGGGCTGTGCGGGCAGATTCTCGGTTAAATTCGGGCGATCGCTTCAGCAGATCGTCGCCCCGTTCCACCAACCGCAGCCGTCCCCGTTTTCCGAGGCGATCGGCCAACTTGCAGGCCAACTCCACGCCACTGGTGCCGCCACCCACAATCGCCACGCGAATTTTGTCTACCTCGGAGGTTTCCAACAGCCGCAGCCGTTCATCGAGGCGATAGGCATCATGAACGGTGCGGAAGGGAATGGCGTGCTCCTGGGCACCGGGCACTTGATCCACCGGTGTTTCCCCGCCCAGGGCCAGGACGAGGCGATCGTAGTCCAGGGAGGATCCATCGGCGAGGTCAACCCGCTGGTTCGCTAGATCCACCTGGTTGATAGCGGTTTGGCGAAACTGAATCCGGGTTTCAGACAGGAGTTCGGCATAGGGTGGCGCGACTTCCCAGGCCTGCAGTTCGCCGGTCAGCAGCTCATATAACAACGGCGCAAAGGTAAAGCGATCGCGCTGATCCACCAGGGTAATGCGAGGATGCTGGAGCGGTGGCCAGGGGAGGCGATCGAGCGCCAGCGCTGTATAGAGACCCCCGAAGCCTCCACCGAGAATACAGATATGTGCAGGTTGCTGAGTCATGGTTATCCAGTAGACGGCAGAAATGAGGGGTGAGGGCAATGAAGCGATCGCCATCTTCTCTATTGTGTACCACGACCCAGCAGGTGTGCACTCTGCCCTATGGCAGAACCCCAAGGTCGTACCCAAAATCTACCTTTGACAGCGTTTTTTATGGAATCGCCCATCCACCGTCTAACCGATCGATTCCAGGCCGGGACGTCCCTCGATGCTCTGCATCTCAGATCTTCATCTCAGATCGGGCGATCGCCCCCTAGGAACGCCGATGCACCAGGGTGGAGCTGGATTGATCCGTCGGCAGCAGCAAAATCTCGCTGAGGTTGACATGGGGCGGACGGGTGGCGCAAAACAGCACAACCTCCGCCACATCCTCTGGCGTCAGGGGCGTCACGTTGGCATAGACCTGGGCCGCCCGATCCTGATCGCCATGAAACCGCACTTGGCTGAATTCTGTTTCCACCAACCCCGGATCCACGGAGCTGACCCGCACGGGCGTCCCAGACAGATCCATCTTCAGCCCATGGCTGAGGGCACGCACCGCCGCCTTGGTGGCGCAATAGACATTGCCCTTGGGATAGGGCTGATGTCCTGCGATGGAGCCAATGTTGATCACATGCCCCCGCCCCCGCTCCACCATGCCCGGCAGCACGGTGCGGGTGACGTAGAGCAGCCCCTTGAGGTTGGCGTCGATCATCTCGTCCCAATCCTCTATGCTGCCTTGCTGGAGCGGCTCCAACCCGCGACTCAGCCCGGCATTGTTCACCAACACATCAATCGCCTGCCAGTCTGCCGGTAGCCCCTGCAAGACGGCTTCCACCTGAGCGCGATCGCCCACATCCATAACCACAGGATGAACCGCGATTCCATACTGATCGACCAACGCCGGGGCGATCGCTTCCAAGCGCTCTCGCCGCCGAGCCGCGAGAATCAGCCGCGCCCCCGCTTCAGCAAAAGCTGCCGCACAGGCTGCCCCAATACCGCTGCTTGCCCCTGTAATCAGCACCGTCTGATGTTGGATAGAAACCATAGACCTTTGATCAAACAACTACGTAGCAGGATTCAGCTTCCCCGAGGGGCTTCCCCAGGGCGGACGATATGCAGCCGTCGCGTCACCATCGTGATGCCATCTTCCCGCACCAAGACTGCCGAAATCCAGCGGCTGCCAGGCGTTACGGGAGCCTGCCCAATTTTGAACAGCCCTCCAGCCGGCAAAACGGTCAACTGCACATCCATGGGATCGAGATAGCCAGCTAAGTCTACGGGCTCATCAATGGCAACCCCCATTAACCGTTCCCCTGCTAAAGGTTCCATGACAATGGCATCAAAGCTGAAGGATCGACCAATGGTCACGGATGTAGGCAGGTTAATCTGCACCGTGGGGGGATTGCTGCCCGACATCAGCACTGTCTCTTCCGCGAGGATTTCCTGCTCGACAATTTCCGAGTCCACTAACCGCTGTCGGGCTTCTAGGGTGGATGTGAATTCAAAGGGGCGATCGCCCACCAGGGGCGTGCCGGTAATCAAGGTCATGGTTTCGGTGACAATGGCGTCGCCGTCCTGCTCCCAAGACAGCAGTTGGGTTTCGTAGGTGAGCCCTGGATATTGCTCCCACAGCGTAGTCAGCGTATTTTCCATATCGCGGTAGCTGAGTCCATCGGCACTGCGAAACTCTGGGCTATAGTGCTGCATCACCTGGCGCACATCGGCTTGGTTGGCAGCGGCATCTAAGTTGGTGATAAACTCCAGCACACTGTCGGGGGCCGTTTCTGGCGGTGCGGCCATAAGGCGATCGCCGCTCCCCACCACGGCTGATAGCACAACGGCGGACGAGAGAGACAGGCTCTGCATCCAGGGAAGCCATCGCCGACGAGCGTTTACAGGGGCAAGGGCAGACCCATTAGGTACAGCGGCTTCGGGGGATTGTGGCATGGACATAATGTAGGGTTTCAAAGGTCAAGGTTTATGAGGCGGGGAGGGATAGCCATCGCTAGTCTCTCGTGCCCTAGTTTTTTCTATGATGCACGTTGATGCACGTTCAATTATGGTCGCAGCGATAGGGGAACGACAAGGGAACCGTCGATCAGGTCAGCCCCATGGATTCTGTTCCATAGGTCAGCGATCGCCCAACTGTTGCATTTCACGACCAAGGCGATCGCATCGTCATCGAAGTGCTGTATCGTGACGGAGGAATGCCCTAACTCGGCAACATAGCGTTTGACGATGACCATGGCCCATACTTCTAAGCTTTTGATCGCCGCCAGTGGCACCGGCGGTCACCTGTTTCCAGCGATCGCGACAGCGGCCCACCTTTCAGACTACAGCATTGAATGGCTAGGGGTTCCTGATCGCCTAGAAACCCAATTGGTTCCCCAAACCTATCCCCTGCACCTGATTAACTTTGAGGGATTACAGCGCCGGGGGTTGGCCACCCTTCAAGTCTTTGGCAAGCTCGCCCAAGCGATCATCGTTACCCGCCGTCTGCTCCGGCAAGGACAGTTTCAGGGCGTGTTTACCACCGGTGGCTACATTGCTGCCCCGGCGATCATTGCCGCCCGCTCCCTGGGACTGCCGGTGATTCTCCACGAATCCAACGCCCTCCCCGGTAAAGTCACCCGCTGGTTTAGCCCTTGGTGTACGGCTGTGGCCCTAGGCTTTGAAGCCGCTGCCGCCTACCTGCCCCGCACCCAGACGATCTGCGTGGGTACCCCGGTTCGGGATGCCTTTCGGCAAACAGAGCGATCGCCCCTTGTAGACCTGCCCATTCCCGATGACGTACCGCTGATTGTGGTGGTGGGCGGCAGTCAGGGTGCGGTCGCCGTCAATCGCCTGGTGCGCAATGCTGCCTCTGCCTGGTTTGAAGCCGGAGCCTGGGTGGTGCATCTAACCGGCACCAACGATCCTGATGTCGATACCCTGAAGCACCCCCACTACATTGCCCGACCCTTCTATGACGACATGGCCGGTCTACTGCGCCGTGCCGACCTAGCCATCAGCCGTGCCGGAGCTGGCACCCTCACAGAATTTGCCATCACCGCCACCCCATCGATTCTCATTCCCTATCCTTTTGCTGCCGAAGATCACCAAACCTACAATGCGGCAGTCTTTGCGGCCACCGGTGCAGCGCAGGTTTGCCAACAATCTGCCCTAAAAGCCGAATACCTTCAAGAAAAGGTGTTGAATTTGTTACGTTCACCGGAGCAGCTACAGCAAATGGCTAGCGCTACCCAAGCCTTGGCGATCGCTGACAGTGCGGAACAACTTGCCCTGTTTATTCAAAAAACTCTCAACACTTAGTTACATCTAAACCGATTATTTCAACCTTCTCCATGATTGAATTCAGCTATTAGTCATATTCCGAAAAAAGCGGTCGGTTATTTATGAATCAATGTCACAAATGACCGGGGATAACTTATCAACATTTAATGACAGAGAAGCCATTAGCAACCTATCATAAAGAAGTAGGGGATCAAGAGCTTCGTTGACTAAACACAGTATTCATGACCCACTCGCCGTTCTCGATCGCCTGCCATCAACAACACTAGCCCAATGCATAGCCCCTAAAGTTAGGGCCATTTGTTTCACCGCTGTCCCTGTTGTAAAACGGCTGAGAGGCTTTTATGAACATCCTTAAACTGACCCAAAACGCCATGCAATATCTCTCTGAAGGAGTTGCTCGTTTATTCAGTCCTAGAGACGATCAATATCCTGATATTGGTGTTCAACCGTTTGAAGGAGAACCACTCTCTGAATGGGTTGATTTATCCAAGACTAAGCCCTAAGTTTCATCCTGGATGAATCACGTCATCAATGACGTTTCATATCGCGACAAAAAACGTTTGTGCAGAATCTAAGCTTGCTAGTTACCACCAACACCGCACCGGATACTTGAGGTTGTGATGCCCAACTACAGCCGCAGACATCCGCTCTCCACACCAGCGCGTTGGTTATGAACTCCGAGGTTTACGTTGGGCAGTTGCTGCATGGATAGGCAAACAGGTCAGTCTTCTTTAGGGAGATGGCCTGTTTTTTTATGCCCATTCACCACAACTGCCTGGGTGGACGCTCTTCAGGTCTATCCCGAGTCCTTTAGAGATGGCTATATGTAGGCAAAACGCAACATCTCTTTGCAAAACGTAAAGAAAGTTGTTAGCTTACAGACAAGCATCCAACAATTTCAACTTTGCAAGGACTGAACCATGAGCGCATTTCTAGGACTGATTCCTACCCCCGGCCCGATTCAACCTCAATCCCGCGTCTATGACCTGAAAGCTCGTCTTGACTGGGGCGAACCCGCCTTGACCATCGTGGATGTACGCGATCGCCAAGACTTCAACGCTTGCCACATCACCGGCGCTGTTTCCATTCCCCTAGGCAACTTGGTAGTCCAATCCAGCGGCAACTTCGAACTGGATCGGGACATCTATGTCTACGGCGAAACCGACGACGAAACAGCGATCGCTGCGACCACGCTACGGGATGCAGGCTACACCCACGTGTCAGAACTACGCGGTGGCTTGGCGGCATGGAAAGCTGTGAGCTACCCCGTCGAAGTGACCACCCCTGCTGCTTAGATCCCCAGGGTAATCCTGCTCTAAGCTGTCCTAACCGGACGCATTCAGATCACCAGCTCGATTGTATTCAGAAACTGTGACACAACATCAGTGAAGCACCCGTAGGCGATCGCCCTGATCGACTGCGGGTGTTTTTTGGGATTAACACAGGATTAGTTCACTACAGCCAGCGCCTTGATGGCGAAGATTTGCTCAATGATTGTGGCCACTACCTTATCGGGAGTGGAAGCTCCGGAGGTGACACCGATGGTCAAGGGGCCATCGGGCAACCAATTGACCTGGGTCTCCAAGGCTTGGTGCAGGGGCTTATGCTCCACCTGATTGCCCGGGCCAATGCGATCGCCACTGTCGATGTGGTAGGACGGAATGCCGCGCTCGGTGGCAATTTCCTGCAGGTGGGTGGTGTTGGATGAATTGAAGCCACCAATCACCACCATCAGATCGAGATTTTTTTCTACCAGCTCAAACATGGCATCCTGACGCTCTTGGGTGGCATCACAGATGGTGTTGAAGCTGAGGAAATGTTGATTGAGATCAATGGGGCCATACTTTTTCATCATGGTGCGTTCAAACAGCTTGCCAATGTGCTCTGTTTCCCCCTTGAGCATGGTGGTTTGGTTGGCAATGCCCACCCGCTCTAGGTCGCGATCGGGGTCAAAGCCTTCGGAACAGGCAAGCCGGAATTTCTCCATGAAGGTCTGGCGATCGCCCCCATTGAGAATGTAATCACACACATACTGGGCTTCAGCCAGATTCAGCACAATCAAATAGGTGCGAGCAAAGGAGCTGGTGGCGATGGTTTCTTCGTGGTTATATTTGCCGTGGATGATGGAGGTATGGTTGCCCTTCTTGTGCTTTTCGACTGTATTCCACACCTTAGACACCCAAGGGCAGGTGGTGTCTACAATGGTGCAGCCGCGATCGTTGAGGAGCTGCATCTCCGGCACGCTTGCCCCAAAGGCGGGCAAAATTACCACATCTCCTTGGTCTACGACGGAGAAATCTTTTTGCCCATCCCGCACCTCAATGAAGCCTACCTTCATATCGCGCAGATGCTGGTTCACGGATGGGTTATGGATAATTTCGTTGGTAATCCAAATGCGCTCCGTGGGGAACTGCTGGCGGGTTTCATAGGCCATGGCCACCGCCCGCTCCACGCCCCAGCAAAACCCGAAGGCTTCTGCTAGGTGAATCGTCACATCGCCCTGGGTTAGGGTATAGTCGTGGTCGCGAATGTACTGAATGAGATCACTTTGATACTCTGACTTCATTGCGCCCGAGACATCTTCATCGTGTCCGAAGCCTTTGCGGTGATACTTCTGAGATTGGTTAAGCGATCGCTTAAAGGCTTTGGTATCCATGCTTGCTATACCCCTGGATTCTGCAACAACATTGGTATGATTGGGCCGGCTCACTGACAGCAACGGTCATTCACTAGCCTATCAGACAGTCGGAAGCCCTGCCTTAACTGTAGGATAGGAACTTCACTACACCAATCATTGGCCTAGTCCCTGCATGGATGAATGGCTTGTCCCCAACGAGACCAGACCTAGCGCTTGGTCTTCCTAGCAAGATTCCATCCCTTCTTGATCTGCCCTGCCTTGATAAATCTGCCATGAATATTCAATTTGGTCGTGAGATTTGCGGACATCTGCACAGCGCTGAAGAGCGTGAATGGTTAGTCACTAACGGTATCGGTGGCTATGCCTCCGGCACCGTGGCTGGGCTGCTCACCCGTCGCTACCATGGGGTCTTGATTGCGGCGCTTAACCCACCGGTGCGGCGCACGCTGTTGGTGACCCAGCTCAGTGAAACCTTGGAATACGACAGTAACTACTTTCCCCTGCACACCAGCCGCTGGACGAACGAGCAGGTTGATCCCACGGGGTATGACCATATTCAGCAGTTTGCCCTAGAGGGCAGCATTCCCACCTGGACGTTTGCCTGCGCTGATGTGCTGCTTGAGAAGCGGATTTGGATGGAACAGGGAGCCAATACGACCTATGTGTCCTACCATTTGAAGCGATCGCCCCAGCCGATCAAGCTCTACCTCAAGGTGCTCACCAACTACCGCGATCATCACAGCAGCACCCAAGTGGGCTTCTGGAAAATGTCGATCGAGGCAGCCGAGCATGGCGTCAAGGTGACGGCTTTTCCCAAAGCACAGCCGGTTTATGTGCTAGCGGAGCAGGCTGAGGTCTATCTCTGCAACGAATGGTATCAAGATTTTGATCTAGCCCAGGAACACTATCGCGGGCTACCAGCCCATGAAGATCATCTGCATGTGGCAGATTTGGCCATCACCCTAGAGCCAGGGCAAACGGTGACTGTGGTGGCTAGCACGGATGTCAATGCCAGTCTCAATGGTCAAGAGGCGATCGCCCGTCAGCGAGCCCATGAACAGCACCTGCAGGAATGCTGGGCCTCCACCCCCCATAGCCAGACAGCTCCCGACTGGATGCAGCCTCTGGTTCTAGCTGCCGATCAGTTCATTGTGAAGCGATCGCTGCCTGAGGAACCCAACGGCCGCAGCATCATCGCTGGCTATCCCTGGTTTAACGACTGGGGACGCGACACCATGATCAGCCTCACTGGCCTGACCCTCTACACCGGGCGATCGGACATTACCGCCACGATTTTGCGCACCTATGCCAGCTACCTCGACCAGGGCATGTTGCCCAATGTCTTTCCCGATCTGGGCAAAAAACCTGGCTACAACACCGCTGATGCTGTGCTGTGGTACTTCGAGGCCATTCGCGCCTACTATGCCGAAACGGGGGATCTGGAGCTGGTGCGCGACCTCTTTCCCTTGCTGCAATCGGTGATCGACTGGCACCAGAAGGGGACTCGCTTCCAAATCCAGGTGGATCCCGATGACGGTCTGCTCTATGCAGGACAGCCCGGCAGTCAGTTGACCTGGATGGATGCCAAGATTGGTAAGTGGGTAGTCACACCTCGGGCGGGCAAGCCTGTAGAAATCAATGCCCTCTGGTATAACGCCCTCGGTACCATGGCCCAGTTGGCGATCGCTCTCGGTAAATCTACGGACGACTATCGCACCTTAGCCCAGCAGACTGGAAAAGGGTTCCAGCGTTTTTGGAATCCCGATTATGGCTATTGCTATGATGTTCTCGATCCGCTGGATATGGAGGAACATGACGCTTCGCTGCGCCCTAACCAACTGTTGGCGATCGCCTACCCCCATAGCTCCCTGGGTCTAGCTCCCTTGCTCACCCCCGAGCAACAAAAAGCCGTGGTGGATGTCTGTAGCCGCAAGCTGCTCACCTCCCACGGTTTGCGCTCCCTCAGCCCCGATGATGAACGCTACTGCGGTCACTATGGCGGCGGCTCTCGTGAGCGGGATGCTGCCTATCACCAAGGTACGGCCTGGGGTTGGCTGCTCGGCCCCTTGGTTCAAGCCCATCTCAAGGTGTATGGCGATCCTCAGCAAGCCCTGGCCTATTTAGAGCCCATGGCTAGCCAGCTCCGCGCCCAGTGCGTCGGTTCCCTAGGCGAAATCTTCGACGGGGATCCACCCATGCATTCCCGAGGGGCGATCGCCCAAGCCTGGACTGTGGCCCAGGTAATTCAGGGCTGGGTGGCGATCGCCAACGCGCCGTCATCGGCATCGTAAAGACTGTAGATTTATCAATCCAACATCATGACCCTGTTGCACCCTTCCAGGTACCTCGTTGGTCTAGGTCGAGCTGTGGCGATCGCCCTCCTACTGAACGGTGGGGGAGCGATCGCCGAGGGACGACCGGTTGAGCCCTTGCCGGGGGTTAGCCCCGACCAGGTCACCCTCTCCCAGCCCGACCTGCCCACGCTGGGCACCTGGGATCTCTACCTACCCGAGGAGCAGATTCAGCCCCGTATCCTCATCCGTCTCAGCGATCGGCGGGTTTACCTCTATCACGGGGATGAGATTGTGGCCAGCTATCCCGTCGCCATCGGTCATCCCGATACCCCCACCCCCACCGGCACCTACGAAGTGTTTCAAATGGTGGTCGATCCGGCCTGGCAAAGCCCTTGGACGGGAGAAGTCCATCCGCCTGGGCCCAATAGCGCTCTGGGCGTTCGCTGGATTGGCTTCGCCGAGATGCCCAACGGGATCATTGGGCTCCACGGCACGCCGACGGTTTCATCCATTGGCCAAGCCGCTTCCAATGGATGTGTGCGCATGCGCAATGCTGACGTCATGGCCCTGTTTGACCAGGTTGACGTCGGCACCATGGTGGTCGTGGTTCCCTAGCACTACAAGACAGAAGAACGAAGATAGAAAAACGAAAAGGAATTTCAGGACACATAAGGTTTCCCGCCTTAGCAACTAGGCGGGTTACGTCCGCCTCAGAGTACTAGAAAGATCTCCCACCAAGCTGGGCTGAGGTAGGAGTATCCTAGACCAGCTTGAGGCGATCTCTAAGCCATCCGTTAAAAATCGACCCCGCGTTTGAGGTCAATGCCCTTCTCGGCATAGTGTTTATGGCAAAACACCTCCGAGTGGGTGCTGGCAATATCAAAATAGGCCGGGGGATTTTTACAGCGGCCGGTGATGATGATTTCCGTGTCCCTTGGCTTGCGCAGCAGGGCTTGCACAATCGGCGGTTGGGGCAGTAGCTCTAGATCCACCGTGGGGTTAAGTTCATCCAAAATGATGGTTTTGTAGAGCCCCGAGGCGATCGCTGCCCGGGCCAATTCCCAGCCCCGCTCGGCTTCCACATAGTCCAGCTCCTGCTGCTGTCCCCGCCATACGATCGCATCTCGACCGCAGCGCTGATGATCCACCAAACTGGGATAGCTCTGGCGCAGGGCAGCGATCGCCGAGTCTTCGGTGTAGCCGGTGCCGCCCTTCAGCCACTGCAAGATCAACACCCGGTGAGATTTGTCTTGGCTGATGCCCTTACCAATAGCCTGCAGCGCTTTACCCAAGGCACTGGTAGACTTACCCTTGCCCGCTCCGGTGTAGATTTCAATCCCTTCAATCCCGTGGGCGACGGCATTGGGATGGTGATGGGCCCGCATTTCTGAATGCAGGTCGGCAATATCCAACAGCGGCTGGGGTGCGCCCCGGCCCGTGGCAATCACTTCCATGAAGTCCGGCTTGCGCTTGAGGGTGCGCGCTACTTCATCCACCGGCAAGAGTCCTAGATCGAGCACCGGATTCAGTTCATCCAGCACCACCACAGAATAGAGACCCGAAGCGATCGCCCCCTTAGCCACATCCCAGCCTCGCTGGGCCTCCTGCTGGTCAAACCGGGTAATCTCATCGGGGCCAAAGTATTCTGCCCGCCCCGTGCGCACTTGGTCAATTAAATGGGGAAAGCCATGCTGCAGGGCTTCAATGGCAGCATCTTCATCGTAGGTGCGCCCCGGCCCTTTCAAAAATCGTAGCAGCAAGACCCTCGTTGGCTCTAGGGCATGGATGCCCAGGCCAATTGATCGCAGTACTACTCCCAAAGCAGCCTGGGATTTACCCTTCCCCGCCCCGTCATAGACATGGATTTGACCGGCAATGCGCTCGGATCGATGTTGGGCCGTGCGAATGCCGATGCCATTTCGAGAAACTGCTCTGAGATTCGTCATAGTTGCTGAGCTCAATCAACCCATAGAATACCAAATCAATGCAACCGGCATCTGTTTGATGTTAACACTAGGTATAGAGGAGACTAGGAGGCGATCGCAAATCTTATTTCTAGATATAGCGTTGACGCCGAGTCTATATCCAGTTCTCTTGCGGGCCGACATCCGTTGTGCCTTGGGCAAACTGAAGAGACGGGGCAGGAAACTAGCTAGAATGATTGGCCAGTCTAGGCATCAGGGATAGCTCTCGAAGTCGGTTGGCAAGATGTATTGCCACATTGCTCAAGGCTCAAACCTAGATGAGCAGAGGGTTGAGCCTATATGAGCAGAGGGTTGAGCCTATATGAACAGAGGGTTGAGCGTAGCCGAAACCCGGCCACTTGAGCCCACTTACTCGGTTGTAACCTATATGAGCAGAGGGTTGAGCCTATATGAACAGAGGGTTGAGCGTAGCCGAAACCCGGCCACTTGAGCCCACTTACTCGGTTGTAACCTATATGAGCAGAGGGTTGAGCCTATATGAACAGAGGGTTGAGCGTAGCCGAAACCCGGCCTGCAATATTGATCCATAAACCACCCCTAGGGCAACAAGCATCAGGAGAGGCGTTATATGGTCTGGGTATTGCCGCTGCGAGCAGTGGTGTTACAAAGCTTGCTTTTATTCGTTGCGATCGCCACGGAGGCAGCTATCCTGCACTGGGAACTGAAGCTGTCTTATAAGCGCAGCATTGAATATGCCACGTCTCTCAACTTGCTATCGGTGGTTATAGGTTGGCTCGTGTTTTTCCTCGTGCTGCCCATCCTAGATGATGGTCTTCAACAGGCCCTCGTTAGCTATGTTTTGTTTGATCGACTGCCAGACATGCTGCCCCTCATCGGTGCCAGCGGCTGCATCACGTTTATACTCAGTTTTTTTGTGAAACTGCAGGGGCTCAATCTCCTCGAATGGTTGCTTGAACGCGTTGAAGCGACTCCCAAGGTGGACGAAAAACCAGCCGAACAGGTTCGCCGCCCGTTTACTTCGTCAGCCACTAGCTACAAGGGCAGCGATCGCTCCCAATTTCTCCAGCAGCCAGACAAACGCGATGCATTACTGCTGGCTAATGCCGTCAGCTATACGGCCATTTCCCTGGTGTTGCTTCTGCGGTTTCTGTTCTATAGCGACCTTACATAACTTGACATCCTCCCCGCCGCAAGCAGCGAGGATTCCCAAGCTTTACAACCTGGGTTTCTGTTTCATAGCACCTGCCTTCCAAGCATAAAAAATCTCCCTAGCTCTGGGACAAACCAGGCGCTAGGGAGGATCGTATTGATCGCGAAACTTGTTGCTAATGCAGGGCTTTAAGGATGCCTGCTTCTGAAAAGCGTCTTACGGATCGCCAACCGGTGTGGTCATGATGGTGCGTAGGACGGTCAGCCCTTTCTTCACTCGGCGTGACACCGTCACCGCGCTAATGCCTAAGCGTTCCGCCGTTTCCTTTTGGGTCAGATCTTGCAGGAAGACAAATTCCAACACCTCGCGGGTGCGGTTCTCCAACTGCAGCAGCGCTTGCTGGAGACGGATTTGGTCTTCTTGAGCCAGTTGGAAGCTGCGATACTGGTTATCCGGCAGCAGTTCGCCCAGGGATGTTGCGCCACTGTCCTCTTCGCACATGGGCGCGTCTAGGCTGAGGGGAGAGCGATTGCGATAGGCAAGTTTGATGTCTTGCCATTCTGCTAGGGGAATGTCTAGAACGGTGGAAATTTCGACATCCGTTGGCTGGCGGTCAAGCTGCGTCCGCAGTTCGCGGGTCACATGGGCGGCTTGGCGATAAATGGTTTGCCAGCGTCGAGGGATCCGGACGGGACTGCCCTTGTCGCGGAGATAGTGTTGGATTTCGCCTCGAATGTAGGGGATAGCAAAGGAGCTAAAGGCGTGTCCTTTTGACATATCAAACCGCTCAATGGCCCGGATTAAGCCCATGCTGCCCACTTGCATCAAGTCTTCGTAGGACTCAGTGCATTGATTAATCCAGTGGTGGGCTTCCCGGCGAACTAAACCAAGATTTAATTGAACTAATTTATTACGCAGATCGGCTGAAGGCGTATCTTGATACTGCCGCAACAGTTGCAAACTTTCGCTTTTCAGTTCAGTGGTGATTGTAATAGCCATGACGAGCTCAGGAGTTTACGTTAGTTTTCCGAATAGCAACTTCAATGAATCGAAAACTAAAAAGATAGCGCTGGTTAGAGATGCACAGGTTGGCAGATTACGAAGCTGGGAAGGGCATCCCAACTAGGGCACACCTGGCAGAACTCGGAGTTGTGTAGATGCAAAGGAGTGTAGGCGATCAACATATATCCTGGGTTGTCACTCGTTTTTGTGGGATACAAACGTGTTAATCGCGTTTTCTGAAGGGTTTACAAAAATGATGGTGGATAGCATCAACGGCGTTAACCGTGAGTGCTTTACCCAGTGAGATGCTCTGACGCTGCACATTTAAGGTATTCGTTTAAGGGTTGCTACAACAACTGCATTTCTACTGAACCCACTCTCCCCTGCAAAGATGCGATCGCCGCTATGCACCGCTTTTGCCGCCTCTTATCCTATGCCATCATCCAGAAAAATGGGACATCTTTGCCCCTAGCATCACACTTTCTTTAAACTCAAGCCGCTTTAGAACAAGACCCGAAGCTGTTATCCGGGATGCTTCCAGTCCTGCTTGAATAAAGGTGATCAACGTAGCCATCATGGTTTGGTCATCGTTGGGTCATCGTTCGGTTTATAAAGCGTGCTAAATCGCTGAACCCTTTGAATTAACAGGCGATCGCGGATTTAAAACCTGGAATTCCTAGCCAATCTTGAAACTATGTAAACTAGATCGTGGGTTTTACGGAGACGCCTACCCATTTCCACCGTTATGTTGAAATGCTGAAGAACATTTGTTACAACTCTCAACATAGGTTTCTCAACATACATTGGACGTTCATTGGACGTTGAGCCATCGACTAGACCCTACCCATCCGAGCCATGCCCCTACAATAGTGCTGTGTTCCACAACTTGGGCATCCAACGTGCGGTATATCGATAGGTAGTCGAATTCGGGCCGTTCAGCGCCTGAAGATAGACGGATTGGATTCATTAGCGACATCAGGGAGATCCATAGTAACGATGACCTCAGCGATGCTCACCCGCTCCGATGATTTTTTAAATGCGATCGCCGGCATTGAGACCATTCAAGACGCCAACCAAATCTTGAAGCTATCTCAGGATTACTACACCTTTAGCCCCGTCTTGCAGCCTTTACTCACCGGCAAGGTGGGCGATTTGGTGGTCAGACCGGCGAATGAGGCTGAGGTGTTGCGGGTGGCCCAAGCCTGCGTTCAGTTCAAAATTCCGCTGACGGTGCGGGGGGCGGGCACGGGCAACTATGGGCAATGTGTTCCCCTAGAAGGGGGTGTGATTTTAGACATGACCCGGATGCAGGCGGTGCGCTGGATTAAGCCGGGAATGGCCTGTGTGGAACCGGGGGTGAAGATGGCCATGCTCGATAAGCAGGCTCGGGAGACCGGGTGGGAATTACGCATGGTGCCCTCTACCTATCGCACCGCAACGGTGGGTGGCTTCATTGCCGGTGGCAGTGGCGGCATCGGGTCAATTACCTATGGACAATTGCGCGATCGCGGCAACCTTCATGCCCTGCGCGTGGTGACCATGGAGGATACGCCCCGTGTGGTGGAGCTACGGGGCGATGAGGTGCAAAACGTGAATCATGCCTACGGCACCAACGGCATCATCACCGAGCTAGAAATCCCCTTGGGGCCTGCCTATCCCTGGATGGATTGTATCGTCACCTTTCCAGACTTCATGACGGCTGCCCGTTTTGGCCAAGCCCTCGGAGATGCCGACGGCATTATCAAAAAGCTGATCACCATTTGCGCCTGGCCGATTCCCAGTTATTTCACCGCTCTGCGCCAGGCCTTGCCGGAGGGACAACATGGCGCATTGCTGATCATTGCCGAATCTAGCCTAGAGCCTCTCACCGCCTTGATTGCTGAGTTTGGCGGCACCCTGACCTACCAAAAAGGGGCAAAAGATGCGGGGAAGGGGGCGGCGTTGATGGAATATACCTGGAATCACACCACCCTCCATGCCCGTAATGTGGATCCCTCCCTCACCTATCTACAAACCCTTTTCCCCTGGGATCCAGAGCTGTCCATGATGGAGCATATGTACCATCACTTTGGTGATGAAGTGATGATGCATCTTGAATTTATTCGGGTGCAGGGTACGGTGATTCCCGCTGCCCTGCAATTGGTGCGCTACACTACCCCTGAGCGACTGCAGGAGATTATTCAGTATCATGAGGCGCAGGGAGCCTTTATCGCCAATCCTCATACCTATATTCTGGAAGATGGAGGACGGAAAACTGCCGATCCATTACAACTGGCGTTTAAGCGACAGATGGATCCCTACGGCCTCTTGAATCCAGGAAAGATGAAGGCCTGGACGCAGTAGGGGCGATCGCCCTCTAGCCACAGGGGTTGGCAACTATCTAGGGGTGGGGTGAGATCTACGTAGACAACGCTGTATAGACAACGCTGTGCATCTTTACCTTGTTGAGTTCTCAAACCATGAACCAAACCTCATCCCAAGCATGGCGATGTGTGCAAACATTGACTGGACATTCCGCCTGGGTTAGAGCCCTAGCCCTCGATCCTCAAGGCCAATGGTTGGTCAGCGGTAGTGGCGACAAAACGGTGAAACTTTGGTCTCTGAAAACGGGCGAGTTAGTGCGATCGCTGGAGGGGCATGAGGCATGGGTGCGGGATGTGGCGATTAGCTACGATGGCACCCGCGTGGCCAGCTGCAGCAATGATAAAACCGTGCGCATTTGGCAAGCGGCGACCGGCAGCTTAGACTATCTCCTCACCGGCCATGGAGACTGGGTGCGATCGGTGATGTTCATTCCCGGCGATCGGGCGATCGCCACGGCGGGACATGACAAAACCATTCGCCTGTGGAAACTGGCAACCGGTAGCCTACACCGCACCTTGCAGGGCCATGACCACTGGGTGTTGTCCCTAGCGGTGAACCCCAAACAGCCCATGCTGGTCAGCGGCAGCCATGACCAAACCTTAGGCATATGGACTCTCAGCAGCCGCAAGCCGGTGCGTTTCCTCTCAGGGCACCAGGGGGAAGTCCTATCGGTTTGCGTCAGTCCCGACGGGAAGGCGATCGCCAGCGGTAGCGCCGACAACACCATTCGCCTGTGGGACTGGGATACGGGGCAGGTGATCTACACCTTGGATACCCACAATCAATCCGTCAACTCCGTGGCCTTTAACCGGGATGGCCGCTTTTTGGTGAGTGCCAGTAGCGATCGCACCATTCGTCTCTGGGATGCCCGCACCGGCAGCTTGCTCCATGTGATGAGTGATCATGACAGTTGGGTCTGGTCGGCAGTATTTGCGCCCTTCAGCAACCTCCTGGCCAGTGGCTGTTGGGACGGACAAATCAAGCTATGGCAGGCAGACTAGGAACCACGAGTACCGCAAAACAGAAGAACGAAGACAGAAGAACGAAAAGGACTTCCGGGACAAACAAGGATTCCTGCCTTAGCAACTGGGTGGGTTACTTCCGCCTCGGTGTACTAGGGAACAGGGGTACGCCACTTAGGGTAGCCCATGTGGTGGAGGTGTAATTCAGCCATTGGGCGATCCCATTCCACCCTAATTCTTGGTAAGACTGTACAAGGGCTACTTTACTGCCCCTAGATTACGCAACCGCATCTGCCTGAGACCAATACAACCCGTTTTTCTATTTTGGCTACCTAGGATCAATCCTGTATGAGTCCGATTCCCTACAAGCTTCAGCCTCACGATACGCTGTGTTTTGTTCACGTGCCTAAGACCGCAGGAACCACCCTCATCTCCCTGCTAGACGCCAAGTTCCACCGTCAAGACATTTGCCCATCCCAACTCTGGTGCCACCTGGCTACGGCCCCGTTTCTCTCCTCAAACTATCGGTTAATTCGCGGTCATTTCACCTGGGATGATTACACCCAATTTGTGGCATCCCCCGTATTTATTTCTATGTTTCGAGATCCGGTGCAGCGCACCATCTCGGAATACAACTTCATGAACGACTACCCCGATTCATGGAAAAATCAGCAAGAACACGTAGACGCTGTCTATCAGTTCAACCACCAAGCTGGCGTGGCCCTCGAAACCAGAATTAAGCTACAGCAGCGAGCGATCGCCACCGATCTTGACAGCTTTGTGCGCGATCCCTTTGTGCAAGAAGCCATGCGCGACCCCCACCTGCGGGCCATGGCCACCGCCACCACCGATGCCAGCCATCCCCCCACGGAGCATCTGCTAGAGATTGCCACAAAACGCCTTGATGACCTAGTCTTTTTTGGCATCTTGGAAGATTTTCAGGCCTCCATGGCGCTGCTGTCCTACAGCTTTGGCTGGTATCCGATTGTGCAGTACCAAAAGCTGATGATCGCCAAGACATCCGACTACCTCCAAGGTGTGTCTAGCGGCACCCTCGACTGCCTGCGCGAGATCAACCAGGGTGACCTAGTCTTCTACGATCGTGCCGTTGAGCGGTTTCGCGATCGCTTCAACCAGATGCAGACCCACCTCGAAGCCACCTACGGATCGCCAGCATCCAAAACCCAGACGGCTCCAGAGTCTTGGCTAGAGCGGCATTACATTGATTGCTACACCGCTCAACACCACCCCAAAATCCATCAGCTTGATCTGACCTTTGATCAACCGATTTCCGGCACCGGCTGGCATTTGCGCGAGGGCAATGCGGACACCGACACTCTCTTCCGCTGGACCGGCCCTGCCCCAGAATCTACCCTTGATCTGCCCCTGGCCAGCGGCCAGGATCTGACCCTACGCATGAAGGTAATCGGCGGCATTACGCCAGAGGTCGTCAATGGCCTGACCCTCACCGTGGGCGATCGCCCTATTCCCCTCACCAAGGTCTGTCATATCCAAGATGACGGTGTATTCCTGGTGCTCTATCAAGGCACCATTCCCCAGAGCGTCATTGAGAGCGATCGCCCCTTCACTCGCCTACGTTTCCAGGTGCCGCATACCCAATCCCTGCAATCCCTGGATCCTAGTAATCCCGACTACCGCCCCGTAGGGCTGGCCGTGAACCAGATCCGTCTTAGCCCTAAGGTCGAACCGTTAGCCGAGAGCGATCGCCCCCTGTTGTTTCCCATCGATGACGTGTATTGGCGAGAAACGGCGCAATTTGTCCGGCAGCACTGGCTCACGAGCGAAAAAATTGTTGCCCCGCTAGAATTTGCCGAGTATTTTCCAGGGCAGCTTACGCCCTACCTCCAGGCCCTGAAAAAACCGATGGGCTATAACCAGTGGGTGATTATCCATAAAGGTCAGATACCGTCCCTACCGCTGCCCCTGCTCTCCGCGATTCAAACTTGGACCCTAGTCTTCGCCAATCCAGTATTCGCCGTCCTCACCGCTAGGCGAGACTGGCAGGCATTAGATCCGCATCCTGACGCCGAAGCCTATCACCAAGCCGTCCTCACAAGGCTAGAGTCTAACCCGATCGCCCCCTAAAGCACGAGCTGGTAAGCCTGCTGCAGGCGTTCGTTATAGCGCTCTAGGCTAAACCGTTCTGCATTTTGCTTGCCAGCTTTGGCCAGATCTTTTTGCAGCGCTTCATCACTGAGGAGTTGGTGGAGCTTCTGTTCAATATCCGACACGCTGTAGGGATCCACATAGAGCGCCGCTTCCCCGCAAACCTCCGGCAGCGACGATACGTTGGAGGTAATCACCGGACAACCAAAGGACATGGCCTCCAGCGGCGGCAGCCCAAAGCCTTCGTATAGAGAAGGAAACGCCAGGCAGGTTGCCCCGGCATAGAGATGGCGCAAATCTTCGGTGGTGACATAGTCCAGCAGGCGAAACTTTTCTTTGGCTACATCTGCGCCGAAAATGGTGTCGATCGCCCCAATTTCGTTTTCCCACAGCCAGCCTCGTTTACCCACGATGACAAACTGCGTATCGGTTTCTAACCGAGCATAGGCGTCAATCAAGCGGCCTAGATTTTTCTTAGGCTCGATCGCCCCTACAAACAAAATGTAGTTTTTATGCTCAATGCGAAACCGTTTGAGATAGCGCTGGACAGCCTCCGGCGTTTTATTCAAGGGCTCAAGGGCAATAGGCTGATAGGTGACCTGAATCTTGTCGGGATGGATATCAAATAAGTCCACCATGTCTCGTTTAGAATGCTCAGACACGGTGAGCACTAGGGCAGAATCTTTGAGGCAGCGCTTGACTACCTTATAAAACAGCCGCTTATTGTCCAAGGTGGTGTAGGGCAAGCGCAGCGGAATTAGATCGTGAATAGTCGTAATTTTTTTGGCACCGGGCACCGTCATCGGCAAGGTGTAGGTGGCATGGAAGATATCGACCTTTTTCGGCAAGGTGACCCCCATGGACAGCCCTAGACGAAACAGGGCGGAGGCCGTTTGGTAGCAGCCAGGCAGGTTATAGGTTCCCGTAATATCCAGCAAATCCGTGATCGAGGCCATAAAACTACCCCGCACGGATCCCCGTACCACCACATGCCCTGCATCAATTGGGCGGGCGGTAACCGACTGGCGGCTGAGGGTGCGGCCGGCATCTAGTAACAATCGGGCCGATCGCTTCAGATAAGACCCATCTGAGTATCGATGGGGCCCTTCATGAACGTCAAAGAATAAGACTTCCTCCAGGGATGCATCGTTTAACTTAGGAATGTTACGCCCATATAGCACGTTGACCTCTGCACCTAGGTCTTTGAGCGATCGCACCAAGCTAATGCCGTAGGTTTTGATGCCGGTTCCTTGGCTTAGTTGCAGGTTATAGCCATCAACTAAAACATTCACTCCCGCTAAGTTGCTCATGGGTATTGCCTATCAGTATTGCTGGTATAGAGTTGGGACGTTGCCCTTTAGAACCTACCATGGTCTATCCTCAAGTGCTTGACGAGGGAATCATGGCCCCCGTCTGCCAAGCCCATGGCAGATAGACGACGTTGTCCCGCCCGAGTGTAAAGCAGATTTCTAAAATCGGGAGAAGTTTGCAGCCTTTCGCCCTCTTCCGTTAAGGCTTAATGAAGTCCGGCACATTTCCGAGTGACCTAAGGCACACTGATGGAAGATTTGCTACTGAATATCCTGGTTGACTGGCCAACGCGGTTTTTTCTCACGTCCACCCTTGTTTCCCGACGGAACACCTAATCTATGCTCCTCGCTGCTTGAAGGAGAGCTAGGGCAAGGGGTTTCTAAGGATGGATTTCCGTGGTTTGTCAGTCCATCAGTCGAGTATCTTCCAGGTCACCTATTTGCATCGTACCGAGAGGAAACCTATGAAACTGACGACGCTTGGCACCACGTTTTTCAAAGTCAAACCGGTTCAATCAACCCAGCTATCCGACACCGACAAGACGGCGATCGCTGCTAATACGACCCTCGATATCGTCGCCTATACCGAAGAGGCAGATCACTTCAATGTCCAGCTTGCGGCGGCGCTCCAGGGGCGCGATCGCTGGTATGTCTACGCTCCCCACGTGCGGATTGTGGATGCTGCCGCCCCGCCGAAGCTCAAACTGCAGGTGATCGACAGTACGCTGCTCAAGCTCAAGCCCATTCAAGGATCGCAACTAGCTGACACCGAAAAGGCTGCCCTGCGTGGAGGGGTCGAACTTGGTCTGCTGGAGTATAGCGAAAATGAGATGAACCACTACCAGGTGAAGCTGGCCGAAGCGATCCAAGGGCAAGATACCTGGTATGTCTATGTGCCCCATGTGCGCGTGCTTGGGCAAGATGGCAAACCGGTGATTGTCCAGCGGGCGGCCATGGGCATCCCCTCTGACAGCGGCTGGGCTTGGCCGATGAAAGGCACCAGTTGCGGGCCCAAGTGTGAATTTGGGTTCGCCCGCGGACGCCTCCATGCAGGCGTAGATATTGGCGGCTATACTCCAGACGAATGCTACGCGGCTAGCGGTGGGGTGGTTAAAACCGTCAAAAATGACACCTCCGGGGCAGAAGGACGCGCTATTTACATCCAGCGGGCGGATGGTTGGCAGCATGTCTACTTCCACATGCGCTCCATCGCCGTGCAGCCGGGGCAAGCGGTGAAGCGCGGTCAATTGATTGGCATCCGGGGCGGGTCAGGATTTGGCGGCGAAGGTCGCGAGATCGACGGCGGCGGCTATTCCATTCACCTACATTTTGAAATCCGCAAGCCGAATGGAGAGCCGGTTGATCCACGCAGTGTCTTACCCAAGGACAATAGCTGCCCCTAGGCTGAACCGAGGGCGATCGCTTCCCCAACATCGAACCCTCACCATGCGATCGCCCTCCCCTTCACGGATCGAACCCTTGCCCGACGGCGGAGAAACCTGCATCATGTCGGTACAATGGGTTGAATCTAGCTGAATCTCGTTGCATCTCTCGTTGCATCTATGGTGGTTGCACTGCTCATTATTCTGATTGGACTCTCGCCATCCATCGCCTCTTGGCTAGTCCTGCGGAGGGCCGATGCCCGTGCCCAGGCACGGCTGCAAATAGCCCTCGACTCGTTAGCATCTCGGGGATTGCCATCCCTAGGGCACCACCCCGATCACCAGTATGTAGAAGGCTTGGGCTATGTGATCGGCGATATTAGTTGTCGCTTGAATGCCCGATCGCCCTATGTGCGCTGTGCCGTGAACCCCACCGGGCCCTGCCACGATTGCCGCGCCTACGAATCGACGCTGCTCGATTAGAATCTAGGCTGATGGGTGCAACAAAAGCGATCGCCCAGGAACTTTTTAGAGCACATCAACGATCTACACCCAGGGGTTCTCGCCTGCCAACCGGATGATACCGAGATGCTCCTTGGAGTGTTACAGTTTGTGTTGTGCTGCGATGATTCGCTAGGATAATTCGAGATTATCCTTTGTCTTAACTCATTCACCTCCCCTGTGCTCGTCCCAAGGCTGGTATCCCCCAACCTAATGAACCGATAGTAGGACGATGGTTCGTCATTCCATCGGTCATCATGCGGACAGATCAATATTTCTCTGAAATGAGAGATCAGGTGGTCATTTCGATCGCGTCCTTCAGTGCTATGCCAAGTGATAATCCGCAATGACTCAGCGACGTTCCTTTAAGTCTGTTTCATCTAGCCTGATTCAATGGACTCCCCAGCGCGTGGGTGCCGCTTGCCTAATTGGCGGGGCAAGTCTTTTCGTCCACAGTGCAGCGATCGCCCAAACCGCTGCCGATCTCGATCCAGGTCTGGAACTCGATTATTCCACCGAGGTGCAAGACGTTCCTTCGGCCAACGATCTGCTAGACTCGGTGCCCATGCCGTCTGAGCGCCCCGTCTCTGAAGCACCTCAACCTATCTATTCCACCACTCCGGATGTCATGTTTGAGGACAATGGAGCTGGTGTGTCAGCGCCCATGTCCGTCAATGACCTGATGCAAAACCCACCTCGCTTGGCCGGCGGCAGCGATATTGACAGCGCCAATGACTATAACCTCGGTGCAACCTATGCCCCCGACCAAGTGGGCTCTGTCGTTCTATCCGAGCGCTCCACCGGTTGCCAAACGACCCTAGAACGCGGTCAAGACTTAGCGTCTCTCTGTGCGCCATCGGCTAGCAGCAGCGGGCAGTCCGTCAACTTAGGGCCGATCTCCGTGGGCCCCGACGGCGTTAGCATGAACCGATTGCCGTCGTTCGACAATTTCTACAACGTCACCACCCGCCCCATCAGCCAGCCCAACAATGGCGATCGCCACCTGCTCTTCCCCCTCTCCATTCCAGCCCCTATCACCTCCCTGTTTGGCTGGCGGCAGCATCCCATCTTCGGTGATGCCCGATTCCACGCTGGCATTGACCTAGGAGCGCCCATGGGCACGCCGGTGGTGGCAGCCTTCAGCGGTAAAGTCGTCACGGCGGAATACCTGCAAGGCTATGGCTTAACCGTCGTTTTGATGCACAACAACGGCACCCAGGAAACCCTCTATGCCCACTTATCCGAAATTTTTGTGAGAACGGGCGATACGGTGGCCCAGGGTGAGGTTGTGGGACGGGTTGGCAGCACCGGCAATTCCACCGGCCCTCACCTCCACTTTGAAGTACGCGAGCTAGAAAATGGTACGTGGGTCACTCTCAACCCAGCACCATCGTTACAAATGGCTCTCAACAACTTCATCAATGGCTTTGATGGCCTGCAAGTCGCTCAAGTGTGGTCGAAGACAGGACTGCAGGCTGGATTGGCGCGATCGGAGAAACATCGCGAGATCTGGATGCCTCTGGCCGTACAGGTCGGTATGTTTGCTCCCGTTCCCCAAAAGCCAGACTTCATTCCTCCTGAGCAGATGGAACGGGTGGTGGTCAGCAAGTCTCTTCCCGGCAGTGAGGCGCTGGTGAG
>RECH01000264.1 GCA_007694125.1 Leptolyngbya sp. DLM2.Bin15
CGGGGCACAAGAAGAGGGCGATCGTCGTCAACCCATCAACATGTCCTCAAACAACGTTGGAGAGCACCGATGAGTTGATTCCACATCTTCCTCTCGATGGCTTATTTCAGTCTTGATGTCAGTCTTAAACGTCCTTGTCTTGCCTAAAGTTATGGCAAAATGAGCTTGTCAGTGGGTGGATCTAAATAAACCGGGTGGGGTGCTAGGCGTTGGCGAATGCACCGTCTCATGAGACGTTGATGCGTTGCGCTTGAGCGTTGATATGGCCTGCAGCACTTAGCCATGCCGCAGGCTGTACGCAGCCTAACAATCAATAGGGCTTTCTGCTTAGGAGTTGTCCTCCCGTTGTCCTCTCATCTATCATCATCATGCAACATCAACCTATGGGGCTTACAGAAGCCCAGCATCGAGCGATCGCAGAAGTGTTAAGGAAAATATCTCTCGATCTTTCTGAGGTTATGAATCAAATCGACCAAGCCTATGGCCGCGACAGTACAGCGTTTCGGGCTGGTTTTTCCGTAGATATCGCTGTGGGAGATCTGAAAGACGAATTATCTCGTCGCTTAGCTCGCGAGTGGTCTAGATCCGAGGGAGCGACCGGGGTTGAAACGATTGTGAAAGCTCGTGGACTGTATGAACGCCGCTAGATTGACCGTGATGCCAGCTCAAGCAACACCATCATCATGACATCTATGAGGCATCGCGAACGCCAGAAATCTTGCGATCGCTGCCAGCAAGTTCAAGCAACCCTATATCGCGTGCAGTGGATAAAGTCACAGATGTGGCAGTTCGTTTGTTCAGATTGCTGGAGCAGCCTTCGCCATCACGATAACTACCGCTATGGAGGGACGTGGAAATCAAAGAAACGCTCTTGATTCCAGACCACAGCGGATGGATAGACTCGTCTACATAGCTGCAAATTGCACGATAATTGCGATGAAGCTGACCAGAAATAAGACTAGCGTGGCTAATGATAGCATAGTGTATTTTTTGCATCCTAGATACCCTAGCAATCGCCACCCCCATGAGAACAACGGCAATGGATCAACCCATATCCCAATCTATCGGGATTGTCCTAGCCCCTGGATGAGAGGGACAGTGACAGCCGGGTATCCTATGCAGCATCTCCTCATCAAGATGACGATGGCTATATCTATAGGCTAACCAATCGGTGCTGGTTGCTGGAGTGAGGATAACCGTCTTTCTAGACGGTTGCAAAGCGTGGCGACAGGACGGGAATCAAGGCTCAATAATGAAACGGTACGATCAGTAATGGGAATAAAGCCACCAAAAACCAAAGCCATTGGGCCGGATGGCGGGTTGCTTGGGGCGGAGCGGGAGTCAGCAGGGCCTGAATGCGCGTGGTGATGCGATCGCCCATGAGGGTAAGGCTAAACTCGGCCACCACGGGAGACGAGAAGGACTGCGGAGCCTGGGCAACCTGAAGGAGTGATTCAGCTAACGTTATGGGATCGACGGACTGAGTTGCCCAGCGGTCTGCGCGCATTTCCCGTAATAGCAGCAGATCGTGCCAGAGGCGATCGCTCTCAGGCAGCCAAGCGGTCAACCGCCGTAGCCAGCCTAGCCAAAAAGTCCAGAAAGTATCTCGATAGTACCGATGTCCGGCCTCGTGGGCCAATACAGCCTGCAAATGGGTTTCATCAAGGGTCTGGAGCAGTCCTCGACTAATGACTAATTCGGGATTCCAAAAGCCTACTTGAGCGCTGTAGGGCAACTCCAGCTCTAAGATACGACAGGTATAGTTACCCACCTGCGATCGCTCACAGTGACGCACAGATCGGAGAGTCCGATACCCATCTAGGGCTAACTTCAGGGCCCAACCAAGGGCGATCGCCAGCACGCCAGCCGATAGACTGTAGGACAACCAGCCTTCCCAATACATCACCATATGCCCATGTGGGCCCATGCAAACAATGGCAATCTCAGTCATGATCGGCAGCAGAGCTGGCACAAGAAACCCGAGCAGCGTCGGCTGCCAGTCCTGCAGGGTTGATCCATCACTGCGCCAAAACAGCCGCATTCCATAGGCAACAGCGAGGGACACGATGATTAATCCTAGGTGCATCATACCTCCGACTCCCGCGCTTCCCGAAGAGTGTGCAGGCGCTGAGCGATCGCATCCAGTTGTTCAAGACTAGCAGCATCTAAACTATCCACAAACGCCGCCACGATATCTGGATTACTCACCGCCAAAAAAGCCTGAAGCTGGTGATGGGCCTGCAGAATTTGAGCATCGGCACGGGACAGCCGCGATCGCCAGTAGTGGAGCTTGCCCTGGCGCTGCCGGGTAATCCATCCCTTCTTTTCGAGTCGGTTCAGCACCGTTGTCACCGATGCATAGGCCAACTCGCGATCGGGATCGCTGAGAATCTGATCATGAATATCCCGCACGGTCACCGGGTTATGGTGCCAAATAATATCCATGACTTCAGCCTCAAGGGGCCCAAGTCGTAGTTGCCGGGGGGAATAGTCTGGTAAAGGAGACATTCAACTCATTACTATGTCCTATGTTGAGTCTAGACTATAGGTTGCTAGACGGAAAGATGGTTGCCTCAGGTTTCCTATCCTGGCAAGAGCGCTGGCACCCTACGATACGGTTCTCAGCAAGCTCGGACAATATGTTCAACCTGAGACTTGCTGGATGGGCCTTAGAGGTTTTCAGGGGGGGTGGGCTGGGGGGCAAGAATAAGACCGATTAAGCAGTCGATCAGCAGATCTGGATCCATGGGAGCAATATGCTGTCCATGCATGATCCTCTGGGTCATGGCATAGCTGAGTAATGTGCCCGTGAAAATCCGGGCCACGGCGTCTGGATGAGCGATCGCTAAATCAGGATGGGAGTCAAAATAGTGCCCCAGACTACGCCACACCTTTTGGGGTAGAGATCGAATGAAAAGCTGAGCTAAGGCTGGAAACCGACCCGATTCTCCAATGATCAGCCGCAAAAAGGCCACATATTCATCATCCACCGCCAGCAGGGCTAGAAATTTCTGGGCAATCTGCCGCAGCACCTGATCTGGATGATCATCGAGAGAGATGGTGCCGAAGACTTGATTGAAACGCTGGGCAGTGACCTGCTCAATCAGGGCGGTGAAGAGCCCTTCTTTATCTTCAAAGTGCTTGTAGATCGTAATCTTAGAAACTCCGGCGGCAGCAGCAACCCGATCCATGCTGGTGCCCTCATAGCCTTGGCGCAGAAAAATTTCTAGGGCACCTTGGAGAATTTGGGCCCGCTTTAACCCGGTGGTGGAGTCTGGGGACGGCGTCATGGGGGGGAGTGAGGAATGAAGAAACACAAACTTTATCGTAGAATCTCGCAACTATACTATACCGTATAGTAATATCAAGGCTATACCTTGTTGGCTCAAGGTAGGTGGCTCAATTGAATCCATCTACGTTGCCGGGTTTCGGCTTCGCTCAACCCTCTTCTCATCATTGAATCCATCTACGTTGCCGGGTTTCGGCTTCGCTCAACCCTCTTCTCATAAGATTTGAGCATGCAACCCTCTTCTCGTAAGGGTTTGAGCCTTGAGCGATGATGACGTTCTCTTCCTGGCCTCCTGTTCAACCTTGGTACATATCTTCATTGTGAGCTTTGTTATGACTCAGGTTGCTCCCTCCAATCATTCGTCTAGTCCAACGTCCAGTCCAGCAGGACAATCTGCGCAAACTGACCCACCGAAGCGATCGCTGTCCCTGCTGCGGCTGATCGTTCCCCTGCTGCTTGTGGTAGGAGTAGCCGCATGGGGGGCGAGGACATGGCTGTTTCAGCCTCAGGAGACCGGGTTGACCCTGAGTGGGCGCATTGAAGGGTATGACATCAACCTAGGAGCAAAAACCGGTGGCCGGGTAGAATCCGTGGCGGTGCGGGAGGGCGATCGCGTTCAGGCGGGCCAGGTGATTGCTCGCCTCGATGATGGAGAACTGCAGGCGGCGTATCAAGCTGCTCAGGCAGGCACCTTGGCGGCAAGGCAGCAGGCGATCCAAGCTGAGAGCCAGATAGCTGTGGTGCAAAGCCAGCTTGCCGAAGCAGCGTTAACCTTACAGCAATCGGAAGGGGATACGGTGGGGCGGGTCAGCCAGGCGGAAGCTACGGTGGCCACGGCGGTGGCCCAGCTTGCCCAAGCCCAAGCTCAGGTGCAGCGGTCCGTATCGGAGTTGCAGCTAGCGGAGGTGGAGCGCGATCGCCTGCAGTCGCTCTTGGCAGATGGGGCGGTGCCGCAGCAGGAGCTTGACGTTGCCCAAACCCGCTTTGAGTCGGCCCAAAGTAACCTGGCGGCCAGCCAAGCGACCCTTGCGGCGGCTGAACAGCAGGTCAGTGCGGCCCAGGGTGGCCTGGTGCAAGCCCAAACCACCCAGTTTAACCCCGACATTCGTTCAGCCCAGCTCGCCCGCCTGCAGCGCCAGCTTGAGCAAGCCCAGTCCCAATGGAGGGCAGCCCAAGCGGAGGTTGAGAGAGCGATCGCCCTAGAGCAGGAAGTGGCGGCGCGGCTAGCTAATTTAGCCATTGTCAGCCCCATTGATGGTGTGGTGGTTAACCGCATGGTGGAACCGGGGGAAGTGATTGGAGCTGGGGCAACGGTGGCGACGGTGATTAACCTCAATGACGTGTATCTGCGAGGCTACATTCCCCAGGGTGAGGTGGGCAATGTGCGCGTGGGGCAAGCCGCTCAGGTGTTTCTCGACTCGGATCCCAATCAACCGCTGGCGGCAAGGGTGATCGCCATTGATACCGAAGCCTCCTTCACGCCAGAAAATATTTACTTCCGCGATGATCGGGTCACCCAGGTGTTTGGTCTGAGGCTAGGCATCGACAATCCCGACGGCTTTGCTAAGCCAGGGATGCCAGCGGATGGTGAGATTTTGCTGTCTGAGGAGGAGTGATGCCAGCCCCCTTGTCGCCAACCCCGCCAGCAGCCCTTGAGGCCCGATCAGCGATCGCTGTCCAGGGATTGCATAAATCCTATGGATCAGTGGAAGCCCTTCGGGGAATAGACTTCACTGTTCAACCAGGAGAAATTTTTGGCTTCATTGGCCCCGATGGAGCCGGTAAAACCACCACCTTTCAGATCCTAGCAGGGGTGATGGAGGCGACTGCCGGCCAGGTCAGCCTGTTGGGCAAACCCCCTGGACAGGCCCAGCTCAACATCGGCTACGTGACCCAAAAATTTTCCCTCTATCCCGACCTGACGGTGCTGGAAAACCTGCGCTACAGTGCTGGATTGCGGCGGGTGCCGGCCGCGCGCTGGCGTGAACGTGCCCCCCATCTCCTCGGACAGGTGGGCTTAGATGCCTTTGGCGATCGCCTGGCCCGAAACCTATCCGGCGGCATGAAGCAAAAGCTGGCCCTCTGCTGTGCCCTCGTAGCCAATCCAGCAGTGCTGTTATTAGATGAACCGACAACGGGCGTTGATCCTGTATCGCGGCGAGAGTTTTGGGATTTGCTGGCCGCCGTCGCTTCCACAGGGGTTACGGTGGTGGTAGCTACCCCCTACCTAGATGAAGCGGAGCGTTGTCATCGCATTGCCCTGATCTACGGGGGTGAACTGCAACAAATGGGTACCTTAGCTAGCCTACGCCAAGGGTTAGGACTCCAGCGCCTGGAGGTGTGGGCGGCGGATATTGCCCAGGCGGAGACTGTGCTTCAGGGCGCAACCGTTTCGGGGCTGGTGGATATTCAGACCTTCGGCGATCGCTTAGATGTTTTGGTCACGGATCCTGGCGTGGCAGACCAGCAGGTGCGCCAGCATTTAGCCCAACAGCAGATCCACGTAGATAGGGTGCAGCACACGACACCAACCCTCGAAAATGTGTTTGTGAATCACCTGCGGCAGCAGGGCCTAGATCCACCCTATTTAAGCTTTCCCACTGCGCAAACCGGTCAAACCTTGGGCAAGGTGGCGATCGCCGCTCGATCTCTGCAAAAAACCTTTGGTAGCTTTTGCGCCGTAGATCATGTGGATATTACGGTGCGCCATGGCGAAATTTATGGATTACTGGGGGCCAACGGGGCCGGAAAAACTACCACGATTAAAATGCTCTGTGGCCTGCTGCCAGCCAGTGGTGGAGAAATTGAACTAGCAGGCCAAACCGCCAACCTAAGCCGCCCTGAAGTGCGATCGCGCATTGGCTACATGAGCCAGAAATTTACTCTCTACGATGACCTAACGATTCTGCAAAATCTTACCTTTTACTGCGGCGTCTACGGCGTTCCTAAACGGCTGCAGCGCCAGAAAATTAACTGGGTTCTAGAGACCTGTGGTCTACAAGGACAAGAGCAAACCGTGACCGCGAAGCTACCGGGCGGATGGAAACAGCGGGTTGCCTTTGGGGCTTCAGTGATGCATGAACCCGATATTTTATTTCTCGATGAACCCACCTCCGGCGTTGATCCCTTAGCACGACGGCAGTTTTGGCGACAGATTCGCGACTTCGCCCGACGCGGTACAGCCATTTTAGTCACCACCCACTATCTAGAAGAAGCCGAAAACTGCCATTCTATGGGATTTATGGTCGCCGGACGGGTGGTTGCGCAGGGGTCTCCCAGTCAGATCAAGGCAGAGCAGCCAGGACAACTCGTAGAGGTAGTGACCGACCGAACGCAGGCTGCGGCCGACTGTCTCAAGCACCATTTAGAGACCTGGCGAGTGGCCATCTTTGGCGATCGCCTCCATTTGGTTCTCGATGATCTCGATGGCGATCTGCCTAGGGTGCGGCAGTGGCTCCGGGAGTCCGAAATTCCCATCCAGGCCGCTAACCCCATTCCCTTTTCCTTAGAAGATGCCTTCATTGGCATTGTCCAGCGGGCCCATGCGAGCCCTTCCTAGGTTGTTCTGTCCTACTAGGTTTACAACTATGCCGATGAAACGGGTCATATCCCAATGTTTAAAGGAATTGATGCAGTTCCAACGCGATCGCATCACGGTGGCCCTGGCCTTGGTGTTGCCCTTAGCGGTCATGCTAATTTACGGCTATGCGATTCGCCTAGAATCTAAAAATATTCCCATTAGCATTCAGGATTTTGACAATAGTTTCCTAAGCCGTACCTACGTAGAACGGATTGTGGCAACCAACCAGTTTGTGCCCACACCGCTGCTGAGAGGAGATCCCACTCTATCCATCGATTGGGGACGCGCCAAGGCCACCCTCGTGATTCCTCCAAACTTTTCCCAATCTATCCTCACCCAGACGCCAGTCACCGTGCAGGTATTGGTTGATGGTACCGATGTCAACAATGCCCGCGTTATCCAAAATGGCATCCGTGCTGCCACCCAATTTTTCCTCAGCAGCAGTCACCTCCTACCCGATCGCCCCCAAATCCAGATCGTCGCCGACGTGCGGCTCTGGTTCAATCCAGGTCGCGATGAGGCCCTCTATATCGTACCTGGAATTTTCGGCGTCATTCTTTGGGTGTTTCCCTCTATGCTGGCAGCGATCGCCATGGTCAGGGAAAAGGAAGAGGGCACCATTGTACAGATCTACGCCTCTGACCTCAGTGCTACAGAATGGTTACTGGGTAAAGAATTAGCCTATTTCATGGTGGGTGTGGGTGAAGCGATCCTAGCGTTTTCTGTAGCAGCAGTCCTCTTCGGCATCCGCGTGCGGGGCGATCCGACGACTTTACTGGTAGGTACAGGTATCTTTCTGGCTGCCGCCGTTGCCTTTGGCCTGCTCGTGGGGGCTCGGGCCGGCAACCAGACGGGAGCCGTCCAAGGAACAGCGATCGCAGGTTTCCTCACTGCCCTGCTGCTCTCCGGCTTTATTTACCGCATCGAAAATATACCCATGCCCCTATCCTTACTGTCCAATGTGATCCCGGCACGGTATTTTATCTTGATCACCCGTGATGCTTTCGTGCGCGGCACAGGCTGGTCAGGCATTGGTGTTGCTCCAGGAGCGATCGCCCTCATGGGTGGACTCTTCTTCTTTGGGGCCATCCGTACGCTACGTCGAATGCAGTTTTCGGACTAGATCTTGAACGACGTTATCTAACTTAGCGGTTCATGTAAACACCATCTATGAACTACCTTCGCCATATCCTCAGCGATCGCCTCTGGTCTTTGATCATCAAAGAAGTCCAGCAGATTCTGCACAATAAGCAAATTATTTTTCTGCTGCTCTTCCCCCCCACCGTACAATTACTGATCTTTGGCTTAGCCCTCAACCCAGCCGTCACCCACCTTAGCCTAGGCGTCGTGGACTATAGCCGCAGCGCAGATAGCCGGGCCTTGGTGTCTGCCCTCGTGGAAAATCAGGTCTTTCAGGTGCAGACCTACGAATCGCGGCAAGGAGATTTAGAAAACCAGGTTCGCACCGGACAGGTGACGGCTGGATTGGTGATTCCACCAGACTTTAGCCAATCCCTAGCCCGTCACCAACCGGCCCATGTGCAGGTGTTGATTGATGGGGTTGATGCCAATACCGCTGGCATTGCCCAAGGCTATATGAAGCAGATTATCCAGCGCCATACCCAGACCTTGAATGCCGGACAGCGATTGCCCGTGGAGACAGAGGTGATCTTTCTCTATAATCCTGGATTATTAAGCAGTTGGTTTTTTGTCCCCGGGGTGATTGGCGTGGTGCTAACCCTCACCGGATCCTTAGTATCCTCAACCACGGTCATCCGTGAAAAAGATGTGGGCACCCTAGAGCAACTTCTGATGACCCCGGCTGCCGGTTGGGAAATTCTCGCCGCCAAAATCGCTCCCTTATTTGTCCTACTGATGGGCGATGTCTTACTGGCGTCCGCCATTGGTCGAGTGATTTTTGGTCTACCCTTTCGGGGCAACTACGGTCTATTTCTACTGCTATCCGCCCTGTACGTCCTAGTTTGTATTGGCATTGGGATCCTCCTGGCAACCTTAGCCAACAATCAACAGCAAGTTGTGTTGATCTCATTTTTCTTCAACGTGCCCCTGATTCAGCTCTCCGGAGCGATCGCCCCCATCGAAAGTATGCCACCCTTTTTTCGTGCCCTATCCTTTTTTGATCCCCTACGCCACTATGTACAAATTGCCCGTAGCCTAATTCTCAAAGATGTAGGCGTTGAAGCTCTGTGGATTCATATCCTAGCCCTCAGTGTTTTTGCGGTGCTGTTTCTAGGCGTCAGCATCAACCGATTTCGAACCCAGTTAAGCTAGGGTCTGGCCGTCCCATCAGCCCAGCACGATCGCTCCTGCTTGTACGAACTTGTACGGAATGGGATCGCAGGTTTTGTAACGCGAGAATTGCTGGCACAATGGAGCAAGGCCTGTCCCCAACCTGGGGCAGCAGGTCTCAACTGTAGTCATTCAAGGGCGATGTATGTGGCGAGTCATTATTCAATGTTCTGCTGATAGCTGGCGTGACCATGCGGTGGCCTTTAAGGCGATCGCTGCCCAATATTCCGAGACGCCCTTGGCATCGAAGAAGATGAAAGACGATGAACGCCGAATTATGGAATTTCAGGTGGAATCGGTGAGTGATGCGGAAGATTTTATGGAAGAATGTTTGGCACTGGAGGGCTTTACGGCGACGTTTGAGTCCCTTTAGCGAACTGCTGGAGCACCCCCACTGTAGCGATCGCCCGATCCTCTCAGATCCTGTGGGGGCACTTAACTAGACGCTTGGCTGTTCAAGGTCTGGCCAAGACGAGGATTCACGCCTGCCCTGATGTCATGAGTTATGCATTATTTAAACCAACTATCGCCCAGCAAGCGAGGCTACGCGCTGATCAATCGCTCCATCCACTGGCTGTCTAAATTCCTAGTCAAAGACTGGGATCGCCGTCTGCTCGGGCTTTCTAGTCTACCCATTCGTTCCATTTTGGATATTGGAGCCAATGAGGGCCAGTTTTCCAAACGGATGCGATCGCTCTTTCCTGATGCCCAGATTTATGCCTTTGAACCCCTACCCGATGCCCTCAAGGTCTTAAACGCTTGGGCCAAGACCCAGCGGGGATCTGTGCAGGTGTTTGATGTGGCCCTCGGGGAAACAGAGCAGGTGCTGGCCCTTCAGCAACATTTATATTTCAGTGCCTCATCATCGCTACTGCCCACCACGGCCCTGGGTGAAGAGGTCTATCCGATCATGAGTCGGCAGCAGCCCATCTCCGTGACCCAAACCACCTTGGATGGAGCGATCGCTCAATTGCCCCATTTTCCCCAGCCCGACGTTTTGATCAAGCTAGATGTGCAAGGCTATGAGGATCGGGTGATTCGCGGCGGTCTGCAAACCTTTGCCCAGGCCAAGGCCTGCATCGTCGAGATTTCCTTAGATGCGCTTTATGATGGGCAAGCGACGTTTCAGACGATTTTTGAGCTGCTGAGCGGTTTGGGCTACAGCTACTGCGGTAACCTAGACCAGATTCAGGCTCGGGATGGTCATGTGATCTATTTCAATGCCCTGTTTCTCAATACCCACCCTACCCCACCCCATCATGCGCGTTGAAGCTTGCTGTACCGCTTTGCTGAAGCAGATTTTGCCGACCCTTGATCCCCAGCGTCAAGGGCTTTGTTTAGATGTGGGGGTTGGCACCTTCGCCTTCTACTGCCAAATGTTTGCCCAGCTCGGGTTTTCCACCATTGCCATTGAACCCTTACCCATCCCCAAACTGCGACAACTCTGCCAGCGCCATCACATTCAGTTGCTGGAAACCTGTTTATCCAATCAAACAGGCACGCAGACCTTCTATGGCGGCCAGTTTGCCCGCCTAGGCAATCAAAACTTTAACTCTTTGGCTCCAGACTGGTTTGGCTCATCGGCACGGAGCCAGCAGGTACCCACCATCGATCTACCCGACTTGATGGAGGCGATCGCCGCCCAGCAGATCACCTGCCTAAAACTGGATATTGAAGGCTGGGAGCCGGTGGTCATCCAGCAGTTTGCTGACCTCCCCGCGTCGCTGTTGCCCAAGGTCACCATGTTTGAATATGGCGGCGGCACCGATCGCCAGGCGGGAGCCAAGGGCTGGGCACCCAAGTTCCTGGAAGGCACCATGCAATGCCTCACAACCCTACAGCAGCGCGGGTATGGGCTGAGTATTATGGTGGACTATTGCCACGGTACTGATGTCAATGTGTTTGACTTGCAAACCATGGATCTCAATCCAGGCAACGTGTTTCCCCCCAATGCCGTCTATGGCAATATCATCAGCTTTTATGACTGTAGCTATCCTCAGGAAGCGATCGCCCAAATCTGCCAGCGCTACCGTGGTGGGGTGATCAACTGGTTGGTGAGCCAGCTTGTATCGACCTAGACGAACATCTATCAAATCTATCGATTGAATAGCAATTGGTCAGAAAGCTCACACTAGCGTCGTCAGCTCTACCTAAGTTTGCTAGGATGAAGTCTTAGATAGCGTAATCTAGTCTGCGCTTGGTTTGATCAGAGTAAACACGTTAGGTTTATGCCACGTCAAATCCACTATTCATTGCTCTTAGACTGGTTTCATACCGATGGTATGAAGTAGGGGCAAGCTAGGAGCAATTCTTAATCTATGTCTTTTCAAGACCTCGGTCTTTCGACCGAACTTCTGCGTGCCGTTGCCGATCAAGGGTATACCGAACCGACCCCCATTCAACGTCAGGCTATTCCCCTCATTCTCGAAGGTCGAGACGTCATGGCCAGCGCCCAAACGGGCACGGGTAAAACCGCTGGCTTCACCTTGCCCTTATTGCAACGCCTGATTGCCCAAGGTCGCGGACAGCGGGGTGTACGCGTTTTAGTCCTCACCCCCACCCGTGAACTGGCTGCCCAAGTGGGCGAAAGTGTCCAGACCTACGGCAAATACTTACCGCTGCGATCAGCGATCGTGTTTGGCGGTGTTAAAATCAACCCCCAGATCGATAAGTTGCGCAAGGGTGTGGATGTTTTGATTGCCACACCGGGGCGTCTCCTCGATCACGTGGGACAACGCACGGTTGATCTATCGCAAATCGAGATTTTGGTGCTCGATGAAGCCGATCGCATGTTGGATATGGGGTTCATCCACGATATCCGCAAGATCTTGGCCCTCGTGCCCTCCAAGCGGCAAACCCTCATGTTTTCTGCAACCTTTTCCAAGGACATCAAGAAGCTAGCCGATAGCCTTCTCGACAATCCGGCCTTGGTAGAAGTAGCGCGCCGCAACGCTCCCGCCGACAGCGTCAGCCAGGTTGTTCACTTGGTCGATCGCCAACGTAAGAGTGAGTTGCTGTCCTACATGATTGGGTCACGCAACTGGCAACAGGTGCTGGTGTTTACGCGCACCAAGCATGGAGCCAATCGGTTAGCCCAACATCTGGAGCGAGATGGTCTGCGGAGTGCTGCCATTCATGGCAATAAGAGTCAGGCAGCTAGGACGCGGGCCCTGGCAGACTTCAAGCGAGGTGCCGTGCGGGTGCTGGTGGCCACAGACATTGCCGCCCGGGGTCTAGATATTGATCAACTTCCCCATGTCGTCAACTTTGAGCTGCCCAACGTGCCGGAAGACTACGTGCATCGCATCGGACGCACCGGACGAGCTGGCTACGAGGGCGAGGCCGTCTCCCTTGTTTGCGTCGATGAACATGGTTTGCTGAAGGATATCGAACGCTTACTCAAGCGAGAAATTCCTCGGGACAGCATTCCTGGCTATGAGCCAGACCTATCCATTCCGCCGGAGCCCATTCAAGCAAAGCGCAATGGTTCTGGTGGTGGACGGGGTGGTCATCGCTCTTCGTCATCCAAGCCGAAGTCGAGCGCCAGCAGTCCCAAACACTCACCGCGCCGCGCCAATCCAGCCCCAGCGCCCAAAACCCATCGCGATGCTAGCAGTGCGCCCAAACGGTTGCGATCGTCCTAAGTTATCGTTGACCTGAATTGGCATAGCGACTGGTTTTACAGCGAGTAGCTTGAAACCAGCAACAGCACCCCCAACGGTTTTTTGACCTATGGGGGTGTTTTGGTTCTGGGATACAGGTTTCCATAGCCTGCGCTCGCTATACAACCCAAACTCACTTTGATAGGGGGATAGCTTAACGCTTCAGAGCTGCCTCACCTCGGCTATATAGCTCACGGGCATAGTCTGTCCAAGTGCCTTGCCCCCAATATCGGAAGCAGCTTGTTTCTACCAACATTACATAGAGCAAGGCTTCTTGATAATCAGCGCTGCGGGTGATAGAGGGATCGTCCTGAACTAAGCGATCGTACTTCTGGTGAAAGAGCGCACTCAGTTGATTCATGGGCCCCAACACATTTTCATAGCCCTGCACCCAGCTCAAATCATTCGTCCAGGATGCACCGTCCATAGTGAACTGATGATCATTGGACTTGAGATCTTGAATGGCTTGTTCCACTGCCTCCGACGTGGCATGGTCTGGATCCACCCGCTGCCAAATCTTATGTTGATGCACCGCTTGGCAAACCGGATAATCCTCTGGCGTCACCCCAGCCGCCGCCAGCAGTTCCAGATATTCCGTCCCATTTAGACCCACAACGCCCTCAACACCGCGCCCATGATCCTTGAGCTCAGACCATACTGGATTGAAGCCCCGGGGAAACTCATTCATCATGACGCCGCCATTTTCCCCATCGGCAATCTGCGTGACGCAGCAAGGAACGGAGCGATCGCCTAGCTGCTGCCGACCGCGCCCCTTGGCCTCATGGTAGGGCTGCATTTGCGCCACCAGTTTTGTATCCGATCCTTGGGTTTTAATCAGCGCCGTAATGCTGATCGTCTCACCTCTAGAATTCCGCGCTACTAAACGATTGGGCAGATATTTATCATCGTGCCATACCCCCGAACCATCCAGCCGTTCCACCGAATGCTCCTGCACCATCAACCACTGATAGCCACAATCCTTCAGCGCCTTAATGTATTCATAGAGCGTATCGGGATGGTTGGGCAAATGCATTTCCGGTGGCGAAAAGCCCTTCACGCGCCGGAGGGCATCGTAGCCAAAGAGGGATGCAAAATAATGTTGCCAAGCCTGGATCTGGAGCTTGATATCTGGGATGGGCGTTGAGGGCACCACCGCATGGCTCCACATGGTGCCTAGCCATTCCACATAGGGTTGGTACTGGCGATCGCACGTTATCTTTTTCAGATGATCCAACACATCATCGCGACCCATCTGGCGCAGACCCCAGAGGAGATTGCCAGAATAATCCAGCATAATACGTGGGTTATAGCCATCGTTGACTAAGTTAGGGATAAACTCACCCATGCGCCCATAGCACCAAGCAAAGACTCCCGCATTATGATTATCTCCATCATGGGGATGCTCAAACATATGCTGCAAGTTGCAGATAAGTTCGCCCTGGGCCCCGGCCGGGATGGTGGGTTGGTGCATATGCAACGCGCAGGCGAACGCTGCCGTCACATCTTCCAAGCGAATTGTGGTGTCGGGTAAAAAAATCGGGTCATTGTGCTGCACAACTGACGAAATATCAGCTTCCCAACCACAAATATTCGGCAGACCCGACCGAGTATCGCTGAGAATCGGTCGGTTGGAAGAAGATACGGATGCGATCATATTATTTTCCTTTATTCTCTACAAGCGGTGCTGACTCCTCGCCACACTGCAAATGATGCCGCTCATGCGGATGCGATCAGTAGGTGGCCTCAACTTCAATGGAGTGCCGGGTTTCGGCTTCGCTCAACCCTCTTCTCATAAGGGTTTGAGCATCATGAAGCTAGCGGGTTTTGGCTTCACTCAACCCTCTTCCCATGAGCATTTGAGCATTGAGCAACGTCAAAATACATCTTGCACTCATGACGTCCTCCTACTTAATAACCCTCGACTTGCAGATCCAGTGCCTGAAGCGGAGTTGATAGGCTATATCCTGCTAGGCCTATCCCCTTTGAGGATCATAGGCTACTTTTCTGACCAGTATGACTTCCTTGCCATAAAGTAATGTCAAGTGTTTTTGCGATCGCTCCATACTGCTTCAAATTGAGCAGGGCTTCTCTCAGTCACCTTGTCCAAATGGTTTCTGGGATATCAAAGAGCGATCGCCCTATGCAGCGCCGTGGTTTAACCGCCGATCGAAAAGAATCCCATCACAAAAATGGACAGCAACAGCCCCGGACTGAGGAGCAAAATCAGCGTGAACAGTTCACCAGATTCCATAGATCTATCCTTCAAGGTTCATAGTGTGGTCGTGCTTCCATCATGACCCATGAAAGCCGGTGGTTTGGGGCAGCAATCTTTAAAGAAATGGGAAAATCCTAGGATAACCAAATCTCTATGACCATCATTCAAGCCGCCGAAAACGTCACGATTCTTTTCTATATACTACGAAACTTAACAAGACTACAGGACTTAAAACATCCAGGGGATAGAGTGTGAGATCCTGAAGGCAGTCCATGACAGTGAATCGTGTCTAGTTAGGATGGAGTGAGAGATGACATCAACGGTAATTATTACGGGTGCCTCGTCAGGAGTAGGGCTATACTCTGCAAAAGCCCTAGCTAAGCGTGGGTGGCACGTCGTCATGGCTTGCCGCAACCTGGAAAAAGCAAAGGCGGCAGCGGAAGAGGTTGGGATGTCTGCCGATAGCTACACCCTCATGCATATCGACTTGGGCAGCCTCGACAGCGTGCGTAAGTTTGTGGATGATTTTCGCGCCAGCGGCAAGACCCTAGAAGCGCTGGTGTGTAACGCCGCGATCTATATGCCGCTGATCAAAGAACCGCTGCGATCGCCCGAGGGTTATGAGCTGACGATGACCACCAATCATCTGGGGCATTTTCTGCTCTGTAACCTGATGCTGGAAGACCTGCAGCGATCGCCCGCTGCGGAGAAGCGCTTGGTAATTTTGGGAACCGTGACCCACAATCCCGATGAGCTGGGCGGCAAGATTCCACCGCAGCCCAACCTCGGCAACTTCGAAGGCTTTGAGAAAGGGTTCAAAGATCCGATCTCCATGGCAGACGGCAAGGCCTTTGAGCCAGTCAAAGCCTACAAAGACAGCAAGGTGTGCAACGTGTTGACCATGCGGGAGCTGCATCGTCGCTTCCACGAATCCACAGGCCTTGTCTTTAGTTCCCTTTATCCGGGCTGTGTGGCCGAGACGCCCCTGTTCCGCAACCACTACCCTCTCTTCCAAAAGCTATTTCCGCTGTTCCAGAAATACATCACCGGCGGCTATGTATCCCAGGAGCTATCCGGTGAACGGGTGGCGGATGTGGTTGCCGATCCGGAGTACAACCAGTCTGGTATGTACTGGAGCTGGGGCAACCGCCAGAAGAAAGGTCGAAAGTCCTTTGCCCAGCGGGTGTCGCCCCAGGCGCGGGATGATGAAAAGGCTAAGCGGATGTGGGAGTTGAGCGCTCGATTGGTGGGGATTGCGGAAACGGCTAATCTCTAACGTCTCGTTGCGTAGATCTCGTTGCATCAATATTGATTGCATAGATGGTAATAAGTCCGTGGGTTGGGGATGATCTCAGCCCACGGCTATTAGCTTTATGACCCCTTTCGTGCATCCTCCGCTCATGAACGATAGCTATCCCTAGTGTAAATCGTTGATCTGTCCTGCTATTTGGGGAAAGTGATAGCGCGGTGGCTATCATGGCGGTATTAGGATCAAACAGGAGCGATCGCATGTTACCGACTGTCCGACCATCCCAATTTATGTGGGGATTAGCGTTTGTGTTCATGGGTCTGTTGGCGGGCTGCCAGGGGGCTAATGATGGCACAACCGCCGTGGACTCCGCTCCCAGCGCACCAGCAGAAAGCTCAGCTGATGCGCCTGATGCACTCAATCCGCTAGACTATCCCCCCGTAGCCACCCTACAGCAGTTCTCGGCGGGCGATCGCGCTTGCTATGCCACGGTAACTGACCCGGATGGCGTGGAGACTGAGCAATTTGCCAGCTTTGAACTCTGCGATCGCACGGATCTACTGGGTCAATCTGTGCAGCTTACCTACGAATCTACCTCGATTATTGCCGCATCCTGTCAAGGTGATCCGGCCTGTGAAGAGTCGGAGTTAGTATGGCTGATTACGGCCATAGAACCCGTGAATTCCTCTGCTGCCCCCGTAAGCGATCGCTTGGTGGGGATTGCAGAAACGGTTAATATCAAACGTCTCGTTGCATAGATCTCGTTGAATAGATGTTGATGGATCCGTCGGCTGGGAATCCCCTCAGCCCGCGGCTATTGACGTTAGACGTTCTTTCGTGAATTCCCACGTGAATTCCCACCCAAGATGGCTATCCTTTGTTCAAATCGTTGATCTGCCCTGCTGTCTGTGGAGAACGATGGCGAGGTGGTTATCATGACGGTACCAGTATCAAACAGGAGCGATCGCATGTTACCGACTGTCCGACCATCCCGATTCATGTGGGGATTAGCGTTTGTATGTGTTGGGCTGTTGGCCGGCTGTCAGGGAGCTGATGATGGCACAACCGCCGCGGATTCTGATGCCAGCACGCCAGCGGAAAGCTCAGCCAATGTACCGAATGCCCTCAATCCGCTGGACTATCCCCCCGTGGCCACCCTACAGCAGTTCTCGGCGGGCGATCGCGCTTGCTATGCCACGGTAACTGACCCGGATGGCGTGGAGACTGAGCAATTTGCCAGCTTTGAACTCTGCGATCGCACGGATCTACTGGGTCAATCTGTGCAGCTTACCTACGAATCTACCTCGATTATTGCCGCATCCTGTCAAGGTGATCCAGCCTGCGAAGAGTCGGAGTCGGTATGGCTGATTACGGCCATGGAACCCGTGAATTCCTCTGCTTCCCCCGTGAGCGATCGCCCGGCCGCAAGCGATCGCCCTGATCCTGCACCTAGTCCAGCCACGCCCACACCAGCAACGGTGACCGAGGTGCCGTCCATGCTGTTCGACAACGCTGATCTAGGAGTCTGCGCAGATTTCCTCGATGAAGAGGTGGCGCGGGAACAGTCGCAAATCTATGCTTTGAACAGCGATCAATATCTCGTCGAAGTACTTTGCTTTATGGCCGCCTACCAGGGCAGCTATGAATATTGGCTGTATGAGCCTGCGGCAGAAGCGATCGCTCCCCTATCATTCCAAGTATTCTATGAAGATGGTGAGGGTGCCTGGCAATCGGTCCAAACCCAGCCCCTTGCAGGTCTTCCCACCTACGATCCTGCTCAGCAACAGTTGACGTTGCTCACCAAGTATCGCGGTGCAGGAGACTGTGGCTCCTATGCCAACTATCAATGGCAGGGATCGAGCTTTGAACTAGTAGAATTTCGCGCCAAAAGTGACTGTGATGGCGTCGCCCTGGATGTGGAAGATTATCCGGTAATTTATCCCTAAAGTTGGGCGATCCTGTCTGGGATTCCCTGCTTCGCTGCTTCCTCATCAAGGCAGGCAGGACGATCCCGATGGGTTGGACAACTAGGGTGATGAAGGGCTGCCTTCTCCTAGGCTGACGTGCACAGCATCATCTCGGGCAAACTCTCAGGCACCAAGGAGGGCGATCGCTCCCTCGGCCGTTCCGTCTTGGGGAGATCTCTCGGCGTGCTCACAATTTTCCGGACACGATGACAGATCCCACGGCAAATCGTAGTGTGAGACACATCATGCAGGGAACTAGACTTGTTATAACAACTTCCAATCCGGTCAATCCCAGATAGCTAGGATCGTGACTGGGCTTGTGGAGCTGTGCGTCTGAGAAACCCCTATGACCTACCAACCGATTCAGCTAACCGAAAGCCAGATTCAGCAATTTCAGAACGATGGTTTTTTGATCATCGAAAATCTTCTGCCTCTTGACCTGCCCGATCGCTTGATTGAACGCATGGAGCGTCTGTTCTACGGCGAATTTGAAACCGGCATCTATCCCGATGAATGGTATTGGCGTCAAGGCTTAAGCTTACCGGATGTGACCCGAGAAATCTGCAATGCATGGAAGTGCGATCGCACGATTGCGAGCCTAGTGCTGTCGGCAGAACTAGGGCGGCTCACGGCCACCCTGGCCGGTTGGGATGGGGCCCGCATTGGGCAAGACAGCATGTGGATTAAGCCACCCAGCGCCAAGGCCGTCGCCATGCACCAAGATGGAGCCTACATTGACTACCTGACACCGCCCCACATGATGACCTGCTGGATTGCCCTACAAGACGCCAGTTTGGCTGATGGCACCCTGGTCTATGCGCGGGGCTCCCATAAATGGCCCTTGGTGGACGTGGCTGGTGAATTCCATGCCCCCACCAAAGACTACCGTTGGGCCATGCTGCAGGCCGCAGAGCAGGCGGGGGTACCAGAGCCGGAACTGGTGGTGGTCAACGTACCGGCGGGGGGCTGTGGTTTCCACCATGGACGTACCTGGCACGGTCTGGCTCCCACCACCCGCACCGATCGCACCTTCCACAGCATTGGTTTACACACCATTCCCGCCCATGCTGCCTTCCATCCCACCAATCCCGCTGGCTATATCTATGGTCGCTATAAACGGGTAGGCGATACCCGCATGGATGAATCTTTCTTTCCTATTCTATGGAGCAAAGACGGCGATCGCTCCCCATTTCTCGCAGACTATTGCCCAGATGCCCTCAGCCCTAGTGATGTGACGATCTCCCTAGGATAGGTATCGTCTCAGTCAAGGTTTTTTTGAGGAAGGCAGCCCTATGGCAAAATGGGGGAGCATAAATACCTGTTGATCAAGAGTCCATGACCCAAGCAGCCCCAGCATCGTCACCCCGACCCTTACATCTAACCATTTCTGAGAACCTGCTGGCGGAAATAAACGATGGCACCTATGCAGCGGGAGAACAACTGCCCAGCGAGCATCAACTGATGCTGCGCTTTGAGGTGAGCCGGATTACTATTCGACGGGCGATCGCTAACCTAGCCAGCCAAGGACTCGTAGAAGCCCAGCGCGGCCGTGGCGTCTTTGTGAAAGAACAGCACAAAGTCGCCTATCGGCTATCCAATCCTCTCGTGTTCTTTGAAGAAGATCTGGCCCGCCAAGGGGTGACTAGTTCAATTCATAATCTTGCCTTTGACTTGATCCCGGCTCCTGATGAGGTGAGTCAACGTCTGCACTTGAAGCAACCAAACCCACGGGTCTATCGACAGATCAAAATCCTGCTGATCAACCAGAGTCCGGCAGCAGTGGATACCAGCTATATCTTACCTGAGCTGGGTGAACGTTATGCAGAAGAGCTTCAGCAGCAGATGACCTTCCCGACTCTAGAGCAGCATGGCATTGTGATCGAACGCATCGAAGCCACCTTTGAAAGTAGTCACGCTAATTATGAACTGAGCCAATATCTAGAGATGCCCTTGGGCAGCCCCTTACTCACCTATCGCTACACCGCCTATACCCAAGGCGATCGCCCCATTGTTTGTGGCGCAGCTCCGTCCCGAGGCGATCGCTTGCGCTATTCTGTGACCCTCAGCCGCACCCCAGCGTCGGATGAAGCAAACTACGGCAAATCCCCAAACTCCGAAGAATTTGAGGATTCTATACCCTAGGCGTAGAACGGTAGTAATGTATCTACAGAACTAACGAGCTATATTACCTAACGGGCCATATCATAATAACGATGTTCTAGCCATGTCCGAACGTCACGCTCGGTTTCATAGGAACCACGGCTATTCGTGATCGGATCGTAGGTATGCCAAATCTTTTGACCCGATGCATCCAGGCTAAACCAGATGCGAGGAGCATTGCTATCTTGGGTAAAAGCGTTGAGTACGGACGTGGCGATCGCCTTTAGGGACGAGAACCAACGAGAGGAGCGAGAAGGAACGGCTGCATCGAGGTGAAGGGCACGTTCGAGTTTTTCGCGGTGGGTGTAGTTAAAGTATGTCATGGCGACCTCCAGATCGGACTGTTGCTGCGGAATAGTGAAAAGGACGTCTGACCGCTGTTTCATCTATCCATGTCCTTACTCTAACGGGCTTTGCTATGGGATACAAAGCATAGCGCCTATCACATACATGAATAAAATTCATGGTTCAATCGTTGACTTCAGCAATCCCACGCTTGCACCGCTACAAAGGTAGAATCGCCCATAGATGAGCAGGATCTAGCCCTCTTGATCAGCTAGATCCTGTCCAATAGTCCGATAGAGCGTGATCTAGAAGCGATCGCCTAGGTTAATATGCACAGCCGAGTCTCCACGGTCGGTGAGTCCTAGTTCCACCCGCACTGGCCCAAAGGGCGACAGCAGCCGCAAACCCAGACCAAACCCTAACCCATCCCCCGGCTTATCGCGGGCCAGACCAGGGCGACCAATCACGTCATCTTGAGTCCCTAAGGCGTTCGCATAGTCCACAAACAGCAGCCCGCCCACATCGATCTCCTCATCCATGGCGTCAAAGGAAAAGATGGGAAAGCGATATTCGGCTGAGGCTTGGATAAAACTGGTAGACGAGCCCACATCACCACGATCGAAACCCCGCACGGAGTTGCTGCCTCCCAAGCTAAACGCCTGATAGCTAGGAACATCATTAAACATGTGCCCAGCTTGGACATTCAGCACCAGGGTACGGGGCCCTTCTGCAAAACCAAAGAGGGAAAGGGGAATAAATTGGGTGGCGTTACCCGTCAAGCCTGTAAATGAAATGTTTTCATCCTGAAGGGGGATAGCTTGTTGTAGTCCTAACCGGAGTCGATTGCCTTCGGTAGGATTGATCAGATCATTGCGGGTGTCGTACTGGGCTGATGCCGATAAAATCAGTAGATCATCCTGTCCGCTATCGCTCACCGTGAGCCGATTGCCCCGTTCATCCCGTGAAAACAGGTTGTCAGAAAAAACATCATCCCGCACCGATACCCGCTGATAGGTGAGTCCCAGGGCACCTTCTAGCTCAGGAGAAAAGGCGTGGAAGACTTCTGCACCCACGCCTAGGCGATGCACCCAGGGCGTATCACCACCGGGCAAATCTACATCGCGATCGCCCCCGCGCAGGTTGGAGGAATAGGCTCGTTGGTTGAAGAGATTCACGGAATAGCCTAGGGGGGCTAGCTCTGGCTGATGGCGGTAGCTCAGATCAAAACCGAGGATGGAGGTACCCACCCGCCCCTCTAGGGTGACGGTATCGGAATCATTGAGGGAAAGCTGCACCCCTCCCGGTAAGCTGAGCCCTCCTTGGCGATCGCTGGCTGCTGACACCGCAAAACGCCGCGTCGGGCCTAGCAGGGTGGTGGGATAGGGCAGCTCTGTTCCTAGGTAAAAGCGCAAGGGGCCTGGGCCGCCGCCACCACTGAACTGGGCGATCGCGTTAGCGTAAGTAGAGCTGGAGTTTTGTGCGGGCATGGGCACGGGCAAGAGATCCACGGCTTGCCTAGATACGCTTTCTAATGATTCGGATGCTAATGATTCGGATGCTGATGATTCGGGCAGGAATGCAGCCGCAGGTTCAGTCAGGCTCTCGGGTGCTTGGGATAGGTTGTCGGGAGCGATGACTGTCTCGTCCACGGATGCCGCTGGGATGGCGATCGCGGCTTCCGGCTCCGCTCCAGGGGCGATGTCTTCACCCCCCGACAGTTCCGAGGTCGGCGATGCTGCAGGTATGAGCGGAGTTGCCTGCATGTCTGGTGTCACGGGTTGTATCTGTGCATATCCTGGGGTAACGATCAAGATCGTTGCTGAGCCCCCAATCACGCCAGCAATCCAACCTAAGTCCTGAACTACGGTAGATGATTTGCGAGACGCGCGCATATTGTTTTTCCTCACAGCCGTTGGTTAACGTTTTAGTCTCAGCACCATGAAGTACACCCTAGACTCTATGCCCACAGCTTGCCCCAAGCATCTTAGACCATGGGGTATACAAGAGGCAGCTGGGAGCACAGAGGTCATGAAGTCTGGCTCAACACATTTTAAAATCCAGTTCTGAGATGGAATCTCAAACCTAAGCTCCTTTATTAAAGCATTGCCCTCGCAAAGGTGCGAGGCCCCTCCCCCTCTCAGATGGCCTGATGGTATTGCTGAAGACCCATAGGATGGTTGTTCATGCTCAAGCCTCCTCAACCATCCCTTGAGCAACAGTCTCTATGGGCAAGTAGACTACTAGCTATCTCAGGTTAGCTTAAGATGTATGGACTTATACCTCAATGGGATCTTCGAGATCAGATAGGATCTACACCAGACGAGATATAGCTTGTTAGCGATCATATTGAGCTACTGCCATGGGCTTGATATGCCTCAATCATCAACAAGATCTGTTCTAGCTGCAGTCGTTGATTGTAGTAGTCTAGCGCTTGTTTAAGATCGTTGTATTGACTGGGGATTTGTTGAATTAGATGATCCACCTGAGCATCTTCACATCGCAACACAGATAAGTAGAGTGAATCTAGCCACTCTTGAGGCATGACAGATAATGCATCTGGCTCCAGACATGGAACACCTGAAGTTGATGTATCAATCGTTAAGTCATCATACATATAGTCTACGTTGATATGCTGAGCGATCGCTTCTAGCAAGTAAGAGAGATCCACGGGTTTTGTGATGAAATCATCGCAGCCCGATGCCATAGCTTCCTGCTGCTGATCAACGAGGGCAGAAGCGGTCACGGCAATGACTTTAGGTGATAAGCGATCGCCCGTCGGCGGATGCTCCCGATCATAGGCACGGATATGGCGAATCACCTCTAAGCCATTGAGAACAGGCATTCGCAAGTCTAGCAAAATCAGGTGCGGATTCCAATCTTGCCACTGAGCGATCGCTTCAGCACCATCGGCCGCCTCCCGAATCTCGAACCCAATACTGGTTAAGAACTGCACAATGACCTGGCGGTTCATCATCGAATCATCAACCACCAAAATTCGATAGACTTGGTGGGGTGCAAGATGGGCAACCTGCCCCTGGGTTGCTTCGATAGCGTTGGTCTGGCCAATGCCTACTGGAATGGTAAATTGAAACGCACTGCCCTGCCCTAAGACACTTTGTACGGTCAAGCATCCACCCATCTTCTCCACTAAGCGTTGACTAATGGTTAGCCCTAGCCCGGTTCCATCAGGAGCCATTTGTCCTGAGTGGGTTTGCTCAAACGCTTCAAAGATCCGAACTTGCTCATCAGGGGCAATGCCAGTCCCCGTATCAATGACCTCAAACGTGAGCCATGCAAACGGTTCAGCACCATCCTGAATCAAGCGATCGCTAGACTGAGGTTGTGGAGACGCCAGTGAGGCGATTGAAGCTTTGAGGGTCACGCCGCCACGGGAGGTAAACTTAATAGCATTACCGAGGAGATTAATTAAAACTTGGCGCAGTTTTTGTGGATCAGACTTAATTAATCTCGGCAGATCGGTTGATAGATCAAAATTCAGAGATAGTCCCTTGGATCGCGCTTGCTGCACAAGGATAGATTGCAGCGATCGAATAAATTCTCTGAAATCAAAATAGCTTCTCTCCAGGGTAAGGTGTCCTGCCTCAATTTTAGATAAGTCGAGGACGCCGTTAATGAGAGATAGGAGGTGTTCACCACTGCGGGTAATGGTGTGGATGGCTTCTCGATGTTCGTCCGGCAGGGTTAGATCGCGATCGAGTAACTGGGCAAATCCCAAAATTGCATTGAGAGGCGTGCGCAGTTCATGGCTCATGTTAGCCAAGAAAACACTTTTGGATTTACTGGCTGCTTCGGCAGCTTCTCGGGCAATCTCCAACTCTGTTGACTTCAGTTGAAGCTGCAGGAATAACTCTGCCTGCTGCGCTGCGATGCCAAGTTGGGTTGCGGTTTGACCTACAATAGCTAACTCAGCTGCTGTCCAGGAATGGGGACCTTGGTTGTGATAGACTGCCAGCAGCCCCCAGATCTGATCTCCTTGGATAATGGGACATGTAACGTAGGCACGAGCCTGAAAATGCTCTAGAAAATCAAGATAACAATCACTAAAATTTTCGGCATAGATATCAGATACGGCTCTCACGGGACTAAGGCGCTGATTGTAAAACCCTGACTTCATGTCCTGCAGATAGGTATCATGGTGAGGCAGTCCACATTGGGTTAAGGCCGTAATGATACAGTCTGGATGGGCGATCGCATTTTGCGTCAGTCTTGCATCGTAACCGGTTGTATTGAGCAGTGAAGTCCATTGGGGTGTGACAGCTTCAGCAAGAATCTCTCCGCTCCAGTCGGCTTGAAAGCGATAGATTAACACCCGATCGCAGTGGAGAGTATGCTGTACTGCATCCACGGTGGAGGAAAAGACATCCTTGAGATCTAGAGATTGATGAACTTTTTCGAGGATATAGGCGATCGCTTCCTCTTTCTGAAGTGATTGACGTAGAGCGACTTCTGCTCGGGTACGATCGGTAATATCGCGCACCATCAGCATGACTTCATCGGCATTGAGAGGGACAATTCGCACCTCCTCATGGCGGATTTCGTGATCCACCTCAATATCATGCTCATAATGTTGCCGTTGCCCAGTCTCCAGAGCTTGATGAATATAGCGCATCCGAGTTTCTGCCAAATCATGGGGCAGAGTCTCAAAGATAGACTGTTCTAAATCATAACGAACCCCTTGGCGTAGATGAACTTCCCCTCCAGAGATGAAGTTTTTCCGTTGGCCATGCTTATCAATACGCAGCAGCAGATCAGGTATGGCTTGGAGAATAGCACGTTGGGTGGCTTCACTATAGCGCAGGGCACTTTCAGCCTTTTTGCGATCGCTAATATCACGAATCATAAAGAGGACTTCCTGATCGCCGCAGGGAACAACCCGCACTTCTTCATACTGAAGGCGATCGCCTATGTAGTTCTGCTGCTCATATATCTGAATTTCTTGCTTATCTAAGGCTTCTTGAATAAAATGCATCTGGCGTTCGACAATATCATGATGATGTTGCGCAAAGAAATCTGTGATGTTCTTGCCAATCGGGTTCTCATCTGCAGGCAGCAGATCGATCATGGCGTTAGTCTTGACGTAACCGAGATAAACTCCATCTCGACTAACGCGGAACATGAGATCTGGAATAGCCTGTAAGAGGATCTGTTGCTGCTGTTCGCTCTGACGTAGCGAGACTTCAACAGCCCTGCGTTCTTCCACTTCCTTAGCGAGTTCCAGGGTCTGCTGTTGGACTTGGTGGGCCAATTCACGGTTGTAGTGTTCCAGCAGTTGCTCAGCCTGTTTTCGAGTCGTAATATCGTTAAAGATCGCGATCGCCCACTCGATGTCACCCTGGCGACCAATCATGGGTGATACAGAGACCTCTAGCAGATGTAGATGGTGTTCTTGATGAATTTCCAAATCATCTAAAACGACGGATTCTTCTGAAAATGTCTGCGGATTGAGTAGATTATGAAGTGGGTAAGACTGTCGAGTTCCAGCTATATAGAGCGAGTAATGCTGCGAGAGTTCGCCAAGATTAAATGATAGATAATCTTGATTCTTTTCTAGTCCAAATAAAGTCTTACTAATAGCATTAACGTAGGAAATTGATCCATCTAGGCTGTAGATCAGAACGCCGACCGGCGCTAATTCTAAAAATTGAGAAAGCTTGGCTTCATTGTGCTGGAGCGTTTGATTCAGCAACTGTAAGTCTTGGAACGATTGTCGAAGCTGGCTTGACATCGTTTCAAACGCTTCCGACAGCCATTGAAACTCTAGGATTGGACTATGGGGCGGTACGGCGTGAAAGTCACCATCGGCTAGGCGGGTGGCCGTGTCTCGTAATTGTTTGAGAGGTTGGGTCGCCCAGCGAGCAATCCCCGCACTGAGGGCGATCGCTCCTAGCAGAGCAAGGCCCGTGTAGATGAACGTTTGACGCTGTCTATCACGAATGTCTGTCAGGAAAACAGACTCTGGTAACACATTCACCACCTGCCAGTTGAGCTTCAGGGATGGGTCAAGGTGATGGATGCCGAAAACATAAGACGTTGTCCCGATCCGGTCTACCCACTGGCGATCGCCGATACCTAATGACGAAAAATGGGTCACTTGAGGCCAGTGAGTCGCGATCGCTGCCAATAGCTCATGGTCACTATCTGCTGGACGAAGGCGATAAAAACGACGTTCTACCCCTGTTCCCTTGACCTGAAAGGGCAGATCATCCGTAGAACTGGCAATCAGGTAGCCATTTTCATCCACAATAAACACCACGCCCTGCTCAGCCCCATCAAGCTGACGCAAAAACCGACTGAGATCCAGGAGGCTGAGGTTAACGGAGAAGACACCCAGTAGAGTGTTGTTGTTGTAGATTGGCTGGTAGGCATTGATGGCTAGGGAAGCTTCTTCTCCAATCTGAAATAGATCACTCCATCCAGCTTGCTGCGTTCTCTCCGCATTCCGATACCATGGGCGATCGCGTCCATCAAAGTTGGGCAGAGATGTGACCTCTGTGGTCGGTGCGCCTGCCTCATTGAGGAGATAGATGTCAAAATCTCCATTAGGTTGCGATCGCCCCCCTTCAATGCGACGACGATCGTCTATGCTGCGATGCACAGTGCGAAAGGATCCATCAGCCCCACTAAATAAAATGCTGCTGACAGAATCAAACTGCTGTAGCTGGGCAAAGAGGTGGGCTTCAAGCTGGGGCAAGTTGCTGACATCAAGCTGATTGAGCCGCACCGCCGTTGCATTCAGACGGTTGATCTGCTGAGGAACCTGCAGGTACTGAGACAGGTAGACTTGAATGCGATCGCTATCAGCTTTGACGAGCTGACGAACGAAACTTTGATGGGCAGCAGCCTCATGTTGACCATGTAAATAGCTCACAACGCTTGCAATGCCAACAACCTGCACTGCAAACACCCCCATGAGAACTGCACGAAATGAAAACCGCATCACCATAACTGCATCGTAAACCTAGAGCTTATTGATTATCAAGCTGACACAAGGGACGCCAAATGCTGGATTGTACTAGGCTGTGTCTAACAATCTGAAGCAAATCTCAATGAGCGAATCTCAATGAAGAAGGGGCTAGAGAGTGTTGAGGTGCCGTTGAACTTAGCGTCTATCAACCATGATCGTTCCTGTCTATAGATCCCAAGCGTCGATATGGACGAAACAATGGCAGTCATAGGAAGCCCTACAACGGTTCATCTCACGGTTCATCTAATTGAATATACCTATTTTGTTCTACCAGACTTGTGGTTGCCATCAGCACTCTTGCCCTATCTATCGCTGACTCTCTCTTTAATTATGCTTGTTTGCCTTCTAACCAGTAAGTTGTAACGTCGCCCTTGCCTTTAACAACCACCTTCCCTCGCGGTGTAAACCTAAACTCATGGTGAAGCTTTTGATAAACATCCTCCGTCACCTGAATCTTCCCAGGCTGACCCGTTGCTTCCATACGACTAGCGAGATTCACAGTATCACCCCAAAGATCATAGGAGAGGCGCTTTTTGCCAATGACGCCTGCCACAACCGGCCCTGTATGCATCCCAATGCGGATTTGCAAAGCAGTGTCTGTAGGTGAAGGGATAAGGGCGATCGCGTCTCGCATGTCTAGGGCCAAATAGCTCATACGATAGAGATGATCGGCGCTAGAGTCCAGCAGCCCCCCTGCCACCATGTAGGCATCACCAATCGTTTTAATTTTTTCTAGCTGATATCGCCCTACGAGTGTATCAAAACTAGAAAAAATTCGGTTGAGCAAACCAACTAATTCTCTAGGCAATAGCTGAGCCGATATCTCCGTAAAGTTGACCAAGTCTGCAAACAGAACCGTGACTTTGGTGTAGTGCTCGGCAATGGTGTAATTATGGTTTTTCAGGGTGCGGGCAATCTGATACGGCAACATGATATTCAGCAGTTGTTCAGCCTTGTCACGTTGATGGCGCAGTTCCACTTCTGCCTGGCGGCGATCGCTCACATCTTTCACGGTGCCTTCATAATAGAGGGGTTCGCCTTGCTCATTGTTGACCAAGCGAATCGTTTCGCTCACCCAAATCCTGCCCCCATCCTGGCGATAGACCTCCGATTCCGCGTCTGTGATCCGCTGGTGATAGCGCACATACACTTCAAGCTCACCCCAGCGTTTTGGATCAACATACAGTTGATGCACCGGCGGCATCTGGTTCAACAATGCGCTAGGAGAGGCATACCCGTAGATGACGGCCATGGCAGGATTAGCTTTTAGATACTGCCCGTCTAGGGACGTTCGAAAAATTCCCTCGGTTGCATTCTCCAGAAGACTTTTGAGGTTTGCCTCAACGTGCTGACGCTGTTGAATTTCCTGCACAAGCTGCTGATTTTTCTGCAGGAGCTGGCGCTGTTGCAGGGCAATGGTGAGCTGGTGCTTGACTCGCATCAGCACTTCTTCGGTTTGAAACGGCTTGACCACATAGTCTGCCCCGCCCGCGGAAAAGGCCTTAGCTTTATCAGCAATATCGCTGAGGGCAGTCATAAAAATGACCGGCACATGTCTAGTCTCTGGCGATTGCCTCAGGGCCTGGCAGAGAGTATAGCCATCCATCTCTGGCATCATGACATCTAGCAGGACAAGGTCAGGGGGATCCGTCAACGCCGATCGCAGAGCGAAGACACTATTGGTGACACGACGGATTCTATACCCTTCCTGGATCAACAGCTCAGATAGGGCTCGAATGCTGTCTAATTCATCGTCCACGAGTAAAATTCTAGGGCGATCGGAGGCAAGACTTGATGTCAGATCATAGGGAGTCGTGTTCACGGCAAGGTGAAGGAAAAACAGGATAGTCTATAGTTCTAAACCAGTTCTACACCCAAGCAACGCTTGACTGAACAGTGATGCCATCCATGGGGCAGGTCAAGCCAGATATCAAGAACAAGTCCGATGATTTAGGACTCTCAGGCTATCGGTTGAGATGCCGCAATCTATATACAACGTACAGGCCGCCATACAGCTTGACAGGATAATTGAAACATCCTAGCGCTTATCTGCCTATGGGCCTAGTGTTGTAGGTTGCTCAGCTAACGACACTAGTACTGCAAGACAGAAGAACGAAGACAGAAAAACGAAAAGGAATTCCAGGACACACAAGGTTTCCCGCCTCAGCCAATAGGCGGGTTAATTATGCCTCGGAGTACTAGGTATCAGTCTTGGTTGACTGAGAAATCTTTTTGCTTAGGCTAGGTTGAGCAACGTCAAACCCAGTACCAGCTTAGATGCCGTTGGGTTACGCTGACGCTAACCTAATCTACGAGAGCATCAAGATCGCAGGAG
>RECH01000343.1 GCA_007694125.1 Leptolyngbya sp. DLM2.Bin15
CCAAAATCTTGCAGGGCAGAAAGAATTTTTCGGTTAGCTCCTGCTGCCACTGTTTACGTAAGTTGGCTGGGGTAATCACCAAAATGCGACGAGCACGCTCAGCCCATTTCTGGGCGATCACCAACCCCGCCTCGATGGTTTTGCCTAGACCCACCTCATCGGCCAGCAATGCTCCCTTCGATAACGGTGACTGAAAGGCAAACAGGGCTGCATCAACCTGGTGGGGATTGATGTCTACCTGTGCCCCTGCAAAGGTTCCTGCTAGCTTTTCCAGCTTGTCGGATGAGAAGCGCTTGGTTAGCTCATAGGCGTAGTATTTAGCATGGTAATCCGTTAGATACATGGGCTGGCTGTGGGCGAGAACCAGATTAAGGGGTTAGTCTACTATCCATCATCTGCCTTTTACCTTGAAAAAATATTAGAAAGGCTTCAAGCTTCAGGTTACGGAGGCTCTTCAGCGGTTGACATCACTGGACTCGAACCATGACTCTCCACAATGTCACTGTGAATGCCACCGTGAGGCAAGAGCAGCTCAACCATTACTATCTAGCTCAGGCATCACCGTTTCAGGCGTAGAGACCGGCTCCTCATCGAGATCATCCTCGGGAGTTTGCACCGTTTGAATCACGTAGGGTAGACAGGCTCCGCGCAGGCCTTGGCGAATGCGTTCTGGGGTGTCGGGAAACAAGACAAACAGGGGACGAGTATCGTCGGTGCCTTCGCTGAGAATATGCTTATAGCGCGAGGGCATCAGCCACTCATACTCTTTGTCTAACCAAATCTGGGTTTGCCGCCAGCGGGCCAAAAGATCCGAAAAATCTTCGTAGGGGCGATGGATGAAGATGAACACCTCCACCCCCGTTTTCACCTTCCATTCTGGATCACACATCAACACCGCCACATCACAGGGCAGGCGAATCACATCGCCAGGAGCGATCGTGGTGCCCGTTGTTCCGGAAGCCGGCACAGCATTACGAGTACGCACCAAGGGCAGCGGGATGGGAATCACGCTCTCCTTAGGGCGGCGCATACTGGGAATCATTTCTAGGTAAGGGCGATACTTTTTGAAGAGAGCGATCGCTCCGGCATGGTTGCTGTAGGCAGCGAGTAGTGTTTCGTAATGAGATTGCCGAATGCTCATAACCTCTCCTGTCTGCTCCTATGCGCGGGGATTTCGATCCATTCCATCTGCATTCTAACCAGCCAACGGTTGAGCGACTATCCCCCAAGGGGACGAGTCACGCTTGGCTAGGTGCATCCTCCACGCCGTGCCAAATCTGACTGTGTTAGTATTCTTAAAAAATCCCTAAACCAAATCTTTAGCAATTAGTCAATGGCCAAGGTACTGGTTCTTAATGCCTCATACGAACCGCTCAACATTACCAGTTGGCGTCGGGCGGTGGTGTTGTTGATTAAGGGAAAGGCCGAACAGATTGAACATAATGGCAAGATTGTGTACGCCGATCTTCCCTTGCCGACCGTGATCCGTCTTCGGCACTATGTGCGGGTTCCCTACAAAGAAATTCCTCTCACTCGTCGCAATCTGCTGCATCGAGACGGGCATTCTTGCCAGTACTGTGGCTACATGGGCGATGATCTCACCCTCGACCACGTGGTGCCGCGATCGCGGGGTGGGGTGGATACCTGGGAGAACATGGTCACGGCCTGCGTGCGCTGTAATGTGCGCAAGGGCAACCGCACGCCCAAGGAAGCCAATATGCCCCTGCGCCGACCGCCCCACCGGCCCCACAGCAGCCTTTATTTTGAGGTGGTGAAGCAGGTGAAGAGTGGGGTTCACAAAGAATGGCAGAAATATGTGATTGGTACATGACCCCAGCGGTTGGATCCGGCTGGGGTTTTCTGCAGGTGTTTCTCCCCAAGGGTTGATCGTGCTGCCCCTGCCCTTCGATGGTCTAGTTCTAGGACTGCGAGAAGCAGGGCTATGAATGGTCTACGTTTTGTCTTAGTCTGAAAGAAGCTAACGATTGTTTAGATAAACGTTTTAGATCGCTATGGATGAACGCCTACTGGCTGTAACGTATCTCAGTATCCTGGTGGTGCTGCTTTTGGGGGGAAGCTGGTTCTTGGTGCGCCAGGTGTTGCGAACCCGCCGGGTGGAAACGTCCCTAAGCAGACTGCAAGAGAAGCTCACGAATGGTAAGGGCACCTCCCAAGACTATTACGAGCTGGGTGGGATTTTTCTAGACAAACGACTGTATTCTCAGTCGATCGTCCAGTTCCAGAAAGCCCTGAAATGTAAGGACTTGAAGGGCGCTGAGAATATTGCGGTGGTCTACAATGCCTTGGGTTTTTCCTACGCGGCCCAAGAGCAGTATGACCTGGCCATTCGCCAATATAAAGAAGCTCTCGACCAAACGCCAGACTATGTGACCGCGCTCAATAATCTGGCCTATGCCTATGAAAAGAAGCAACTCATTGCCCAGGCCCTAGAAACCTACGGCGAGGCGCTTAAGTATGACCCGACGAATTCGATCGCCAAACGGCGGGCTGAGTCGTTGAGTAAGCGCGTCACCCCGTCCTCAGCCTCCTAGGGCGATCGCCCTTTACTGGGTCGGTAGGTCAAACAACACCGTGGTCATATATCGCTCTGCCCAAACGTCGCCGAAGGCTTTTTCTAGCACTCGGCGCGTTTTGTCATTTTGCTGCTGCTGGCTACAGTAAAGCTGCTGCCCAGCCAGCAGGTCGGCCTGGTGGTCGGGAGTAGACGGGGTGGCGATCGCCAACTGGCAGTGGAGTTCTAGGATCGCCCGCACGTGGGCCAAAAAGGCTTCTTCTTCCGCTGCATCGCCCGGACGAACAAAGAGGCAAAACTCTGAAAAGATATGCCCCCAGGGCGGTAGATCCCGAGGTTGGCTGAAGCTGGGAGCCGTGTAGTCTTGCAGCGCCGTTTGGTAGTTAGCAGGCAGCGATCGCCGCAGAGCATCCGGATCGGCGGGCGGCGCAATGGGAGATAGGTCTACAATGGCAGCGCTAACCTGCCCTCGTCCACCGACAATATCGGTACCAAACATCGGCAGATTGTAGTCTGGGCGTGGAAACATCACACAGTGCAAAATATCCAGGGATTTGCCCACCTTGGCCAGCTCTAGGTGCAGTTTGCGAAACTCCCGAGTTTGATAACACTGGTTTTCAATGGTGAGCTTTTCTCCTTCCAAGCGTCCTTCCACATATCCCAGATCCTCTGGGAGTTGGTAGGGTGATAGGTCGAGATAGGTTTGCCAGACGTCTTCAATGCAGTGGGCTAGACGCTGAATCAGAGGATGTTGCTCTTGTCGAATGGATGTTGAAGAATTGGATGCCATAATACTTGAATCAAAAACTGCGAGCGTCACCGATGGGGTGGTCAACAGCAGAACCTTAGACCGCGCCCATGATCCGCACCAAATAGAGATATAACTGTAATTGGTACAGGGTGGCGCAGACTGCAAAATCAAGTAATGTAACGTTCAGGGTTTTCAAGGCATCACCAACTGGCACATCCTTGCGGTCAAGGATAACCTGGAAAATCACCAACCTCAAAAGACTTATGGCAGGGCAGATACTAGGCGATCGCTATGAGGTGCAACAGCAACTGGGCAAGAAGTCAGGGCGCTGGACGCTGCTGGCCCGCGATCTCACCAATGAGGCGCTGGTTATCTTGAAGTTGGTGTTTGTAGACGACGAACTCAAGCCAGATGACCTCAAGTTGTTCAAACGAGAGGCAGAAGCGCTCAAGTCCTTGAAGCATCCTTCGACCCCAGAGTACTTGGGTAGCTTTGAGATGGATTTGCCCATGAACGGCAAGGCCATGGCGCTGGTGCAGTCTTACATTCAGGGCAAGTCTCTGGATAGTTACCTCAAAGAAGGGCGCAACTTTACAGAGCGGGAGTCGAAGCGCATTGCCCGAGAAGTGCTGAAAATTTTGGAGTATCTCCATAGCCGCCAGCCGCCGATTATTCACCGCGATATTAAACCCAGTAACGTCTTGCTGGTCACCCATCCCGGGCGATCGAAAATTCAGGTCTTTTTGGTAGATTTTGGCTCTGTCAAGTCCCTATCTGCCAGCGAAAATACCTCCCTCACCCTCGTGGGCACCCGCGGCTACATGCCACCGGAGCAGGTGGGAGGGCGCACCGTACGAGCGTCGGATCTCTATGGGCTAGGGGTCACGTTAGTCACCTGTTTGACCGGCACCGAGCCATCAGAGATTCCCAGCCGAGGCATGCGCCTAGAGTTTGAGACGATTACCAACCTATCGCCCGAATTTACAACCTGGCTGAAGAAAATGGTGCACCCAGCCCTCGATCGCCGCTTTGCCACCTCCGAGGATGCCATGGCGGCCCTGCGCCCGTTGATGTAGCTCACCGGTTGATGTAGCTCACCGATGGTAGGGCGATCGCTGCACCGTTGCCCTACCCAAAAACCAGCCTCCTGTATAATGTTGACCAGGATGCCTCTAGGGCATCGGATCCATCGTGGATGCGCTGAATACTCGGGCATGTAGGAGAAAGCTATGTTTCCATTTAGTCTCGGTTGGCCTGAGGTCGTCATTATTGGAGTAGTGGCGCTAGTAATTTTTGGCCCTAAGAAAATTCCCGAATTGGGAGGGGCGATCGGCAGAACCCTACGGGGTTTCAAGGAAGAAATAGGAGGCAATGGGGAGCCTGAGGACGAAGACTCGGACACCACGATCTAGATGGCTGAGTCATCTAGGTTTCGTAGTCTCTAGGGCATGGCTAGCCTTCCGATGCGGACGTAACCCGCCTAGTTGCTAAGGTGAAAACCCTTGTGTGTCCTAGAAGTCCTTTTCGTTTTTCTGTCTTCGTTCTTCTGTCTTATGGTACTAGGGCGTTTCGTTCTCGTTTTGGCGTTGACGAATGGCTTGCTGAAACCCTAGCACCACCAAGATATTTGAAAGCGTGAGAAAGAATTCTGCTCCGCCATGGAGCCAATCGACGTTGGCTAGGGTTTCTCCATAGGCAACTTGCGCATAGATGCCAGCGGGAATGGTGATGGCGACGAAGACCAGGGTCATATAAAAGCCAATCAGCGCTAGCCGTGGCGTTTGTCCCGATCGCGTCAAGAACCATAAAAACCCTAGGTAGGGAAAGAGCGATAGCGCAAACAGGGTTTCCTTAGACATCGGGTGTTCTCACAACAGGTCAGGGACATAGGGATTGCTGCCCCGTCTCTGATCATGCCACGAATGATCATGCCATGCATGGTAAACCTGGGTGGTGAGTCCAATAGCCTCTACGGCAGGATGGGATCCTTGGTGCCACAGCTTTTGCGGCGCTGTCAACATTGGCAAGGGGCGATCGCCCGTGATCTGGCCAGACAGCAGGATGGACATGATGGAACGCAAGGGGGCCAAGGTTGGCTGCTGAGGTGGCTGCTGGTGCGTCAGTATGAGCAGGCCTGCGGTCTGGTGCCCAGCGCATCCTGGGGGCAGTTGCAGGATCGTCTCGCTGCGATCGCCCAAGCCGATCCGGGGTTGATTCCGGCGGATTGGCTCATGGACGACCCCCAACCTAGCGATCGCCTTTGGCACAAGCTCACGGCCGATCTATCCCAGCAGTCGCTAGACCCCAGTCTGCTAGCCGCTATCTATGAGCGATCGCCTCAGGGCCAGGGCACGCTGCCCCCAGGAGCGATCGCCCGTAAAGCTGCCCGTAAAGCTGCCCGCAAAACTGACGGTGTGTACTACACGCCAGCGCCGCTGGTGCAGATGATGGTGCAGCAAACGGTGCAAACCCGCCTGCGTCAGCCGAGGGACAGAGCTCTACGGATCTTGGATCCGGCCTGCGGCTGTGGGGGCTTTTTGCTAGCCAGCCTGCAGGTGCTCCAGGCTTGGTATCAACAGCAGTATCAGCAGCAGTCTTCCCACCATCCTGCCCTCTGGACAGATGACCAGGGACAGACCCATCTCACCCTAGAAGCGCGATCGCACCTGGTGCAGACCCATCTCCACGGCTTAGAGCTGGATGAACAAGCCGCCGCGATCGCCCGTCTTTCACTATGGTTAGCCCTTCTGCAGCCGCCCACACCCGATCCTATGATTCCCCTCGGCACCATGCTGCAGCAGGCTGTGCAGGTGGGCAATACCCTCCTGCAGCTCGACTGGCAGCCGCTCTTTCCTGCCGCCATGGAGCAGGGAGGCTTCGAGATCGTGTTGGGCAATCCCCCCTACCTCGATGCCGAACAGATGACGGCGGCATCTCCCACCTGGCGGGCTTTTTGTGCCGCTCACTATCAAACGGCACGGGGTAACTGGGATAGTTTTTGTGTCTTCATTGAACAGGCGCTCAACCTTTGCCAAGTGGGGGGATGGGTGAGCTTGGTGGTGCCCAGTAAACTGCTCTCCGCTGACTATGCCGCCGCCACCCGATCGCTGCTGCTGCACCATCGCCTCCGCTGGATGCGCGACTACACCCACACCAGGGCCTTTCCCGCCGCATCGGTCTACCCAATTGTGTTCTGTGTGGAAAAATGTGCTCGGGCGATCGCCTCCCATCCCCCCGTGCCCTACCAAGTCATGCAGTCTCTCCAGCAGGCAGCATGTCAACCGGCTGAACTACAGGTGAGCGATCGCACCTCTGGGCAAGAACCTGGCCCTTGGCGCGTTGTGCCGATGACCATGCCACCGCATTTGCTAGCCCACTTTGAACACCACACCCTGCCCCTGGGGGCGATCGCTTCGGTGCATGGCGCGGCCACCGTGGCTGAAGCCTATGCCCTCCAGTCCCTGATCGAAGATCTGGCTGAGGGTGCCGCCCTGCCGCCCCAGGCGCTTCGCATCGTCAACAGCGGCACCTTGGATCGCTATCGACTGCTCTGGGGCGACAAAAAGCTGCGCTATTTGGGAACTCACTACCAGCGTCCCTATCTGAGTGCTGAGCATCTGCATCAACTGTCACCTAGACGAAGCCACCAGGCCCGTCAGCCCAAGCTCATTGTGGCGGGGCTTACCCGTCGCTTAGAAAGCGTGCTGGATGAACAAGGTAAGATCTTACCCGCCAAATCAACCTCGATTATTTTGGCAGACAGTCCGGTGGATCTACGTTACTACCTGGGCATACTCAACAGTCGGTTCATGGATTGCTATGTCCACATGCAGTTTGCTAGCCATAGTTTACGGGATGGTTATCTATGTCTAGGGCCACCCCAACTGCGCCAACTGCCAATGTTACCCCGGTGCGATCGCGCCCAATCCTTACTTACCTGGGTAGATCACATGCTCACCCTCACGGCTCACCCAAACCCCTCACCCCATGACTACCAGCGGCTGGATGAATGCATTGATCGGGCCGTTTGTGCGCTCTATGGCCTCGATGCAGCAGAAACCGACTGGGTGTTATCGAGGGGCGATCGCTGACCGGTCACCAGCTACACATCCAGCTCATCTAAGGCCAAATCAGGTAAATTAGGCGGCATTACCCAACGGGTCACCGATACCTTGCGGCTCTCGCGCTGGGTGAGCATTTCCACCGCGATCGCTTCAAACCGCACCTCCATACAGCCCAGGGGAACCGCGATCGCCAAACTGCCTTCTAGGTGTCCCTGGCTATTGGGCAAAAAGTTAGACACCCAGTGGGGCCCATCCACCAACACCCGCTGCTGACAGTCGTGCAGCCATACTTTGACATAGATTTTCGATGGCAGATTGGGCAGGCTGAGGCGCAGCCGCGTGGGCGTACCGGCGGTCAGGTCATCGCCGGGAATTTCCAGCACGGGGGTGGGAATGGCCTGATCCTCCGGCAGGCAAAGCTCCGGCGGCGGTGTCAGAGCGGGCGATGCTGGGGGCGCAGGATCATCACTGCTGTCGTCCATGACAATTTCTTCATCCGCTAAACCATCATCCCAACTGTTGGGAGCTGCCTGCCACTCGGAGGTGACGCTGTAGAAATCATCCTCTAGGTCATCCTTGGGCTCAGCCTCAGGATCCACCGGGGTGTTGCGGGGAGGAGAAACTGCGCCCAGCCACTCCGCCAGTTCTGCATCTTGGGCCAAGGACAACAGGCGCGACAGGAAGCGATCGCTTAAGTTGAGAGACTGGAACGCTGAGTCTTCAGGAGACAGATCAATCACAACGGACTCCGGCTCCGGCTCTAGGGCCGGGGTCGGCAAGGGCACAATCGGCAAGGAGACGGACATGTCTGGATTTTGACGGCGATCCAGCTCAGGATTGCTGTCCCCAGCCACCGACGATGACGATTCCGGCTCTAGGTCTAGGGGTGCCTGATCTGGAGGAACGTCCAGGGATTCAGCAGCCTGACCCGAGGTTTCATCCGAAAGCGCCTCCTCCTCAAGCTGCTCGTCATCGGCTAGATCATGGGTGGAAAACTCCGCATCGTCCGAGGGGCGATCGCTCGACGATTGATCGCTCTCAATCGGCCCAGGATCTTCTAGGTCATCTTCTAAGTCGTCTTCGACGGCATCCTCCAGCAGCTCCGTTTCAGCATCTTCCCCTTGGTCTGGGGATTCATCGGCGAGCGGTTTGAAGGATGGCAGGTCGATGGGTTTGGCAGGGCGGGGTTCATCCTCCGCCGTTTCGGGCGATCGCTGACTGCGCAAGGGTGGATCTAGGCTCGGCAGCCCGGAGGTTTGGAAGGTTACGCCGGTAGACTGGGGCGGACTGCTGAGGAAGTTGAGAAAGGTCAAGTCTGGGGCAATCACCTGCTGCCCTTGGAGGTCTAGGGGCGGCTGGAATAGCTCTGATACGGACGTTTCGTTGGCGATCGCGTTCAGCAAATGGTCTAAATCCACGGTCACGGTCAACGATTGGGTGGCGATCGCCTGGGTGGGACGATCCGTAGCCACCACATCCAGTTCCCCAAGCAAGAGGTAGCTGAGGGAATCGGGTTCAACCTGAAAGTCACAGCGGAAGGCCAGGGGCAGATGATCGCGGGTTACCGGTTGAGCTAGGGGATAAATCTGCTCCGGCAGCGATCGCCCCGATTGGGGATCGGTCAACCGCAGGCGCAATTGGTAGGAGGTCGCCGCCAGGCCGCTGTCTGGGCGATCGCTTGCCACAACCGCAGGGGCGTCGGTCTGCAGACCCAGCTCTCCGCTTAGGGTCAAGTCCCCTGCTTTGGATAGCAGGTAGACCTCTTCGGTGAGGCGTAGGGTCAGGGGTAGGGGCGCAGGGGTCGTCGGCGCGGCATCGTCTGGAGGTGCTTCTGCACTGGCGTCTAGGGGAGCCTCCTCCAGGGTGGGGGCTGGATCGTTGGCGTTGGGAGCTGGGTCTGGGGGAGCGATCGCCTCTGCAGGCGCTGCATCGCGAGGATCCAACGAGGTTTGGAACTGCTGAAAGACCGCATCAATCACATCATCGACGGCTTGTACATATTGCCCAAACTCAGATGTATCGGGGTGCGGTTCGGCAGCCGGTTCGGAGTTGCTATCTGAGGAGTTGCTATCTGAACTGAGAGCCGCTGCGTTATTACCATCATCGAATGGGGCGATCGCATCGGGCTCGTTCTCCTCGTCCGCCAGCAACTCTGGCCCATCCTCAGATGATGGCGCGGGATCGGGCTCCGTTTGCACGGAGGTTTCCGTCTGCACCAAGGTGTCGGGTTCGGGATCCACGGCCATCGGCTCGTCTGCCTGCATCCAGGTATCGTCGTCCCCAGACGTTGCCGTTTGGGCGTCCGTCTGCGCCACGGTGTCGTCGTCATCCACGGCCGGCGACCAATCTGTGCCCCAGTCATCGCCCACCTGGGCTTCATGGGGCAACACATGCAGGAGCACCCGCTGTTGCCATCCTTCTCCCATCAAATCCGCCATGACATCGCTGATGCAGCGGATTTCCCAAGTGCCGGGCTGCAGCCGGGTGAAGGGAATCACCATCATCAAGCCATCCCGGTTGGTTTGGGCAGAACGGGCCTGGGTGCGGCGTTTGGGGGGCTCTTCGTAGACGGCGTCGTGGGTGATGCGAACTTCCACGGAACGGTTGGCATAGGTACTGCGGGCCACCACTCGGTAGCGACCCTCTAGGATTTCAACGTCGGGCGTATCCAGCGGCAACCAAGAGCGATCGCCCTCTTGTTGAATCAAAAACTCCCAATGTGCCATCTCGAACCCCGTATGAGAAAGGTTTCCTACTATCTAGAGCCCAAGCTCGACCCCAGGGGGAGCTTGATGCCCAATCCATGGATCACGCCGTTAGCAATATCTCTAGCTATATCTACAATATTGCCCTAGGAGGGGGCTCGACTTCTAGCCGCGATCGCCTGTCATTGGCGACAGGCCGCAGCTCTCGGACAATATCAACCCCGTCCCTTGATCGCGATCGCCCCTACAATTGCTTCCACAATTGCCTTTACAATGACTCCTAGAGTTGAACATAGTTTACTCGGTGCTGTAATTCTGATCCATGGGGCTCTATGTGAAGAAGCGAACGAGATCGAACCGACATGCTAGGTGATCATCGATCATAGAATCAGGTAGAACTGACGTACCAACCGCAACAGCTTGGAGGCAGCGATCGGATGGGATCATTCTCGGAGCAAGGAGTGCGTCGGTTCACGTCTAGCATAACGGCTTGCAGGCAGAGTAGCTGTCCAATCAAGGATGTCCAATCACTGTTACTGGGATGAAACTGTGGGATTTAAGGTAGGTTTATTAGGTCTGGGAACGGTGGGAACCGGAACCGTAGATATTATGCTGCATCCAGAGCAGCGCCATCCCTTAGTGGGGCAGTTAGAGCTTCACCGAGTGGGGGTGCGATCGCTGGATAAACCTCGTCAGGTTGCAGTCCCCACCGATATCCTCACCACTGACCTAGAGGCGATTGTGACCAGTCCTGAGGTGGATATTGTGGTGGAGCTGATCGGCGGGCTAGAACCGGCGCGATCGCTGATCCTCAAGGCGATCGCCCATGGCAAGCATGTGGTCACGGCCAACAAAGCGGTGATTGCCCGCTATGGCGATGAAATTTTTACCGCTGCGGAACAGGCTGGGGTTTATGTCCTGCTGGAGGCGGCGGTGGGGGGCGGCATTCCGGTGATTGAACCCCTGAAACAATCCCTGAGCGCCAACCGTATTCAGAGCATCCTGGGCATCGTCAACGGCACCACCAACTACATCCTCACCCGCATGACCGAGGAGGGCGGTGACTTTGCTGACATTCTCGCCGATGCTCAACAGCTTGGTTATGCCGAAGCGGACCCTACTGCCGACGTGGATGGCCTGGATGCGGCGGATAAAATTGCCATCTTGGCCTCCCTGGCCTTTGGTGGTCGCGTGAAGCGATCGGAGGTCTATTGCGAAGGTATCCGTCGGGTGAGCGCCGCCGACATTGCCTATGCGGAAAAACTAGGCTTTGCCATCAAGCTCTTGGCGATCGCCAAACGGGATGATGATACCCCGGCCCTGTTGGATAAGTTCCAGCAAGCGGATCATCTACAAATTCGCGTCCATCCCACCCTGGTGCCCAAGAGCCATCCCCTGGCCAGCGTCCATCAGGTCTATAACGCCATTTTGATTGAAGGCGATCCGGTGGGAGAGGTGATGTTCTTTGGCCCAGGAGCCGGGGCCGGGCCAACTGCCAGCGCGGTAGTATCGGATATTTTGAATATTGCTGCCATCCTCACCGTGGATCGAGCTACGCCCAGCAGCGATCGCAAACCCCTCGACCCACTCCTGGCCTGTGCCCATCAGCACTACTGCACCATGTCCCCCATGGATGACCTGGTCACCCGCTTCTATGCGCGCCTGATCACCCATGACTATCCTGGCGTGATTGGTAAACTCGGCACCTGTTTTGGGCAGCATCAAGTCAGCTTAGAGTCTGTGGTGCAAACCGATGTGAAGGGCGATCGCGCTGAAATTGTGGTTGTCACCCATGATGTACGGGAAGGCAATATGAATCAGGCGCTGGAGGAGATCCGTGGGTTTGATGCGGTGGAAGAGGTTGCCAGTGTCCTGCGGGTGCTATAGTGTAGCCCTTGCAACCCAGCCTTCTCAGGGAATACACTACGCTTGAGACGCCCTCTCCACCTTGCGCAGCAGTAGCCCTTCGTGCCAGGGCGATCCCCAATCTCAACCATTCATCCTGATCGCGATCCATTTCCGCCGAAAGGGTATAGAATTTCCCATGCCATGCAGTCCTGCACAAGCTATGAACAAGAAAATTGCTCTCGCACTTATGTCAGTGCCCACGGTGATGGGTGGAGCACTAGCTCCAGCTATGACTCGCCCAGCCCATGCCAATGACATCATTGCTCCCCAAACGGGGATCGTCTGTGCCCAAACGTCGCGCTTTGACGCCAATCAGCTTGTTTGCCGCCGTCTGCAAACGTCTGCCCAGTCTGTGGCTCAGTCTGTAGCGGCTTCTCCCAATTCAGGCACAGAGACCCTCACCAGCGCAGCACCCAGCACCCCAGAACAGCCTGACCTAGAGTTTAGCTACGCCGAAAGCCATGCAGCGATCGCCCTCTTTGGGTGCGACTGCCCTGCTTGCCTCAACTCGTTGCGTACTCTACGGAACATGCTGCCCGTGGTCGATGATGGCCGCGATCCCTGCTGGGTGGTCAGCGAGCAAGGTTATCGCAGCGACCCTGATCAGGTGCTGCAGGCTCTAAATGAGGCGGAAGCCAACCAAACGGACTTTCCCCTAGACGACTTCACGGACTACGACTAGTACCGCAAGATAGAAGAACGAAGACAGAAAAACGAAAAGGCATTCCAGGAAAAACAAGGTTTCCTGCCTTAGCACATAGACGGGCTACTGCCGTCTCATAGTGACTAGACTCTGCGCCTAGACCTAGTCCAGCCCCGCAGGACTGGACTAGGTCTAGATGACTCATGACTGCTGGTGACTAGCTTTCCACCTGTCCTGTGCGGTGGAGGTTGAGGATATCGCTCATCTTGCGAATTTGGGTGAGGGTGCGCTCGAGCTGGTCGCGATCGCAGATGTCTAGCCCCAGGTCAATGATGGCGGTTTGACCGGGGAAGGTTTTCACCTGAGCGCTACGCACGTTGATGTGGTAATCGCTCAATCGTGACAGAATATCCTTCAAAACCCCGACTCGGTCGATCACCTCAATCTGAATCTGCACCGGATAGGTTTGGGGACGAGAACTACGGGTTGCATGGGGGTTCCAACTGACGGGAATCAAGCGATCGCCCGGCACATCCATGACGTTTTTGCAGCCTTGACGGTGGATAGAAATCCCCCGACTCCCGAGGGTGACCACGCCCGTAATTGATTCTCCCGGTAGGGGATTGCAGCAGCCAGCTAGGTGATACAGCAACCCTTCTACGCCAGCAATGGGTGAATCATGACTAGGAGGCGTCGTTTTCGCGGGGGCTGGGGCGGCCGCCAGCCGCATTTGTTCGGCCTCATCCGGGTTCACATCCACCGCCGTGGGTAAGGGCTGCGATACCTTGATGGCCTCCCGCAAACGGTTGACCACATGGTTGAGGGTGACTTCCCCATAGCCTAGCCCTGCCAGCAGATCATCCACGGCTTGGTAATTGCAACGCTCGGCGGTGGTTTGCATGGGTGCAGACTTTAGCTGGGATTCAAACCCAGGTTTGCCCAGCTCTTTCTCCAGCATGTCGCGACCACGGGCAATGTTTTCATCCCGGTGCGATCGCTTGTACCATTGGCGAATGCGATTGCGGGCCCCCGGTGTCACCACGAAGTTGAGCCAATCTAGGCTGGGATGGGAATTTTTCTGGGTCATCACCTCCACAATGTCGCCATTGTGCAAGTGGGTATCGAGGGTGACGATGCGGCCATTCACCCTTGCGCCAGAACAGTGGTTGCCCACTTCCGTGTGGATGCGATAGGCAAAGTCAATGGGGGTTGCCCCGCGATTCAGCGCCACCACGTCTCCATTGGGCGTGAATACATAGACATCGTCATCGAACAAGTTGTCGCGAACGCTGTCGAGATATTCCTGGGCATCTTTCAGGTCGTTCTGCCAGTCCAGCAACTGCCGCAGCCAGGTGAACTTTTCATCATCGGCGGTTAACCGCGCATTGGAATGCCCCGTCTCCTTGTATTTCCAGTGGGCCGCAATCCCATATTCCGCCACATGGTGCATGGCCATGGTGCGAATTTGTACCTCGATGGGCCGCCCAGAACTGCCAATCACCACCGTATGCAGCGATTGATAGCGGTTGGGCTTGGGTAGACCAATGTAGTCCTTGAAGCGTCCTGGGATAGGGCGGAAGGCATCATGCACCACAGCCAGTGCTCGATAACATTCGTCATTGTCTTGTACGATAATGCGCACCGCTGCGATATCGTAGATTTGCTCAAATTCCTTGCCCTGGCGCTGCATTTTTTGGTAGATGCCATACAGGTGCTTGGGGCGACCGCTGACATCTAAACAGTGGATGCCTAGCTGATCGAGGCGATCGCGGAGGATAGAGGCCACCTGCTGCAGGCGATCTTCCCGATCTGTCCGCTTGTCGGCCACCAGTTGCTGGATCTCGCGGTAGCTGTCAGGCTCCAAATACTTGAAGGCCAGATCTTCCAATTCCCACTTAAAACGCCCGATCCCCAAGCGGTTGGCCAAGGGCGCAAAAATCTCCCGGGTCTCCCGTGCAATGCGACGGCGTTTATCATCGGGCAGATGCTCTAGCGTGCGCATGTTATGTAAGCGATCGGCTAGCTTCACGACGATGACCCGAATATCCTGGGCCATCGCCAAAAACATCCGCCGGAAGTTTTCGGCTTGACGCTCAGTTTTACTAGAAAAGTTAAATTTAGAGAGTTTGGTGACGCCATCGACCAACTGGCGCACCTCTGCCCCAAAGCGAGTCTCGATCTCCTCTGAAGGCACCTCGGTATCTTCCACAATGTCGTGCAGGAAACCTGCCGCAATCATATCGGCACTGCCACCCAAGTCTCGCAGAAGTTCTGCTACAGCCACGGGATGGGCAATGTAGGGCTCTCCCGACGCCCGCCGCTGATCGCGGTGTAGACAATAGGCAAATTCAAAGGCCTGACACACCAGCGCATCGCCTTGGAGCGCCGGCGGAGAATCCCGGCTCGAAGCATCATCCTGGGGCTCGTCATCACAGTCTTGGTGAGACAGGATGCAATCACGCAGCCACGTGGGCAACGTTAGATCAACGGGAAGGGTTGGGAGAGCGGTCACGTTCATACTGTTACGACCAATGCGCCTAGGGTGGTCTAAAAAGAATAAAACTCAGGTGGCTTGGCAGTGTAGACTTAGCAATGGCAAGTTAGGGCTATGCCCTTACGCCAGTTCTGACCATGCACGACATCTGAATCCAAGCATATTACCAGTACTGTATTTGCCAATACTACTGGTATTTGTGTATCGAAATACACAAATGGCGCACCCCTGCCTTTCATTACCATAGAAAAGGCGAAAGATGCGGCATGAAAGCCGTCAGCACTGAGTGATTGAGACTTGGGGAAAAGCTTAATAAACTCTATCTACGGGTGGCTCTTGCCCCAACCCGAATCATTCGCTAAGTTTGCCCATGCAAGTTTGCTCATGATGGCTATATATCTTTAAGTATTGTCAGATTGACGTGCTAAAGATGCAAGAGAAGGAGCGATCGCTCCCAACTGGGAATAGCTTAAGCGTAGGCAGGATGTAGATGACCAGCCTTCGATCCAACACCCAGATGATAAGTCCTAGTCTTTATCACATTCTGACATACTCAAAATAAACCATACAAATTTCTTCATGTTTTGATCAGAACATGAGGTCGATGATTCTGATGGTCTCTCTCCCCTACCCGTCACGCTATCAAACCCTTAAGGAGCAGTTGCAGGCTGTGGAGCGGTTAGCGATCGCTTCCCAGCCCGACGTCGCTCAGGTGCAGGCCGCCTTCCTGCAGGCGCAGCAGTGGTTTCAGCAAGCGATTTTAGATGATACAGAGGCAGCGATCCCCGAGGCGATCGCTGGGGAGGTGCAGGCCTATGGGGTGGAACTAAATAAGCAGCTTCGTTTGCTGGGTATCGATGTGATGTTTTTGCAATCCTCACGCCAAGCCCAAACCCGGATGCAGCGCCAGGCTCAGATCCGCGATCGCCTGCAGTTATTGCAAACCTATTGCGATCGCGTCTTGGCCCTAGACTCTGATCCCGCCGCCGACTCCGAACCCCCCAGCGCATAGTCAGAGGCAAAGCTTGGTGCTTTAATCGGAAAGGGGATCGGCAAGAATCGCCCGTGGGCTAGACCAGGAAGGAGAAAGGTTGTGCAGTGTCCAAAAGATAAGAACGTTGAACTCACCAGCAGTCTACTGGCGGACGCCATGCAGGTGCAGTGCTGTCCAGATTGCAAGGGCACCTGGATTCCTCCAGAACAATATATTGAGTGGAAGCAGCAGCAGCCCGCTGTGGAGTCTACGCTACCGAAACCCACGCTGGATGTGGATTATGCTACGTCGCCCTTGGATGCTCGGGCGGCCCTCTGTCCAGACTGTCGCCACTACCTGGCCCGGGCCAAGGTGAACTTAAAGCAGCCCTTTTACGTGGAGCGCTGTCCCAACTGTGGCGGCATCTGGTGCGACCATGGCGAATGGGAAGTGCTGCAAGAGCTGGGGCTGCACACGTCGATTGAACGGCTCTTTTCTAGTGAGTGGCAGGCGCGGGTGAAAGAGCAAAACTATGCCGAACGGGAGCGCCAGGCTACGCGGGAGAAGCTGGGCCCTGAGCTGGCGGAGAAAATTTTTGAATTGGCCGGACTTCTGGAAAATCATCCCAATGGAGATTTTGGCGTGGCCTATTTAATGCGACGGTTTGATCGGTAACGCCGTCGGGGATGTAGTCCGATCCCCAAGGGCGATCGCAGGCAGCAGTAGTCGGGAGGAGTCCTATGGTCAGCTATCAATTTCCATCTGGATTTCAATGGGGGGCAGCCACGGCGGCCTACCAAATTGAAGGGGCGATCGCTGCTGATGGACGACGCCCTAGCGTGTGGGATACCTTCAGCGAAACGCCGGGACGGGTGCTGAATGGCGATACCGGGGCGATCGCCTGTGATCACTACCACGGCTATGCAGATGACGTCAAACGCATGGTGGATCTAGGCATCCGCCACTATCGCTTTAGCATTGCCTGGCCGCGGATCATCCCAGAAGGTCGAGGAACGGTGAATGAAGCCGGGATCGATTTCTATCGCCGCCTCGTAGACTGCCTGCAGGATCACGGGATCACCCCCCATGCCACCCTGTTCCACTGGGATAGCCCTCAAGCGCTAGAGGATGCCTATGGATCCTGGCGCGATCGCCAAATGGCCTACGATTTTGCCGACTATGTGACGGCCGTGGTGCAACGGTTGGGCGATCGCATCACCCACTGGATGACCCTGAATGAAATTGCCTGCTTTACCCACCTGGGCTACGGCGTCAACCAAGTGCCGCCCCATGCCCCAGGCACCGTAGTGTCCCAGCCCAAGGACGTTTGGCAAACCTCCCACCATGCGCTGCTGGCCCACGGTCTCGGCTGCCAGGCCATCCGTGCTGCTTCTCCCCAACCCTGCTCCATCGCCTTGGTGGATAACTTCTTTGTGCCCGTACCGATCAGCGAAACCCCGGAGCATATTGCCGCCTGTCAAAAAGCGTTTTCCCGGCTCCATAGCAACGGCGGCATTATCCAGCCAGCCCTGACCGGTCAATATAGCCCGGCTCTGCTGGAGCAGCTTGGGGATCAGGCTCCCGATATCCAAGATGGCGATTTGGCGATCATTCATCAACCCATTGATGCCCTGGGGATCAATATCTATTCCGGGGTCTATGTGCGAGCGGCGGATTCTGATCAAGGGTATGACGTGCTGGACTTTCCCCCCGGCTACCCACGCCTGCATATGCCTTGGCTGCAGGTGATCCCCGATGCGCTGTACTGGAGTATTCGCCACATTAGCGACACCCTCGATCGCCCCGATCTGCAGCTTTTCATCAGCGAGAATGGCTGTGCAGCTCAGGATCAGGTCAATGATCAGGGCGAGGTCATCGACAGCGATCGCATTCTCTACCTACGAGAACATCTACGAGCCGCCCATCGCGCTGTGCAGGAGGGCTATCCCCTCACCGGCTATTTTGTTTGGAGCCTGCTGGATAATTTTGAATGGGCCTGGGGCTACGATCGCCGCTTTGGCATCATTTATGTAGACTACGCCAGCCAGACCCGCATTCCCAAGGCTAGCTATCACTGGTATGCCGACTGCATAAGCCAAAACCGAGTCGTTTAGCCGTTGATGTCCAGCATCTGAAAGTAGGTGGTTAGATGGTAGGTGAGAGGACATAACGATGGGCAAGCATTGCTATGTCGCTCCATACTCAAATTCTTATAAGAAGAGGGTTGAGCGTAGTCGAAACCCGGCAGCTTCATTTCATTGAGTCCACCTACTTGTATCAAGTCCGCTTGAATGTCCATAGCTGGGACATCCTGCATTGATCCCCCGCTTCGCCGCCCCCTTAGCAAGGGGGCTATAGACATCCAGGTACTGTCGAAGCCTTAAATGAACTGCATCTAACCGGATTTGATATTACGTGTGTTTGAATTCACCGTGGAATCCAAGCAACCGCCTGCGTTCATTTTGGTTGAATTAGCCAATCCCTTCAACAATCGGATGGAAGAAGAAGGCCAGACTCAGCACTGCGTAGGTGGCCAGCAATAAGCTACCTTCCAACCAGTTGGATCGCCCATCGGAGCTAATGGAATTGGCGATCAGTACGGCGACGGCCACGGCGACCAGTTCAAAGGGGTTGAAGTTGAGATCCATGGGTTGTCCCATCAACCAGCCCGCCAGCACCAGCACCGGCGCAACAAATAGGGCAATTTGTAAACTCGATCCCACCGCCACCGAGACCGATAAGTCCATTTTGTTTTTCATCGCCACAGTGACCGCTGTGGCATGTTCCGCCGCGTTGCCAATAATCGGCAGCAAAATCACGCCGGTAAATAACTGAGTCAACCCCAGTTGCTCCGTCGCTTCCTCTAAAGCCCCCACCAGCAGTTCCGATTCGATCGCCACCAGCAGCGTGGCTCCCAGCAGCACACCTGTCCACAACCAGAGATTGGGACGATGCCCAGCGGCGTCTTCTCCCTCCTCGTTCAGCTCCAGATCCACGTCTCCAGCTTCGCAAAGATAGCTGTGGGTTTTCATGGAGAACAGCAGGGTGAGCAGGTATACCCCAATTAAAACCACGGCCACAGCAGCGGATAGACGCTGCATTTGAGCTTCTTCAATCCCCGTAGATGTGAAGTTGACGGCGGTGGGCAACAAAATGGCAATGACCGCCAAGTTCATCGATGAGGCGTTCAGTCGCGCCAAAACAGGCTGAAATTCCTGCTCCTTGTAGCGCAAGCCCCCCAGGAACATGGATAGCCCCATCACCAGCAGCAGGTTGCCGAGAATTGACCCGGTAATGCTGGCTTTCACCACTTCAATCAGTCCAGCATTCAGGGCAATTAGGGCAATGATCAGTTCCGTCGCATTGCCAAAGGTGGCATTCAGGAGCCCGCCGATCGTTGGCCCCGATACCACCGCAATTTCCTCCGTTGCTGTTCCCATCCAGGCGGCCAAGGGCAAAATAGCCAGCGCGGCCGTGGCGAATACCACCAGTGCCCCCATGTGCATCAGATGGGCTGCTACAGAAATCGGCACAAACACCAACAGTCCAATCAAGACAGTATTTTTGACTGACATTCCAGGTTCCTTTGGGTATGCAGCCAGGTGGAGGCCTTGACGATGGGATCGCCCAACCACGCTGGCAAAATAAAGACCGTTGAGGCTAGCCCACGGTCAATCGGTGCCACCATCCCTGACCGCAGGCGATCGCCTCCTGCATAAGACTCAACTCAGGTCGGGAGGATTTCGGGAGGATAGAACCTTGCTTCAGAATAATAGCCTAGCTGCTCCCTGAATTTGCTCAAGAGGGGCGATCGCCCTCGGCAGCATCGGTAAGCGAACCACGGTTTGATTGGGGAAGGTGTCTGCCATGAGGGGCTGTTCTGGACGATAGCGATTATGCACAATAAAGCGATGGTAGAGATCCAGGGATTCCATCGACGTTGTCAGCCGCTGGGTTTCTGCCACAATGGCCGACTGGGCCTGCACCACGCCAATAAATTCCGTATGGGCTGGATCGACCAGCTTTTTCTGCGCCGTCATCACCCGTTTGCGCAGCGTCCGCAGGCGGCCCATAAATTCCGTCCGTCCCACCACGTTTTGATATTTAATCCACAGCTTGAAAATCCAGGAGAGCCAGTCGCCCAACGCCGTCGGCATTTCCAAAAATCGCAGCAGATGACCGGTGGGAGCCGTATCCAACACAATCAAGTCCTGCTTGCCCTGCTCCAACAGCTCCATCACGGTCATCAAGGACAGCATTTCATCAATCCCCGGCAGCGCCTGGGCGACAATTTGCCGCCAGGCTTGGGGGCCATAGGCAATTTGCAGGCTTTCATCGTCGCCTGTATCGCCGCTCATCATCTCCGCCAGTTCCCAGAGGTATTCATCCCGGAATTCATCTAAAATCTGGCTGGCATCCACCTCCTGGGCGCTGAGGTTCGCCGCCACCTCCGCCGGTGTGTGGGACAACTGCTGCCCAAAGGCATCGCCGAGGGAATGGGCCGGGTCAATGGAAATCACCCGCACATTTCGGTCAGGATATTGGCTGGCCATCCCCCAGGCGATCGCTGCCGCCACGGTGGTTTTGCCCACACCGCCCTTGCCGCCGAGCAAAATTAGCTTGCGCTGTTCGCCGATGAAATCAGGAAAACTGGGGGGCACTGGCTCGGGCCACTCCACCACCGACGCAATTCCCCTGGGAGCGATCGCCACCGTTTCTGCTGACACCACCTGCGTCATCACCCGATCCAGCGCCGCACCGCCCACCGGTTCTTTGTCCTGCTCCGGCACCGCAAACACCTGGCCTGGTTCGAGGAGGGCCAAAAACTTGTCTAGCATCTCCTGCTGTTCTTGATAACAAGGCTGCCAGCCAGGGGTGTGCTCATGGTCAGAGGATTGGCTATGCAGATGGTTCACAAAAATGCCGCCCACAGGGATGTGTAGCCGCCCGAGGGATTGGATGAGGCGATCGCTCTCCAGCCAGCTCATGGGTTCTGGAATCGCTACCACCAGGCAGGCCGTTTGCCCCGGATCCTGGAGGAGCGATCGCCCATCCGCCAAGTCTCGCTTCATGTCTTGAATAAACGTATCCGCGTCATCCTCGGTGTAGCGACCGGTGAGGGTTTGGGTGACCACCTGATGCTTTTCCTGGAAGAGCTCCAGCGCACCCAGGAAGCTATCCAAAAAGTCCATGAGTTCCAGCAAATTCAACGCATGACCGCTGGGAGCCATGTCCACCACAATGCGATCGAACCCGTCCGACTGCAGCAACCGCTGAATTTCTAAAATCCCCATCAGCTCATCCAAGCCCGGCCAGCTTAGATCCCAGACTGGCTGCAGATCGGTGCCTTCCACAAAGCTACCCCGTTCCACCAAGAGCTCCAGCACCGTGCCATAGTCGGCCTTGAAGGCCTGCAGCAGTTGGTCGGCATCCAGGGCCCGTACCTGAAGATTGGGCAGATCCGCCATGGGGCGCGGTGTATCATCCACAGGGATTTGCAATACATCACCCAAGGAATGGGCCGGATCGGTGGAGATCAGCAAGATCGATTCTTGGGGGAACCGTTGAGCCCACTGCCGGGCAAAGCCGCAGGAGAGGGTGGTCTTACCAACGCCGCCCTTGCCGCTAAACATTGCCAGTTTTAGAAAATCGTAGTGATTCATAGCCTATCCAAGCAGTGTCAATCTAATAAGACAGTAATTAGCCTCCCCAATCCGGATTTTCAGTTTAGGGAAGCGTCATTAAAGACTTATGTATTGTTAGGATGCCCGATAGGATGCTCGAAATCTCGACAAAAGCTTGCCGAAATCCTGGATAATGATTACTTTGTTCAGCCAAGATTGACTGTGGATTGACTATGGATCGGTTTACCGTTGCCCTAATTTCCCAAACCCCCAACCCCCAACAGGTGATCTATGGGGCAATGCACCAAGACTACGCGGAAGGCTTCGTGTGGGATGAACGCGATCGCTGGCCCGGCGAAGAAAAATGTGGTGATGTGATTGTCAAACAACTGCTCCAAGGCAATCGCGGCCATTATGGCCCCCTGGAACATCCCCAAATTGTCCTCAACTGCGGCTGGTTTCCCCACAGCACCATGCAGCAAATTCGTACCCATCGCGTCGGCGTCAGCTTCGATGTGCAATGTCTAGCAGGCGATACTGAGGTTACGTTTGTACAAGCTTCCGGTGGTCTCAAAAAGATCAAAATTGCTGAGCTATATGATCTGTGGGTTAACGGGGAAAAAGCCATCAGAGAACGCAAAATTCGTGGCCGCAAAGGTGAACGTCCTGGCCCTTATCGCCGCGACTGTAAAACCCGTCTCAAGAAAATGAACCTGCGAGTTCTTAACGAGGAAACAGGCATTTTTGAGATTGGTCACCTGCAGGATGTCATGTGCAGTGGTCTGCAGCCGGTTTATCGGCTTACCTTGTCCGATGGTAAAGCCCTCGATTGCACAACCAAACACCGTCTCTACACTTCCCAGGGATGGCAGCGCATGGGAGATGCCTTGGGATTAGTTACCGATGCCGACAATCGGGTGCTGGCGATTACCAAGACCTGCACGCTGATGACTAATGGCGTTGTGCGCCCCGATGCGATCTACAGTCAAGAAGCTTGGCTAACAGCAAAGGTCAACCAGGGTTTGACAGCACAGCAAATTGCCGAGGCGTGCGGCTGTTCTGCCGAGGTGATTCGCTACTGGGGTAAACAATTTCAGCTCAGTCTACCCTCAGGGCGACGGCGCGGACTTAAGACCCTTGTTGGCAACGGCCTCTACCGAGACAAAGCTTGGCTCCAAGCTCAGCTTGCTAAAGGACTCCACGCTGATGACATAGCAGCACTAGCAGGGTGCTCGATTGAGTCCGTTAAAAAGTGGGTGTACACTCACGGACTAGCCCTTAACAAGCGATCGCCGGGCAATGAAAAACCATGGAACAAGGGTGTTAAAGGCTATAAGCTGGCACTTTCTACAGAAAGCTTAGAGCAACGCCGCATCAATGCTAAGACCTTCACAAAACGCGGATCCGACTCTAACTTCTGGAGGGGCGGTACCTCCACTGAGCGAGAGCTCATTGGAGCCTGGACGCGCCAGATTGCCCCCCAAGTTCATGCTAAGTTCAACTACATTTGCCAGTGCTGTGGTAAGTCTGGCGGCAACCTCCATGCCCACCATCTGGTGCCAGTGTTTGCCGATGAGTCGCTAGCCTACGAATTTAACAACCTCATTTCTCTTTGCCAGCCCTGCCATGAGCGCCTGCATCACAACCATTTAGAGGCTGAGTTTGCCACGAACTTCCAGCCCATTCTAGAACCAAAACTTTGGGATGCTAAGCCAATGCCAACGGGGCGAAAGCTCAAGGCTCACCCCGTTGAGGTGGTTTCAGTTGAATACCTAGGACTTCAGACCACCTACGATCTGGAGGTGGATGGCCTGTGGCATAACTTTGTTGCCAATGGTGTGGTGGTTCACAACTCATTTCGATATACCGGACAGCGGATTCTCGATGTGTTGGAAGGCAAGCGGGAGCTAGAAGATGTGTTCTACCTTCGTCCCTTGGGCAGCTATAGCGATCGCCAAGGCAAAAAGTACGACTACACCGAAGACCAGCGGCAGCAAGACCTCGACTGGTGTCTCCAAGCTTGCCATCGCTACGCCGAACGCATCCATCAAGGCTTTGCGGAAGAACATGCCCGTGGGCTCATTCCCTTTGATATTCGCCAACATTGGGTGATGTCAGCTAATGTGCGATCGCTCATGCACCTGCTGGATCTGCGCTGGAAAGCCGATGCCCAGCTCGAAGCCCAGAAGCTCTGTGAACAAATCTGGCCCCACTTCCAAGCCTGGGTACCTGCGATCGCCGCCTGGTATGAAGCCAATCGCCTGAAAAAAGCTCGGTTATCGCCTTAGACCTCCGCAACATAAATCATCCTCCGATGTATCAAAAACCGGAGGATGAACAGCAGCCTATAGTACTGAAGCCAGCGCGGACTCTGAACCTAATCCCGAATTGGGAAGGTCACGAAAATGTCGCGCTGTACCTGCACCTCGGCTGGCATACTGGGGTCGTAGTAGGTTCCTGCCCCATAGCCGTAGCCCCCCCAGAGGGACGAAGCTTGCCCTTGCTGCTCAGGGTCGCAGGGTGGATAAAACAAGTTGAACGGCGATTCAGCCACCGAGGGAACGGCTTCAATCTCGACACCCAAGGCAGATGCCATCGTCGTAGCACGGGATCGAGCATCTTGGATGGCAGAGATATAAACGTCCTCTAATAATGAGGCGCAGTTATCAACGCTGTAGTTAACAAACACGCCTTGGTTGTAGATGTCTGTACCTATGCTGGCATCATTCACCGCTGTGACCAAGTTCCGCACTTGGGTTTGGCTGGGGTTACGCAGGGTAACAATCACCGATGCGGTATTGGTCGAGCCGTAGAGGCCTCCTCCTCCGGATAGGTCAACGTCAATGGCCGTTGCTGGCACCCCCGTAGCAATGATGGCATTGGTGATGGGACGCAAGGCTGCTTCTGTTAAGGGTTCGGCGGGGGGAGGAAGAGCGGCTTCTCCGCCTTCTTCCCAGCCATAGTAGTCGTAGTAAGGTTCGGAGCGGTAAAAGCTCATGCTGATTTTGACCGAGTCTGCTGGTCTTCGAACCACACCTTGTCCTACCACCATCAAGCCTGGAGAATTGCTGACGGGCGGATAGAGCAACTGAGCAATTTGCTCGGACTCTAGCCATGACTGGGGCATGGGGCCACTAATCCCAACCTCTTCCATTGCTGGCAAAGCAGATTCAGCAGGTGTTGCAGCCTGCCCAACTTGTCCCAAACCTAATCCCAACACAGTAGCGATCGCCGCCGTCACACTCAAACTCAGCCCATGGCCGTAAAAAGGTTTCATAGCGTTTTTAGTCTGGATTCCCAAAAAGTGATTAGCTGATCGTTAGCCTTCAGATTCGTAGTACAACACTGAGGACGTCTTGAAGCGTTATCCAACAACGCCAACGTACGTCATCACCCGTAGACATCATCATGAAATGATTCTCTACCCAATTTCTCTGATTAGGTAGAATCGATCACCTGCTGTAACACTTCATTCTCTAGCCAGAGAATTCCAGGATCGACACTGCCCACCTTGCTCACCAGCCGTGAAGAACAGGGCGCTACCCCTAGACTCGATGTATCGGTTAAAGTTCTAACCCCAATCATTAACAGCGCTAAACCTGGGGAACTTGGCCCATCTCCCGTCAGTCTTACATCCTGTAGGCAACATCCTATGTTCAAGTCTCAGGGTAACCACGTTTGATGGGTTAACGTTACTTGTGATGAATCCCTTGTCTGGGCATCCTGATCAGTTTTTTTCGTTAACTCTCAACATTTTTCAGCCACTAGTGCTATAACTACTTGTGTAGGTTCGAAATCTACTTGCAGGTGTGAGGAAAAACATATGTCTCCTAAAATTCTTTGGAAGTCCCTGCTGGTAACTCCAGCTATCTTGGGCACAGCTATCTTTGCGTCGTCTTCCGCGATCGCATCAGAAGAAATCAATACCGACGTCACCAGCGTTGCTAGCCTAGAACAAATTGCTGACTACGCCAACGAAGGCAGCGTTGACAGCATGGGTCAGGTGACCTCGATCACTCAGCTCTCCGATGTGCAACCCACCGACTGGGCGTACCAAGCACTCAGCTCCTTGATCGACCGCTACGGTTGTATCGCTGGTTATCCCGACGGTACCTTCCGCGGCAACCAAGCCATGACTCGTTATGAGTTTGCAGCTGGTTTGAACGCTTGTTTGGAAGGATTTGCTCGCACCGTTACCGGTGGCGACCTAACCACCCTTGAGCAACTTCTGCAACAGTTTGAAGCAGAACTGGCTACCCTACGCGGCCGTGTGGATGCTCTAGAAGCTCGCACCGCTCAACTGGAAGCCAACCAGTTCTCCACCACCACCAAGCTGAACGGCAACGTGATCTTCAACACCGCCGCCGTTCTTGATAGCGACAGCGTCTTCAACGACCAAGTCACCTTCGGCTACCGGACGGAGATGAACTTCGACTCTAGCTTCTCGGGTGATGATCGTTTGCGCGTTCGTCTCCGCTCTCGTGATGCTCGCAACTTCGATGCAGATCCTACGGGCTTCTCCTTCGGCAGCGGCAGCGGCAGCAACAACATCTTCCTAGACAACCTGTTCTACGACTTCCCCCTCAGCAGCAACATTGATGTTCGCATCGGTGCCAACAGCCTGGGTGTGGATGACTTCGTAGCTAGCACCATCAGCCCCTTGGATAGCTCCACCAGTGGTTCGCTGTCTGCCTTTGGTTTCCCTCCTCAGTACGACATCGCGACTGTGGGTAACGCCGGTGCTGGTGTCATCGTTCAGCTCACCGACAACTTCAGCCTCGACTTGGGCTACACGGCTGGTCGTGCATCTAGCCCTGCAGCAGGCGACGGTCTGTTCAATGGTCCTTACAGCGCCATCGGTCAGTTGACCTTCCTGAGCGGCTCCTTTGATGCAGCGCTAACCTACGTTCGCACCTACAACAACAGCGGTCTAGGCGTTCCTCTATACAACGCTAACAACTTTGGTTTCCAAGGTAACTTCCGCTTGAACGACACCATCGAAATCGGTGGTGGTGTTGCCTACTCTGACGTGAATGCCATCGGTGCTGCTGATGACGCTGACGTTTGGAGCTACCAAGGAACCTTGGCGTTCAACGACTTGGGTGGCAGCGGCAACATGCTGGGTATCTTGGCTGGTGTTGTGCCTTACAGCCGCAACAACTTCGCCTTCCTCCCCGGTGCTCCGCTTCGCAGCAACAACACCTCCTTCTTGGCTGAAGTGTTCTACCGCCTGCAAGTAAACGACCGCATCTCGATCACCCCGTCCTTGATCTACGTGGATGATCCGTACAACAATCGTTCCTTGGATGACTCCTTGATTGGTGCCATCCGTACCACCTTCCGGTTCTAAAACGAATTGTTGGTGATCAAGTTTCGGCTCTTTAACATCCCCGGTATCTCCAGTGAAGATGCCGGGGATGTTTGTAGGTGCCCCTAGGCTCTGAGCATAGGACATAGAAAATCCTCCGAGTCTTGATGAATCGGAGGATTCAGAGAGCGATCGGCATTAGTTCCATCGCCGAGTCGTCATCTTAATCCCGGATTGGGAAGGTCACGAAAATGTCGCGCTGTACCTGCACCTCGGCTGGCATACTGGGGTCGTAGTAGGTTCCTGCCCCATAGCCGTAGCCCCCCCAGAGGGACGAAGCTTGCCCTTGCTGCTCAGGGTCGCAGGGTGGATAAAACAAGTTGAACGGCGATTCAGCCACCGAGGGAACGGCTTCAATCTCGACACCCAAGGCAGATGCCATCGTCGTAGCACGGGATCGAGCATCTTGGATGGCAGAGATATAAACGTCCTCTAATAATGAGGCGCAGTTATCAACGCTGTAGTTAACAAACACGCCTTGGTTGTAGATGTCTGTACCTATGCTGGCATCATTCACCGCTGTGACCAAGTTCCGCACTTGGGTTTGGCTGGGGTTACGCAGGGTAACAATCACCGATGCGGTATTGGTCGAGCCGTAGAGGCCTCCTCCTCCGGATAGGTCAACGTCAATGGCCGTTGCTGGCACCCCCGTAGCAATGATGGCATTGGTGATGGGACGCAAGGCTGCTTCTGTTAAGGGTTCGGCGGGGGGAGGAAGAGCGGCTTCTCCGCCTTCTTCCCAGCCATAGTAGTCGTAGTAAGGTTCGGAGCGGTAAAAGCTCATGCTGATTTTGACCGAGTCTGCTGGTCTTCGAACCACACCTTGTCCTACCACCATCAAGCCTGGAGAATTGCTGACGGGCGGATAGAGCAACTGAGCAATTTGCTCGGACTCTAGCCATGACTGGGGCATGGGGCCACTAATCCCAACCTCTTCCATTGCTGGCAAAGCAGATTCAGCAGGTGTTGCAGCCTGCCCAACTTGTCCCAAACCTAATCCCAACACAGTAGCGATCGCCGCCGTCACACTCAAACTCAGCCCATGGCCGTAAAAAGGTTTCATAGCGTTTTTAGTCTGGATTCCCAAAAAGTGATTAGCTGATCGTTAGCCTTCAGATTCGTAGTACAACACTGAGGACGTCTTGAAGCGTTATCCAACAACGCCAACGTACGTCATCACCCGTAGACATCATCATGAAATGATTCTCTACCCAATTTCTCTGATTAGGTAGAATCGATCACCTGCTGTAACACTTCATTCTCTAGCCAGAGAATTCCAGGATCGACACTGCCCACCTTGCTCACCAGCCGTGAAGAACAGGGCGCTACCCCTAGACTCGATGTATCGGTTAAAGTTCTAACCCCAATCATTAACAGCGCTAAACCTGGGGAACTTGGCCCATCTCCCGTCAGTCTTACATCCTGTAGGCAACATCCTATGTTCAAGTCTCAGGGTAACCACGTTTGATGGGTTAACGTTACTTGTGATGAATCCCTTGTCTGGGCATCCTGATCAGTTTTTTTCGTTAACTCTCAACATTTTTCAGCCACTAGTGCTATAACTACTTGTGTAGGTTCGAAATCTACTTGCAGGTGTGAGGAAAAACATATGTCTCCTAAAATTCTTTGGAAGTCCCTGCTGGTAACTCCAGCTATCTTGGGCACAGCTATCTTTGCGTCGTCTTCCGCGATCGCATCAGAAGAAATCAATACCGACGTCACCAGCGTTGCTAGCCTAGAACAAATTGCTGACTACGCCAACGAAGGCAGCGTTGACAGCATGGGTCAGGTGACCTCGATCACTCAGCTCTCCGATGTGCAACCCACCGACTGGGCGTACCAAGCACTCAGCTCCTTGATCGACCGCTACGGTTGTATCGCTGGTTATCCCGACGGTACCTTCCGCGGCAACCAAGCCATGACTCGTTATGAGTTTGCAGCTGGTTTGAACGCTTGTTTGGAAGGATTTGCTCGCACCGTTACCGGTGGCGACCTAACCACCCTTGAGCAACTTCTGCAACAGTTTGAAGCAGAACTGGCTACCCTACGCGGCCGTGTGGATGCTCTAGAAGCTCGCACCGCTCAACTGGAAGCCAACCAGTTCTCCACCACCACCAAGCTGAACGGCAACGTGATCTTCAACACCGCCGCCGTTCTTGATAGCGACAGCGTCTTCAACGACCAAGTCACCTTCGGCTACCGGACGGAGATGAACTTCGACTCTAGCTTCTCGGGTGATGATCGTTTGCGCGTTCGTCTCCGCTCTCGTGATGCTCGCAACTTCGATGCAGATCCTACGGGCTTCTCCTTCGGCAGCGGCAGCGGCAGCAACAACATCTTCCTAGACAACCTGTTCTACGACTTCCCCCTCAGCAGCAACATTGATGTTCGCATCGGTGCCAACAGCCTGGGTGTGGATGACTTCGTAGCTAGCACCATCAGCCCCTTGGATAGCTCCACCAGTGGTTCGCTGTCTGCCTTTGGTTTCCCTCCTCAGTACGACATCGCGACTGTGGGTAACGCCGGTGCTGGTGTCATCGTTCAGCTCACCGACAACTTCAGCCTCGACTTGGGCTACACGGCTGGTCGTGCATCTAGCCCTGCAGCAGGCGACGGTCTGTTCAATGGTCCTTACAGCGCCATCGGTCAGTTGACCTTCCTGAGCGGCTCCTTTGATGCAGCGCTAACCTACGTTCGCACCTACAACAACAGCGGTCTAGGCGTTCCTCTATACAACGCTAACAACTTTGGTTTCCAAGGTAACTTCCGCTTGAACGACACCATCGAAATCGGTGGTGGTGTTGCCTACTCTGACGTGAATGCCATCGGTGCTGCTGATGACGCTGACGTTTGGAGCTACCAAGGAACCTTGGCGTTCAACGACTTGGGTGGCAGCGGCAACATGCTGGGTATCTTGGCTGGTGTTGTGCCTTACAGCCGCAACAACTTCGCCTTC
>RECH01000078.1 GCA_007694125.1 Leptolyngbya sp. DLM2.Bin15
GGGCGGATGTGTTGAACCGCGCCAACCTAGGTATGGAAGTGATGCACGAGCGCAATGCTCACAACTTCCCGCTGGACTTGGCTGCTGTGGATGCACCTGAAATCGGTTAATCCCACCGTTTGCTAAATTAGGCTAACGTCATAGCGCGTGTTCTTGTCTGGACACGCGCTATGTTTATGGATAGAAACGGGCGATCGCTCTGGGTTGGAAAACAAGGGCGATCGCCCGCTATGATTTGAAAGGCATTGGTTGGAGGAACAGCTACGGTTTACACACGTCCCTTAGCCCGCTTGATTGAACAATTCCAGCGCCTACCTGGCATTGGCCCCAAAACAGCTCAGCGGCTAGCCCTACACATCTTAAAGCGACCGGAAACTGAAGTTCAGGATTTAGCTGAGGCCTTGGTGGCCGCGCGGCAGCAGATTGGTCTATGTTCCATTTGCTTTCACCTATCTGCAGATCCGGTTTGTGAAATCTGTCGTGCGCCTTCGCGGGATGACCAAACGATTTGCGTGGTCTCCGATTCCAGAGACGTGATCGCTTTAGAAAAAACTCGCGAGTATCGCGGTAAGTATCATGTCCTCGGGGGGCTGATTTCCCCTATGGATGGCGTTGGCCCCGATCAACTGCACGTTGCGCCGCTCATTCGCCGCGTCAGCCAACAGCAGGTGGCAGAAGTGATCATCGCCATCAGCCCCAGCGTCGAGGGGGAAACCACGACGCTGTATCTTGGGCAGTTGCTGAAACCGTTCACCAAGGTGACCCGCATTGCCTTTGGGCTGCCGATGGGCGGTGATTTGGAATATGCCGACGAAGTCACCCTGGCGCGGGCCTTAGAAGGCCGCCGGGAAATCGATTAGACCCTTGGATCAAGACAATGGGCCATCGATGAATCCGTCCCTTGGTTAACGACGGAGGCGATTGCAGTTTTGATTGCGGTCATTCACCCGATTGTTGGTGCGACACCGTTCCCAAGCAATTTGGTTGCCGAGGGCCGTGGGGAAATAATCGCGACGCTCAAGGGCCATGTCGAAGAACTCAAGGCTGGCCGCTTCATCCCCTTGCTGCACCAAAATTTGTGCCTTGAGATAGTACAGGTCTGGATTGTTGGGAGCCGCAGCGATCGCTCGATCAATGGCGGACGTAGCACAGCCATAGTCATCCAAATCGCGACAGGCCACCGCAATGCCGCGCTGGGCCACGTAGGGCGGTGCAGCGTAGTTGTCTAGGCGGCTAATGGCTTCTTCTGGATCAGCAAAGGGCAGGTTCACCGCAATCATCAAATCCATAAACCCTTTCACCAGATTCAGTTCTGGATCGGTTGCATCAATCGCCTCAGCCGCATTGATATGGCTAAAGACACGCTGCAGCTTCATCAAAGCCGTGGGGGATCCCCGCAGGGTACCTTGGGTCATAATCACATGGGCTCCTTCCATGAAATGCCCCACAGCTATATAGAGATTGCCCCGCAGAGGATCGGTTTCCACTAGTGCTTCCGCCGCCTCACGGGTGAGGGTAGCACGGCTGCCCATGGTGCTCCAATCTTCTTCTAGGTAGGCCAGGGAAGCCACCATAGCGTGGGCCATGGGTTCATCTGCTTCGGCAGATTCTAATAGGCGACCAGCCTCTACATAGTTACCCTGTTCAAACATGGCGCGGAAGGCCGCTTCGGTTTGATCGCCGATGCTGCGAGGGTCACTGGTGCGGAAGGGGTCTCCAGCCCAAGCCGACGATGCGCCTAAACTGAGGGCGATCGCCATACTGCCGACGATCAGGGGTTTGGACATACGCTTGAGACAAGACCCAAGGGAACGAAACGACGCTGTGGCTGCCATAGAACTCTTTAGTAACGGCTGATCAAGACTTTTCCTGCCATCCAGGTTATGGACAGACCCAGCCCATTCGGCTAGGCATGGTCAGGACAATGGATTGTTATGACATTGATGGTAGCGGCGATCGCCCTCGATGGGGAGCGATCGCCCGCCTTCTCCAATCGTCATATCCATAGGGCTCATGACTGCAAATGCCGGTCTGAGGTTTCAGGCTTTCCGTAATCCCTACAGAATCCGCCCTGAGGCCGATCGCTTTTGGAAGGTGCCATAGCCCGCTTCCCCACACCAGCGATCGCCATCCACCAACAGGCGTCCCCGCATAAACACCTTCTTCACCTTGCCGGTCACCTGCCGCCCTTCAAACATGGAATAGTCCACCCGCGAATGGTGGGAGCTGGCGCTAATCACATGCTGCTCCTCTGGATCAAAGATCACCAAGTCGGCATCACTGCCCACCGCGATCGTGCCCTTGCGGGGAAACAGACCAAACATCTTGGCAGGGGCCGTGGCCGTGAGCTGCACAAAGCGATTCAGGGAAATTTTGCCCGTGCGCACACCGCCGTCATAGAGCAGCACCAAGCGATCTTCTACCCCAGGCGCACCATTGGGAATCTTGTTGAAATTGTCGCGGCCCAATTGTTTGGAAAAGCGTGCGCCTAGGGGCTGTTCATTCATGCAAAACGGACAGTGATCCGTGGCCACCAGTTGCAAGTCATCGAACCGCAACCCTCGCCATAAATCATGGTGACAATGATGATCCCGCAGCGGCGGCGTCATCACATACTGAGCTGCATCAAAGCCGGGACGTTCATATTCCTCGCTGTGGAGAAACAAATAGTGGGGACAGGTTTCGGCAAACGCCTCAATGCCGCGATCGCGGGCCTCCACCACCGCTGCCAGGGCTTCCGGGGCGGAGAGATGCACGATATACACCGGAATTTCGGCCAATTCGGCAATGCGGATTGCCCGATGGGTGGCCTCCGCTTCCATGATCCGGGGGCGAGTCAGGGCATGGTACTTGGGCGAGGTATTGCCCTGGGCCAGGGCCTCGTCAATTAACACCTGAATCACCTGCCCATTCTCGGCATGGAGATTCACCATACCGCCATGGTCACCCACGGCGCGCATGGTGCGAAAAATATCCGCATCACTCACCATCAAGGTGCCGGGATAGGCCATGTACATTTTGATGCTGGATATCCCATCCTGGTTGATCAAATCCGGCAACTCTGCCAACACATCGGGATTAATATCCGTGAGCACCATGTGGAAGCTGTAGTCGATACAGACCTGGGGCTCTGCCAAGGCCAGGCGTTCATCCAAGGTCTGCTTGGCGCTGTCCCCCCGCCCTTGATAGGCAAAGTCAACGATCGTCGTCGTGCCGCCAAAAGCCGCCGCATAGGTGCCCGACTCATAGGTATCGCAGTTCATTGCTGGCCCCTGGGGGCCTTCCATATGGGTATGGACATCGATGCCCCCCGGAATCACCAGCATCCCGGTCGCGTCATGACATACGGCTCCCGGTACGTCCAACTGGCGAGCGATCGCTTCGACCTTGCCATTCTCCACCAAAATATCGGCAACGTAGTCATCCACCGCCGTTACAATCCGTCCACCCTGAATCACCACTTGGCTCATCGACGACTCCTTGTTGTAATCCCGTAGCCTTGGCCATCCCTGAAGCCGATCGGCGATCGCACCCATCCTGACACCAGAGCCTCAGCCTAACGCTAGTCTGAATGTTGCAGGGGTTAGCGAGAGATATGGTTAGGCACGTTACAAAACCATGGAGCCGTTCATAAAAGGATAGAGAACGATACAACTAGACACCTATTCCAGCAATGATCCTAGCGATCGCTGCCGGTTGAGGCGATCGCCCAAAAGATGAAAAATAGGTTAAGAACTCTATATCTGGCCCAGCAGAATTCTGAGTCGCTCTACATGTGCTGCTACAATGAAGTCTACGTTGCCTAACGCGGTGCGCTGTATCACCTGTTATGGTTGTCTCCTCAAACGCTTCCAATTCACCCCATAACGCGACCGTACTGGTTGGTACGGCGACATTGTTGTGTAATGTTTCAAAAATTTAACAAAAACTCTACTGCCATTTCTGCGTAGATAGGATATGATTGCACGCAAGAAAGGTTCGGCAGCAGAGCGAGAATTGTGATACGCAGTCCTTATGTTCTCTCCGAATTGTAGATGTACTGATTTGGTTTGGAGAGGATCGTGACTATTTACGTTGGCAACCTGTCTTTTCAGGCAACCGAAGAAGACCTGCAAGAAGTATTTGCTGAATATGGCGAGGTTTCTCGCATCAGCCTTCCTACTGACCGCGAAACAGGCAGGAAGCGTGGATTTGCTTTCATCGAGATGAAAGAAGATTCTGTGGAAGACACTGTCATTGCAGAGTTAGATGGCGCAGAGTGGCTCGGCCGTGAGCTACGGGTAAATAAGGCAAAACCCAGAGAGAATAGCGGAGGCGGCAACCGCCGAGGTGGAATGCGCGCAGGCTAATCCCTGAACGCGACATGTGATCTCTGTTTTACACTAGAGTTTGCACTTGATGAAATGTCGGACGCCATCACACATGATCTGCTCGGGAGATAGGTGGGCATCCGACGTTTTTTGCTGTCATTACAGATTCACTGTCCGCTAGGTTAGCATCCATGTCTCGCCTTCCGTGGGGTATACAGATCGGTCTGATCGTCTTGGCATTAGGGGCGATCCTGATTGCGCTGGCTAGCGTAGCCGGTCTGTATGCCGATCTTTCCTTGATATCTCCCCTGCTGGCCAATCTATTCCTCGTCCTCGTCCTAGGGTTGCTGCTGGGGGCGATCGCTCTGCTGGTCTTTCCCCTGTGGCGCTGGTGGCAGGCAAGCCAACGCAAGCGAGCCAAGCGCCCACCCGTGGCTCCCACGGACAAAGCCTCGGCAGCCCAAGCCGTTCTGGCTGGGGTGCAGCAGCAGGTGGAACAGGTGCAGGACGAGGTCACCCGTCAAGTGTTGCGCGATCGCTCCCAGGCTATTGGCCAAGATCTAGAAGGGCGATCGCTGCACATGGTGGTGTTTGGCACCGGGTCGGCGGGCAAAACATCGCTGGTGAACGGTCTCATTGGCCGCGTGGGCGGGCAGATGGCTGCGCCCATTGGCACCACGGTGGACAACCAAACCTATGGCCTGCGCCTGCGGGGCCTGCAGCGGCGTCTGCAGTTGACCGACACGCCGGGACTTGCCGAAACGGGCGTCATGGGTACCCAGCGAGAACAGCAGGTGCGCCACCTGGCCGCCGAAGCCGACCTGCTGCTGTTTGTTGTGGACAATGACCTGCGGCAGTCCGAGTATGCCGTGGCGCGATCGCTCCTAGAGATGGGCAAGCGCTTGGTGTTGGTGTTCAACAAAATTGACCTGTACCCAGAATCTGACCTCGCCACCCTGCTTCAGCAGATCCAGCAGCGCCTGGCCGACCAGATCGCTCCAGAGGATATCGTGGCGATCGCCGCCCAGCCGCGACCTGTACGCCTCAACACCGGCGAATGGGTGACGCCCGAACCCATGCTAGAGCCCTTGATGCAGCGCCTAGCCACCATCCTTCGCAACGACGGCGAAGATTTAATTGCCGACAATATTTTGCTGCAGTCCCAACGGCTCAGCGACGAGACCCGCCAGTGGCTGAACCAAGAACGCCGCCAGCGGGCCGAAGCCATTGTTGATCGCTATCAATGGATTGGGGCCGGCGTGATTGCCGCGACGCCTTTGCCGGGGGTAGACCTGGTGGCCGCAGCGGCGGTCAATGCCAAGATGATTGTGGATCTCGGGCAAGTCTATGGCTGCGACCTAGACCTAGAGTCGGGGAAGGCACTGGCGCTGGCGTTGGTGAAAACCCTGGCGGGGCTGGGTGTCCTCAAGGGAGCCATCGAGCTACTGTCCGTGGCGCTGCAAACCAATGTGGCCACCTTCCTGGTGGGACGAGCTGTGCAGGGAGCCACCGCCGCCTACCTAACCCGCATCGCTGGCTATAGCTTCATCACCTATTTCCAACAAGGGCAAGACTGGGGTGACGGCGGCATGACCGACGTGGTGCAGCAACAGTTTCAGCTCCATCGGCGCGATCGCTTCATGCAGGCTTTCGTACAAGATGCGATCGCTCACCTAGATAACGTCGTGGCATCCCCCGCCGATAGTCCCCCCGATCTGTCCTAACGCATCGACATCTGCGATCGCCCCACCGCACTAGCCAAATCTGGACGCCCCGCATCGATTAAGGCGCGATCGCGAATTCGGCAGGAATCACAGAGGCCACAGGGCTGCTCTCCCCCCTCATAGCACGACCAGGTTTGGTGAATCGGCACCCCCAGCGCCAACGCCCGCCGCACAATATCCACCTTACTGTCTTCCACCAAGGGAGCCACTAGCTGAGGAGCCTTACCTTCCAATCCTACCTTAGAGGACAGATTAGCTAATTGCTGGAATGCCGCTAGGTAATCTGGGCGACAGTCAGGATAGCCAGAATAGTCTACTGCATTAATCCCTAGATAAATTGCCTCCGCCTGCTGCGCCTCCGCCAACGACAGCGCCAGGGCAATAAACACCGTATTCCGACCCGGCACGTAGGTATTCGGAATCACCCCAGACTGCACTCCATCCTGGGGCAAGGCCATGGCCGCATCGGTGAGCGACGAACCGCCCCACTGCCCTAAGTTTACATCCAACATAAAATGCTGCTGGATACCGAGATGGCGCACTACTTGCAGAGCCGCCGCTAATTCTCGCTGATGCCGTTGTCCATACTGAAACGATAGGGCGATCGCTTCATAGCCATCGGCGATCGCTTGGGCGGCAGCGGTGGCAGAATCCAAGCCGCCAGAAAGCAACACTACGGCTTTGGGGGAACGTTGAGCTGTCACGATCGCATTACTCCATATAAGCGTTTGTAGCCTAGCGCGTGGAGACGGGTTCCGACAAGGGCGATCGCTCAACCAACCAGCGCATCTGCTTCAACTTGTGGGAGTGGCATTGGGGGCGATGTTGATGCAGACACTTGTCAATCGCCTACCAGATAGGTTAAAACAGATTCAACTTCAGGTGCGCCCATATTCTTGGGATGTGTCGTGTCATGAAAAATGATGTAGCGACAAATCCAAGCTACATAGGTTTGCTCCATGCGGTAAGATTAGTGCTTCAGACAAATTGTTTCACACACCTGGTTTAGCAACTTCTTAGGGTGAGGATGCTTCATGACAACTCCATATGCAATTATCAAATATAATATTAACAATATATATGCACTCAAATGACAGAATAGAAGATGTACGGATCTTTGCTCTCTATCTACCCTACAGAGGGCTATTATGCGGACTATTCGCAGCCCATCTACCCCCAGAGGGTAAATAGACAGCAAGTAATTTGCCTATTCACCTAGTAGGAAACATATAGGCAGATTGGATCGATCTAATAAGCTGTTAGCCAGCGCTTATTCTTTCAAGTTAGGAATACTAATGAAAATAAAAGAAATTTTTACGCCTGGAAGATTGCCTACATGGACATATGTGGATGAGCATCTAAAAATTAAAGAACAACAGTTGCATGACGCTTTAGATGATGGCTCCATGCTAGTTTCGATATCTGGCCCAT
>RECH01000342.1 GCA_007694125.1 Leptolyngbya sp. DLM2.Bin15
CAAACTTAATCCCGAATATATTATTCAATAAGTACTGTTTCGATTCTGAAACTGTTAGAAAACAGATTACTTCTACCAGCTCTTACACAACTCGGGCTTTAACGAATGGGAGACTACTTTCACAGGTTATTCTTCCATGCCCTCCCACGTTAGAAGAACAAAACGCGATCGCCACCATCCTCTCCGACATGGATGCCGAAATCACCGCCCTTGAACAACGCCGCGACAAAACCCGCGCCCTCAAGCAGGGCATGATGCAAGAACTCCTCACCGGAAGAATTCGCCTTAAAATTGAGGCATGACCGGAGCCATGTGACTCAGGAGCAACCCCATGATTGACTCAGAAGCCCTCAAAAAGCTGCAAAATACCTCGATCGAAGAGCGAATTTTCATCATTGAAATGATTTTGCAATCCTTAAGAAATGATGTGAGTACCTCTTCTCAGCCTGCTCCTGCGGCCGATCTCCAGCGTCCTGCCTTTGGCTTCATGAAAGATACAGGCACAATTCTAGGTGATGTCATCGCACCTATTCTTCCTGAAACTGCTTGGGATGTGCTTCAGTGAAACTCCTCCTAGATACCCATATCTGGCTCTGGTACGCCCTCGGAGATCCTCAACTCTCAGAATACCTGCAAGCGACCATTGCCTCAGAAACAACCGAACTTTGGCTAAGTCCGATCAGTATTTGGGAAGTGCTGCTCTGAGCTGAAAAGGGACGCATCTCCCTTCAAGTAGAGCCTACAGCTTGGATTGATCAATCTCTCAAAGCACTAGCCATCTACGAAGCACCGCTAAACCGTCAAATCGCAGTCTTAAGTCGTCAGATTGAGCTACCTCACCAAGACCCCGCCGATCGCTTCATTGCTGCAACGGCCGTCCACTACCAACTGCAATTAGCTACAGTCGATACTCATCTTACGGATGCAGTTTGGTTGCCAACATTGAGCTAGAGAACAATCGGCTATGCTCAAACCACAACAGCACATCATCCAGCAAAGTGATCAAGCCCCAGCCAGAGCATGATGCAAGAACTCCTCACCGGAAGAATTCGTTTAATTGATAATTATTAATTATCAATTATCAATTGTCAATTGATAATTATGAAAAACAACTTAATTAAAGATAAGTCCTTTGCATTTGCCGTTCGGATCGTAAAACTGTGCAAATATCTCAACCAGGAAAAGCGAGAATTTGTGTTAGCCAAACAAATACTACGCAGCGGCACTGCGATTGGAGCCCTCGTTCGCGAAGCAGAACATGGCGAAAGTCGTGCTGACTTTGTTCACAAACTAGCGATCGCCCTCAAAGAAGCCAACGAAACCCAGTACTGGATAGAACTTCTCCATCAAACAGACTATATCGACCCCAAAAGCTTTGAATCCATCAACCAAGACTGTACAGAACTTCTCAAACTCTTAACTGCTATCATTAAAACCACAAAGAACAATTGATAATTATTAATTATCAATTGCTAATTATCAATTGATAATTCCATGATCATCCGCCAGGTTGAAATTCGCGGCTTCAAATCCATCTACTCTGCTCAGGTTGAGCTGGGAACTGTCAACTGTTTTATTGGTGCTAATGGAGTCGGGAAAAGCAACCTGCTCGAAGCCCTAGGTGTTTTGGGGGCAGCGGCGAATGGCGTAGTCGATGATGAAAGTCTTTTGCGTCGCGGAGTTCGGGCAGGGTTGCCCCGGCTCTATAAAAGCTCCTTTGCTTCAGACCGCACCCCGCCCCACGTCACCATTGGGGCTACCAGTGCCGCCAATGCCGTCTATCGGGTTTCCCTGCTCAACCCTATGGAGTCCCCGGAACCTGCCTGGTCGTATAAAACCGAAGTCCTGAATGACGGACAAACCGATATTGTTTCCGACGGGGTTCGCAACAAGAAAAACCTCAACCCCCAAGCCGGACTAGCTGCCTTGCAGTTGGTTGAGTTATCCCCCGACAATGCTGCCGCGCAGCTTATGCAGCGCCTCCAAGACTTCGCCATCTATTGCCCCAATACCCCCACCCTGCGCGGCGTGGTGCCAGATCAGCAATCCCGTCTGCCCGTTGGTCTGAGCGGTGGGCAGTTGGCCGACGGATTCGCTACTTTGCGACAGCACCTAGAGGCTCAAGGCGATCCGGGCGAAGACAGGTTAGAGCAAGTCTTAGAGTTGATCGATTGGGTAGCTGATATTGAAACCACCAGCTACGGGGCCAATTTACTATCGCCTAAAGTGCCTCGCACCAAGCAGATTCTAAAATTTAGCGATCGCTTCATGCAAAAAAGCCGCAACGAACTCACCGCCTATGATGCCAGTGAAGGTGCGCTCTATGTGCTGTTTACCGCCCTACTCTGCCTACTGCCCCAGGCTCCTAGAATACTGGCGATTGATAACCTCGATCAGGCATTAAATCCTCGTCTCCTGAAAGCACTCATTTCTCGACTAGCAGATTGGCTAGGTCACAACGCCCCAGACCGACAACTGTTGTTTACCATCCATAACCCCGCCGCCCTGGATGGTTTAGACCTCTCCGATCCTGAGGTGCGCCTATTTACCGTCGAGCGCAACAGCAACGGCCAAACCGTGATCAATCGTCTTATCCTCACCCCTGAACTGAGAGAACTCAACCATCAGTATCCCCTCTCTCGCCTGTGGCTTATGGGACATTTAGGAGCGGTGCCCAATGTCTAAGGAGCTACGCATTGCCCTGGTTGCTGAGGGGCCGACTGATTTTGAAGTGATTCAAGCAGCGCTCAAAGCGGTTCTAGCCGATCCCTTTATTTTGATTCAACTGCAACCAGAATCCACCCAGCCTAAACTCGGCAACGGATGGGGTGGCGTCCTGAAATGGTGCTATGAAACCCGTCAACGGCATAGTGGCCCATTGCATGACGATCCAACTCTGGCCAGCTTTGACATGCTGATCATCCATGCGGATGTCGATGTTGCCCTAGAAAACTATTCCAGATGCGGCACAACCGTTGAAGCCTGGGCCAAGGATCATGATTGGGGAAGCCTACCCTGCAACCAACCCTGCCCTCCAGTTTTCGAGACCGCAGAATCGTTAGCAAGCGTCATCACAAGTTGGCTTGGACAAGTAGAACTGGGCGATCGCACCCTCTTCTGCCTGCCTGCGCAGTCTTCAGGGACGTGGCTAGCGGCTGCCGTGCTGAACCCAACTCACAAACTGCTTGTGAATGCTGAATGCGATCCGACTGTCGAGTCACAACTAGCGCAGTTACCCAAACCTCAGCGCATTAAGAAGACTCTGAGAGAGTACCGAACTCATGCACCGACCATTACCGCACAATGGAAGCAAGTGAAGCAAATCTGTTCCCAGGCAGAACAGTTTGAGCACTTAGTATTAACAATTATCAATTGATAATTGTTAATTGATAATTGTTAATTATCAATTGTTAATCATGAAAACTCCCCGCCCTGAACGCGCTACCCAGAATCGTGTCATCCGTCTGTTCTGCCCTGTTGAGGCCAGAGGATCTGCTGATTCTCCTAGCGGTGTGCGGGAGCAAGCGGCCCCCTACAGTACGGGCACGCAGCGCCTTGCCCCAACCTTGGGCTACCGCTACCTGGGCGACTGGAGCAAACGGGACAACAACCGCAACATTGAACCCGATCTGCTGCGGGCCAACCTGAGCAATCGGGGCTATTCAGATGTCCACATATCTGCCACTCTGCAAAAGCTGACCACCGCTGCCGATACCACCGGCATCACCCTTTATCAGGCCAACCTCCGCACCTACCAACTGCTGCGCTACGGCGTGCCGGTACAGGTTACAGCAGGACAACCCTACGAAACCGTCCACCTGATTGATTGGGATAATCCTGACGCCAACGATTTCGCCATCGCCGAAGAAGTCACCCTCAAAGGCGGCTACCAACGGCGACCCGACCTGGTGCTCTATCTCAACGGCATCGCCATCACCGTGATGGAACTCAAACGCAGCTCCGTGGAGGTAGCTGATGGGGTGCGCCAACTGATCACCAATCAAGAGCCGATGTTTAACCAGAGTTTTTTTAGTACCGTTCAGTTGCTCTTAGCCGGGAACGACTCCCAAGGGCTGCGCTATGGAACCACGGGCACTCCAGAAGAATTTTTTGTGCTGTGGAAGCTGCAAAACCCCAGCACCCGTCCCGCCGCTGGCTCCCTGCTGGATCAGCCACTGGCAGACATGTGCGACAAGGCCCGGTTGCTGGATCTGATTCGCAACTTCATTATTTTTGACGGTGGGCAGAAAAAAGTCCCCCGCCCCCATCAGTACGCTGGGGTGAAGGCGGCTCAAGCACGCATCCAGCAGCGGGAAGGCGGTGTCATCTGGCATACCCAGGGTAGCGGCAAGAGCATTCTGATGGTGCTGATTGCCAAGTGGTTGCTGGAGCATGACCCAGACGGACGCATCCTGATCATCACCGATCGCGACGAGCTTGATCAGCAGATTGAAGGGGTGATCAAAAATGCCGGTGTTGTGGGCCCCGAGTCGCCCTCGCCCCGTATCACCTCCCGCGCCCAATTGGCTGAGAAACTCACCGCCACCACCCCACGGGTACTGTGCGCTCTGATTCACAAATTTGACCTGAACGTAAAAGCCGAACCGCCCCCGGTGCATGGGCATTTTTATGTGTTTGTGGATGAGTGCCACCGCACCCAGGGCGGTGATATGAACCAACAGATGCAGCAGTGGCTGAGTCATGCCATTTTCATCGGCTTCACCGGCACACCGCTGCTGCGGAAAGACAAACAGACCACCCGTGAGGTATTCGGTACCTATATCCACACCTATAAATTTCAGGAAGCTGTTGCCGATCAGGTGATCCTGGATCTGAAGTATGAAGCTCGCACGGTTCCCCAGCGGCTCACGTCGCCCCAGTATATCGACGATTGGTTTAACCAGAAAACCAAAGGACTCAACAGCTATCAGCGGGCAGTCTTGCGTAAACGCTGGGCCACCCTCAAAGAATTGATGAGTTCTGGCGAGCGCAAGCAGCGTATTGTGGCCGATATCATTCATGACTTTGGGGTGAAGCCACGACTGAGCAGCGATCGCGGCACGGCTATCCTGGTGGCCGCCTCCATCTACGATGCTTGCCACTATTTCCGCATTTTCCAAACCACCCCCTTCGGCAAATACTGCGGTATTGTCACCTCCTACGAGCCGAACCACAACGCTATCTCCCGCGAACCTGCCGAAAGTGATGAACGCTACAAGTTCGATACCTACATGCAGCATGTCTTGCAGAATGGTCAAACCACCCAAGCCTATGAGGAAAACCTCAAACGCCGCTTCAAAGAAGAACCCGCCAACTGCAAACTGCTAATTGTGGTCAGTAAGCTATTGACGGGCTTTGATGCTCCCTCCTGCACCTACATTTATCTTGATAATGAGATGCGGGATCACAACCTGTTTCAGGCCATCTGTCGCACCAACCGTTTGGATGGGGATGATAAAGACTTCGGCTATATCGTCGATTACAAGGAGCTGTTTGAACAATTACAGACTTCCATCGCCGTCTATAGCTCCGATGAACTCGACCTTGATGATACGGGGGATGATGGCAATGTCATCGTCAAAGACTGGCTCAGTGAAGGTAAGAAGAGCCTGGATACAGCATGGGAGAGCCTACACTACCTTTGTGCAAACGTACCCCAGCCTCAAGAACTAGAGCAATATCTTCATTACTTCTGTGGGGATGGCCTCCGTGACCCCAACGCCCTCAAGGTCACTGAAGAGCTTCGTATCTCTTTCTACAAGATTGTGGCCGGCTTTGTCCGAGCCTATGCAGCGATCGCCAGCAACTTAGAAGAGGCAGGGTATTCTCCCAAAGATAGTGCTGCCTTGACCCAGGATGTCCAGTTCTACACCGATACCCGCGAGGCGATCAAAAAGCACTCTGGTGAGGAGCTAGACATTAAGCCCTACGAAGGGGATATGCGTTACCTGATTAACACCTACATTCAGGCAGACAGCGCCAGTGAACTGGGTAACCTCAGCACCCTCTCTCTCACCGAAGCCATCATTGAAACCGGTATCCACGACGCGATCGCCCGAAACTTGAACCGAAAAGGGCACCTGTCACGGCCTGCGATCGCTGAAGGCATCATCAACAATGTTCGTAAGACTATTATCCGCGACCGTCTCACGGATCCTAAGTTCTATGACGAGCTTTCCATGCTGCTTGATGATCTGATCCAGCAAAAACGAGACGATACGGCTTCCTATGAACAATTCCTCAAGACTGCCGAGGCGTTGATCCAGCAGATGCATCGAAAACAGTCAGACACCCCTATTCCGCAACCATTACAGGGCAACCCAGAAGCGATCGTCCTGTTCAATAACCTGGCAAGTATCCAGAGCACTACGTTTCACTGCCCCGATGATGATGATGCCAAAGCGGCGATCGCCCTCCGCCTAGATCGAGCAGTGCGGGAAAAGTCACCGGCGGGTTGGAAAGGTGACGAGATTCGGGAAAAACATGTTCTTAATGCTATTTTCCCTATAATGTCTCGTGACCGTGAGGCCACTCAGGCTATCTTCGAGATCATCAGAAATCAGGGCGGCTACTCATGACTCAGATGATTCAAATTGGGGAAATCCCCATTACTGTAACGCTCAAGGAGGTGCGGAATGTTCACCTTTCCGTCCATCCCCCTGACGGGCGCGTGACCCTAGTTGCTCCTACGTCAACCCGCCTTGATGTAGCCCGTGCCTATGCCATTAGCAAACTCACCTGGATTCGTGACCAGCAGCGCAAGCTCTTGACTCAAGCCCGCGAAGCACCACGACAATTCATCGAGCGCGAAAGCCACTATCTTTGGGGACAGCGTTACCTGCTTACCGTGATTCACCAAGACCGTAAACCATGCGTGAAGCTGGATCATAAACGCATGACCTTGAGTATTCGCCCTGGTAGTGATGCCAACAAACGGGCTGAGGTTTTCCACGAGTGGCACAAGTCTCTTCTGCATGAAGTTGTGCCTATCCTCATCCAAAAATGGGAGCCAACGCTGGGTGTACAGGTCAGTAAATACTTCTTGCAACGGATGAAAACCCAGTGGGGTAGTTGCAACCATCGTGCTGGGCATATTCGCCTCAACACTGAACTGGTGAAGAAACCCAAGGATCTGCTGGAATACGTAATTGTTCATGAAATGGCTCATTTGATAGAGCCAACCCATAGCGATCGCTTTGTCTCTATTCTGGATGAATATTACCCAAGCTGGCGCGAAGCACGATTGGAACTTAATGAGTTACCGTTAGCAGCAGAAAGCTGGAAGCAGTAGGGGCTATACCGTTTGTAGATGGGTAGAACTTGAGCAAAATGAACTGCTCTAAGTGGCGATCGCTCCTAGGGTGGCCTGCACCGATCGCACATAGTCTTGGGGCGCAA
>RECH01000146.1 GCA_007694125.1 Leptolyngbya sp. DLM2.Bin15
GGGTCTCACTGGTCGTCGAACATGGCTGCAGACATGGCTTCCATCATTTGGGCGGGCTGGTCAATGATGTGATCTGACTTTTCGTCCACCATGGGCTCAGACATGTCATCCATCATGGGCTCGGGCATGTCCATCACAGATTCAGCCGTTTCATAGGCAATGCCAGACATGGGTGTCTCTGTCACCATAGGTGCGGTGGTGCCTGCCAGGGTGGGTAGGGCGATCGCCACGCCCACAGCACTTGCTCCAGCAATCATCAGTGACTTTAGTAATGCCATCGTTATGTTCCTTGTTCAACTAAACTGCGTCTACTTCAACAGCAAAAGAATGTCTGTTGCCGTGAATACAAGATAGAAGCTCTAACGGGGAGAAAAATCAAACTTTAGGCTGATTTCTCCTGATTATCGGCAAAAACACTGAGAAATTCCATGTTTTTGACCGTAAAAGCACATTGACATCTATCCTGTCATGGAGAGCGGCTAGCGCATATCTCTCCACAAGCAAGTACCTTCGCAGATACCTTCACAAATAGTTACGAAGCAACATGCCTATTGGATTGCATGATCTGAAAAATTCGGGTCTAGGGTATGGGCTGGTTGAGTTCTCGGCGCAGTTGTTCGGCGGTGGGCAAGGTGCCTTGGAGGTCTTCCGGCAGGGCGTCGCTGAGCTGGTAGGTAGACACGCCAATGGGTTTGTTGAGCCCCTGGAGGGCATATTCAACCACGGTTTTGTCTTTAGACTTACAGAGAATAATGCCGATGGTGGGTGCATCTCGGGGCGATCGCAGCTGATGATCCACGGCAGACACATAGAAATTCATCTTGCCGGAAAATTCTGGCTCAAATTCTCCCATCTTCAGATCAATCACCACATAGCAATAGAGCTGCACATGGTAGAACAGCAGGTCGATGCGATAGTCTTTGCCGCCCACCTCCATGGCATACTGACTGCCGATGAAGGCAAACCCCACGCCTAGCTCTAAGAGAAAGTCGCGGATGTGATCGGTGAGGGCCCGTTCCAAGTCTCGCTCTTGGCGATCGGCTTCGAGGGTGAGGAAGTCAAAGTTGTAGGGATCTTTGATCAATTGTTGCGCTAGGTCTGACTGAGCCTTCGGTAGAGCGGTTTCAAAATTGGTGATCGCTTCTCCTTGGCGTTGATAGAGCTGGCGTTCAATATGGTGAACCAACACATTGCGGCTCCAGCCATGGGCGATCGCTTGTTGGGCATACCACAGCCGTTCTGAGCGATCTTTGACTGTTTCCAACAGGCGGATGTTGTGCCCCCAGGGAATTTGTCCAACAACCTGTTGAACAATTGCCTCCTCGGGGTAGGCTTCGGCAAAGGCCCGCATGTAGAGCAGGTTGGTGCGAGAAAAGCCCTTCATGTCTGGAAATGCCTGGCGCAAATCTTGCGACAACTGGGTGACCACTTTTGCACCCCAGCCTTGGGCCTGCTGGCGGCTGAGAATGTCTCGGCCAATCTGCCAATAGAGGGTGATGAGCTCGCAGTTGACTGCCAGCGCGGCCCGCACTTGAGCCGCCTGGATGCGTTGTTTCAGGCTATGGAGAAAATCTTGATAGTGGCGATCGAGGGAGGGCGCAGTCATCGCAGGTAGATCGGAGCTAGATCGGATGTACTCTGCTGCATTGTACCTGGATTTCTTGGTTGTACCACACCCTCCAGGCTGAGAAAGCTTAAACTTGCCTTTATCTCAGTCGCCTACACTAGGAGCGGCCTCTCAAAAGAATGCTGCCAGAGGTATCAAGAATCGGGGTGAAGCCATAGGTTAAGAGGGAATCGATCCGGTGGGTTAGTCAGAGAGGCATGAGTTTACCTAGTTTCAAGTCATCCAAGCCAACCAGCGATCGCCCAGATTTTTGGGTTGATGCCTTGGCCCATGCAGCGTTTGCCATCGCTGCTGCCATTCCCACGATCATTGCGATCGCCATGGTGGCTATTTTTATTTACGAGAGTTTTTTGTTCTTTCAAGAGGTTCCGGTTTGGAACTTCCTCACTGATACGACCTGGACGCCTCTATTTTCGAACCAAGGCTATGGCATTTTTGTCCTAGTTGCCGGGACGGGGTTGATTTCCACCATCGCCATGCTCTTTGCAGTTCCTGTGGGCACCCTAGCGGCCATCTATCTCAGCGAGTATGCCAATGATCCGGTTCGAAAACTGTTGAAATCTGCGTTAGAAACCCTGTCGGGCATTCCCACCATCGTATTTGGCTACTTTGCCATTTCCTTTGTGACGCCAGCTCTGCGGGTGCTGATACCTAGCCTATCGGTGTTTAACTCCCTGAGTGCTGGATTGGTGACCGGGGTGTTGATTGTCCCGATCATTTCATCCATGTGTGAAGACACGCTCCGCAGCGTGCCTGTTACTCTTCGACGGGGAGCCTATACCCTAGGATTCACCAAGCGAGAGGTGATTCAGCACATTATCTTGCCCGCTGCCCTGCCGGGAATTCTTGCCTCCTACACCCTCGCCGCCAGCCGTAGCTTGGGAGAAACCATGATTGCGGCGATCGCTGCCGGACAACGCCCTCATCTAACGTTGAATCCTTTGGTGCCTGTTTCCAGCATCACGGCCTATATTATCCAGGTGAGCTTAGGAGATGTACCCTCAGATTCCCTACGGTTCCATACAATTTTTGCGACGGGTATGGTGCTGTTTTTAATCACCTTATCTCTCAATAGCTTTGGACGATGGTTGCTGCATCGCTACAAAAAGGGCATGCAACAATTGCTCATTCCATCGGTGGATACATTGCAGGGCGGTCTTTCCCTAGGGGCGATCGCTCCCGATATCACCGTGCCATCGGTAGTATTTCGCGGCAACCTAGCCCGTCGGCAATGGCTCGATCGCCTGCTGATTGTTCTAGGCTTCTTGTCCGTCATGGTGGGTATTGTGACGTTGTTGCTCATGGCCCTAGTAGCCTTTCGCAGTGGGTTCAGCCGCCTAAGCTGGGACTTTCTCGTCAATTTTCCATCTCGTCGCCCAGAGGATGCAGGTATCTATGCGTCTTTAGTTGGAACGATTGTGCTGATGATGATGACGGCCATAATGACCATTCCCCTTGGCATATCAGCCGCAATTTACCTAGAAGAATATATCCCCGATCGCCCCCTGAATCGTGCCCTAGATGTTTTGATTGCCAACCTAGCTGCCATCCCTTCTATTCTCTACGGTCTCCTAGGACTAGCGCTTTTTGTGCGGCAGCTTGCCCCCATCACCGGTGGACGCAGTCTACTATCTGCAGCGCTTGTGATGTCGATTATTGCCCTGCCCCTCGTGATTATTACCACCCGCAATGCCCTGCGTTCGGTGCCAAGTCGGCTTCGGCAAGCTGGCTATAGTGTGGGTATGAGTCGCCTCCAGGCTCTGTGCCACGTGATTCTACCGGCAGCCACACCGGGTATCCTCACGGGGATTATGCTGGCTCTATCCCGAGTGGCAGGGGAAGCCGCTGCCCTGATTGCCATTGGAGCGATCGCCTTTGTCAGGGTTGCCCCATCCTTATCGATTGAAGGACTCCAAGATCCGTTTTCCACCTTGCCCACCCAAATTTTCTTTTGGGCCGCCCGCCCCCAGGATGGCTATCAGGTGAATGCTGCCGCCGCCATTTTAGTCCTAGGTGGGTTAGTTTTCCTCCTCAACCTTGCAACTGTTCTGCTTCGAGATTTTTACAGCCGCTATGTTCGCTAGGAGTTGATTGATGGCTTCCCGATTTCCTTCCATGTCTCAGACTAGACCCGATATCCCTATCTTAGAAGCTCAGGACTTAGCGATCGCCTACAGTGGTCAGACTATTCTGCAACAGGTCAATCTGCAGATTTATCCTAGACAAATTACGGGACTGATTGGCCCCTCAGGATGTGGTAAAAGCAGCCTGTTGCGCTGCTTTAATCGACTACTTGATTTTGTGCCTTCTGCTAAGGTTACAGGAACGATTCGTCTGGCTGGCCAGGATTTGTGCGCTATTCCAGATACTATTGTGCGTCGCCGGATTGGTATGGTATTCCAGCAACCCAATCCTTTTCCTAAGTCGGTATACGACAATATCGCCCTCGGATTACGGGTGAATGGCTGTCGGCAAGATATTGATGATATTGTGGAGCAGGTATTGCGTCAGGTGGGTCTCTGGCAAGAGGTGAAGGTAGACTTGAATAAGAATGCTATGTTACTGTCCGGTGGACAGCAGCAGCGTCTCTGCATTGCCCGCACCATTGCCCTGCAGCCAGATATCATCTTAATGGATGAACCCTGTGCTTCTCTTGATCCGGTCTCCGCCGATCGCATCAGTAGCCTACTCAGCGAGATGAAGCAGCATTACACCATTGTGATGGTGACCCACGATCTGCGCCAAGCTGCCCGCATTACCGATCGCTTGGCGTTCTTCAATGTGATCCCCGAGGGCGATCGCTTGGTAGGACAGTTAGTTGAGTATGATGAAACCCCCAAAATCTTTGGTAGCCCATCCTCGTCGGCTACCTGGAGCTATATTCATCACGGTCATCTGTCGATCTAATCGTGCAATCTAATCATGGCTTCTAGGGCTCTGAGGAAGAGGTTGGAGGAGCGATCGCTTTCATGGCTCTCGCTAATTCAATGGGAAACAGGATAACCGTGTTAGATACATTATTGCCTAAACTGTCTAAAGCCTGTAGGGTTTTGAGTTCTAGGGCAATGGGATTTTCCGCCATCAGGTTTGCTGCATCGACTAGGTTCTGGGCTGCGAGGCGATCGCCCTCGGCTTTGGTAATGGTGGCACGTTTTTCCCGCTCGGCGGCGGCTTGGCGAGACATGACCCGCTTCAAATCTTCCGGCAGCTCAAAATCCTGGAGCTGGATAGAGTCGATGTTGAGCCCCCAGGCCTGCACCCGCTCTTCCACAATGGTTGCAATCCGTTGCTGAATTTGCTCTCGCTCCGACAGCAGTTCATCGAGGGTAGAAGCTCCTACCACATCCCGCAGGGCGGCTTGGGTATATTGGGAGATGGCAAAGCGGAAATCTTGGATGGAGGTAATCGCTAAGGCTGGATCGCGCACCATAAAAAATAGGGCACTGTCGATGACGGCGGGTACGTTATCGCGGGTAATGGCTTTTTGCTGAGGAATATTGACCACCAAGGTGCGAGTATCCACAAATCGCACATACTCTAATCCTGGGATGGTGTAGAACAACCCAGGGCCGCGAATGGTCTGGAATTTGCCAAGCCTCAGGATCACACCACGTTCCCACTCTGCGGCCACTCGCACCCCGCCCACTAATCCATTCCATAGGGTGCTGATGAATAATGCTGCTACTAACTGAGGAGCCTTGCGTTCCAGACGATCCATTTGCACACCCTGGGCGATCGCTATGAACAGCAGTACTGTGGGAATCCAAAATAAAACGGAGCGAATGGTGCCCCCCAGGGAGACATGCTCGGCCGTTGGGGTAGCATAAACTTTAGGATCAGTCTGGGCTTCGCTGGTCATAGAATTATTTCCTGGGAATAAGTTAAACCTAGATCTTGCTTGAAACGAGAGGATTAACTACCATTAGTCTATCCCATTGAGTGCTACCCTCGCCTATTTTAACCCTGATTGACGGATAAATGTCAACATCAAGGGAGAGAAGCCACGACGACATAGTCTGAGTTAGCGCAAGATGCTCATCGATCTTCATAAACCTGCCTAGGCAAGGCTTCTAGCTGCCAACGCTAAGAGTTTTGTCCGTCAACTAGATCTTAACCCTGCGATCGCCCATTGTGGGGTTAAGGTTAGGTTAATGCACCTCTGTCCAGCGAAGCAGCCATCGTTGATGAAAAGCTCCACGCTCATCCCGCCGCTGGGTTTGTTGGGTCAACACTGTCTGGCGATCGATCCCGTGGAGCGTTAGCAGAGCATCAATGACTTCAAACAGGTCTGCCAACTCTGTGACCAAGTCTGCATCCGCTGCCGCTGCTTCTTGGGCTTCTTCCACCAGCTTACGCCGTAGAGCTTCGGCATAGCTCGCCTCATCCATCGTCACGATCTCGTGGGGAATGTCATAGTCTTGTAGAATATCCGGAATGCGATCGCGTACCAGTTTATGATAATCCTGACGGGGCATAGTGTGTCGTCTCCCAAAACAATGCAGAGTGTCAATGATGCAAATCAACGCTATTGATCCTATCATCGTACATATTTCTTAGGACAGACAAGTCATCTAAACTTAGATCAGGAATTTTGAGTATGTTAACTATTTTTGCCGATCGCGGCGGTACCTTTACCGATCTAGTAGCGGTGACAGATGATAGAGCGATCGCTGCCCGTCTCGCTAAGCAAGATCGATTTCAGGTCACAGCCTTGCTAGGTCAGCAGTGGGTGATTGTATACAAATTGCTGTCAGAACAGCCTGATCGCTATGCAGATGCGGTGATTCAGGGCATTCGCGATATTTTAGGACTGGCTGCCCACGAACCGATTCCCGCCGGACAACTGCAGCGGGTGAAAATGGGAACGACCGTGGCCACCAATGCCTTGCTAGAACGGAAGGGCGATCGCACTCTGCTGGTTACTACCCGTGGTTTCCGGGATGTCTTGCGCATTGGCTACCAAAATCGTCCGAAGATTTTTGCCCGTGAGATTATATTACCTGATATGCTCTATGAGCAGGTGCTAGAGGTGAATGAGCGCTACACGGCTGAAGGTGAGGAACATCTTGCCCTCAATGCTGCTGAACTAGAGCGCGTTACCCAGGCTATGCAGGCAGCCTATGAGGATGGCATTCGCAGTTGTGCCATCGTGTTGATTCATGGCTATCGATATCCCGACCATGAGCAAGCCATCGCAGCGATCGCTCATCGGGTTGGCTTTTCCCAGGTTTCTGTATCCCATGAAATTAGCCCATTGATGAAGCTGGTTAGTCGTGGGGATACGACCGTTGTCGATGCTTATCTGTCACCGATTCTCCGCCGCTATGTAGACCAAGTTGCTGCAGCCCTGGAACCCGAGGAGCCAGGAGCCTTTTGTCCGAAGTTAGAATTTATGAAATCGGATGGTGGTCTGACCGATGCTCGCCTATTCCAAGGAAAGGATAGTTTACTATCAGGGCCGGCTGGGGGTATTGTCGGTGCGGTCAAAACAAGTGTGCAAGCAGGGTTCGATCGCATCATTGGCTTTGATATGGGTGGTACCTCTACGGACGTCTCGCATTTTAAGGGTGACTATGAACGCACCTTTGAGACAGAAGTTGCTGGGGTGCGGCTGCGGGCTCCCAAGCAGTCGATTCATACTGTGGCAGCGGG
>RECH01000231.1 GCA_007694125.1 Leptolyngbya sp. DLM2.Bin15
AGCCCTCGTTGGGCATCCCAGATGATGAGCTGAAAGCCCTCTCCCAAGCTGCTTTTTAACTGTCGAACTCGCGTTTAGTAGGACAGAATCAGAGCACGTTGAACCGGAAGCATCCCAGTTTCGCAAGTTGACCCTCATCCCCCAACCCCTTCTCCCAAAAAAGGGAGAAGGGGAGCTGGATTCAAAACAAACAAAACCCGCCTAGGCGGGTTCATGGGGGGAGTTGGTGAATGCAAGCTTGACGGAGGTGCAGAAGCCTCTGCGTTACTCTTCGACTTGATAGCCTAGCTCTGCCAGATGCATCCGCGATTGTCGCCACCTAGGCTGAACTTTCACAAATAGCTCCAGGTAGACTTTGCCCATGATTAGCTTTTGAATTTGGGTGCGGGCGGCGCTGCCGATCGCTTTTAGCATTTGTCCGCCTTTGCCAATCAGGATGCCTTTTTGGGAATCGCGTTCCACATTGATGGCAGCGAAGACGCGGGTGAGGCTAGGGGTTTCTTCCACCCGTTCAATGGCGATCGCTACCGAGTGGGGCACTTCCTCGCGGGTGAGTTGCAAAATTTGTTCACGGATCAGTTCGCCCATGATGAAGCGTTCGGGCTGGTCGGTGACTAAATCCGGTGGGTAGTAGTAGGGGCCAGGATCCAGATGCTGCATGAGCTGGTGCTGTAGCTCGGGCAATCCTTGACCGGTGAGGGCTGAAAACTTGGCGGTAGACCATCCGTGGGGTTCGGCGAGGTCGCGATAGGTTTGGTCGAGGGTGCCCCGTTCTGGATCTTGGGTATCGGCTTTATTGAGGCCTAGGATCACCGGTACGGGAGCATGGCTGAGCAGGTCGGTAACGTAGCGATCGCCCCCGCCAGCTTCGTTGGTGCAGTCCACCACAAACAGCAGCACGTCTACGGATTGAATCGCCTGTTTGGCATTTTGCACCAGGACTTTGCCCAGTTGGTGATGGGGTTTGTGAATACCGGGCGTATCCACGAAAATAAACTGGGCTTCGGGGGTGGTGAGGATGCCCCGTAGGCGATTGCGAGTGGTTTGGGCGACGGGAGAGGTGATGGCGATTTTCTGTCCCACCATCTGGTTCATCAAGGTTGATTTACCCACGTTGGGCCGGCCGACGATGCCCACAAAGCCGGAGCGAAACCCAGGCGGAGCCACAGGGATGCTGGGTATCCCCCAGGCTTGTAAGGGATCGGTGGGTGATGGCTCCGAGGGGCGATCGCCGCTATCGGATGGTGAGGTCTGGATCGGTTCGTCGGTCATCCCTGAGTCCTGCTACGCTGTGCGGGTTTGTCGAGCATCCATCTTAGCAGGTGCAGCCAGCCGGGTGCTCATTGCCCAAGGTAGGCTGCTAGGACGGCTGGATTGGTTTGGATTTCGGTGGGGGTGCCGGTGGCCAGGTTGCGCCCTTCTGCCATCACCCAAACGCGATCGCACAGGGACATGATCACGTCCATATTGTGTTCAATAATCAAAAATGTCATGCCCTCTCGGTTCCACTGCTGGATGTGGGTGCAGATTTGATTAATCAGGGTGGGATTGACGCCGGCGGCTGGTTCATCTAGGAGGATCAGCTTGGGATTGACCATCAGCGCCCGGGCCATTTCCAACAGCTTGCGTTGCCCGCCGGACAGGGAACCGGCATACTGATGGGCCATGTGGGAGAGACCCACGGAGTCTAGGATCTCTAGGGCATGGCGGCGCTGTAAGCGTTCTTCCTTGGCAATCTGGCGCGATCGCGTCCACACATTCAGCAGCGCTTCGCCGGTTTGATTCTGGGTGGCCAGCAGCATGTTGTCGAGGACGGATAGGCGAGATAGCACCCGTGCTACTTGAAAGGTGCGCACCAGGCCGAGTTGGGCAATTTGATGGGAGGGCAGGGGATGGATGGGGGTGCCGTTAAACATCACATCGCCGCTGTCGGGGCGTGTGAAGTTGGACAAGAGGTTAAACAGGGTGGTTTTGCCTGCACCGTTGGGGCCAATCAGCCCGATAATGCTGCCCTGGGGCACCTCTAGGGAGGCATGATCCACCGCCCGCACGCCGCCAAAGGATTTGCAGAGATCCTGGGCGGACAGCAGGGGCGGCAGGTTGGCATCAAAGGTGCGATCGCTCTTGGAACGCTGAGCAGGGCGATCGGTGGATGGATGCTCGGTGGATGGATGATCCATGGGTTGAGGTGATGGATTATCGACCAAGGGTCAGCTCCTCCTTGTTGCCTAAAATCCCCTGGGGTCGCCAGACCATCAGCACCATCAGCAAGAGGCCAATCATCATCACCCGAAAGGCACCCAGGCGGGCGTCGTCTAGGGGAATAATGTCAGACAAAATGAAGCGGGTCACGCTTTGGTAGGCCCAGAAGATGGCAGCTCCTAAAATGGTGCCCAGGTTGTTGCCAGCACCCCCAAGGACGACGATCGTCCAGGCATTGAAGGTGAGCAGGGGTTGGAAGTTGTCGGGGTAGACGACGGTGAGTTGCCAGGCATAGAGCGCGCCGGCAATTCCGGCGATGAAACCGCCTAGCATGAAGGCTTGTAGCTTATACCAAAACACGTTTTTGCCTAGGGCGCGGGCCACAAACTCGTCTTCCCGAATCGCTTTGAGGATGCGTCCCCAGGGCGATCGCACCAGGGCCTGCAGTGCCTGGTAGATCAGGGCGACCAGCAGGACGGCGATCCACATGAGTCCATTTTTCGTGGGGCTGCGATCGTAGTGGTAGAGGGCGATCGCGGCAATGGTGGTCAACCATCCGCCCAGGAGCGAGAGGATGGACACCCAAACTAAGGATAGGGCAGTTGTTCGAGCGGCTAAGGGCAGGAGGAAGCGCTTGGCTAGCCAGGCATAGAGCAGGCTGGTGCCCACGATGGCGGATAGCAGGCCTAAACCTAAGACCCAACTGGGTAGGTTAGCGGCGGCCTTCAGCGATCGCGCCCCTAGACCAATCCCCACAATTAGGACAGCGAGCGATACGAGGTACCCCACGATCGGCACTAGGCTGGTGACGAGCTGCGATCGCGAGATCGGTTGAAGCTGTTGTCCCATCCATTGCCAAAGACGGCAGTAGGCGATACCGATCACCAAGAGAAGAATAGCGATCATGCCCAGCCGCGTGGGAAGGTTGGGGCTAAACTGCCCTAGGGGTAAGGGATAGCGCTGGATGCCAAAGGAGCCTCGGGTCAGCCATTCTTCATTGAGGGCGATCAGGCGGACAATTTCTGAGACACCGATGGTGACAATGGCCAGATAGTCTTCCCGCAGACGCAGCGTTGAGAAGCCAATCAACAGTCCTAGGGCGGCAGCCAAGGTTGCGCCCAGGATAACGGCTCCGAGAATCTGTAGGGGGAGCGGTAGCCAGGGAATGTCGATGGAGCTTAGCAGTGCCGTGGTGTAGGCTCCTAGGGTCATAAAGGCGACATGGCCGAAGTTAATTAGCCCCGTAAATCCCCACTGTAGGTTGAGCCCTAGCCCAAAAACAGCCAGAATAGCGGTAAAAATAATGAGCGAAACGATGTATCCTTCCATACCGTTGACCATGCAAGGTAATGCTGCCAGGAGCGAGAGGGCAGGGCAGGGACGGTCATCTTCAGAAGATAGCCAAGTCCTTGGCGCGCTGATCCGTTGCTGGGGCAGAGTTTGAATTTTATCGCATTCGGTGGAGCATCCTGTGCTTAGTCTACCGATCGTTCATGGTTAGACATGTATTCTAGACATGCATTGACGCAGAAGATAGACATGCACCCAGGTCGATGATGCAGAAGGGCTAGGTTCTTCGAGCTAACCTTGAATATGCCTTAAGGTAAGGAGTCCGGTTGACCGAACTCGGTAAACTGGTAGGGATTCAATCAAGAGCCAGGGGTCGAGATCGTTGACCTATCACCCTAGAGTGGGGCAATGGATATCTTGTTGATGTCAATACATAAACGTTTACGTGAGAGTTTCTATGGATGCGATCGCACTCTGGCAACGGTATCAAGATTGGTTGTACTACCACAGTGGTTTGGGGCTCTACCTCGATATCAGTCGGATGCAGTTTGATGATGCGTTTGTGGAGGAGATGCGTCCAAGGTTTGAACAGGCTTTTGCCGATCAGGTTGCTCTAGAAGGAGGAGCGATCGCCAACCCGGATGAAGATCGTATGGTGGGCCACTACTGGCTGCGCAATCCCGACCTCGCACCCACCGCTGAACTCAAGCGGGATATTGTTGAGACCCTAGAGCAGATCAAAACCGTTGTCCACAGAATCCATACCGGTGAACTGCATCCACCCCAAGGCGGCAAGTTTACCGATGTGCTATCGGTGGGCATTGGTGGATCGGCCCTAGGGCCCCAGTTTGTCGCCGATGCCCTAGCCGATCCCAACCCGCCTCTGCGGATGCACTTCATTGACAACACCGATCCCACCGGCATCGATCGCGTCTTGGAACGCTTGGGCGATCGCTTAATTTCCACCTTGGTGATCATCACCTCTAAATCAGGCGGCACGCCGGAGACCCGCAACGGCATGATGGAAGTTCACCATGCTTACCAGGCTCGTGGTCTAGAGTTTTCTCGTTACGCGATCGCTGTCACCGGTCATGGCAGCACGCTGGATCAGGTAGCCAAATCTGAAGGCTGGCTTGCTATGTTCCCCATGCACGACTGGGTGGGAGGACGCACGTCGGAACTGTCGGCGGTGGGGCTGTTGCCGGCGGCGCTTCAGGGCATTGATATCCAAGCCATGCTGGACGGCGCAGCGGAGATGGATGTTGCCACCCGTGTGTCTGGCCTAGAGAAGAATCCGGCGGCGCTCTTGGCCCTAAGTTGGTACTATGCCGGGAATGGCAAGGGCGATAAGGACATGGTGATGTTGCCCTACAAAGATAGTCTGCTGTTGTTTAGCCGCTACCTACAGCAGTTGGTGATGGAATCCTTGGGCAAAGCCACAGACCTCAATGGCAATACGGTGCATCAAGGCATTGCGGTGTATGGCAATAAGGGGTCAACGGATCAGCACGCCTATGTGCAACAACTGCGGGATGGCGTTCCCAATTTCTTTGTCACCTTCATCGAAGTCTTGGGCGATCGCTCCGGCCCATCCATAGATGTGGAACCGGGGGTAACCAGTGGTGACTACCTGTCGGGGCTGTTGCAGGGAACCCGTCAGGCCCTGTTTGAAAACCAGCGCGATTCCATTACGGTAACTATTCCTGCCGTGACGCCGCAGATGGTGGGAGCGTTGATTGCTCTCTATGAGCGGGCGGTGGGTATCTATGCCTCTTTGGTCAATATCAATGCCTATCACCAACCGGGTGTGGAAGCAGGCAAAAAGGCCGCTGCCGGTGTCCTCAGTCTGCAGCAGCAGGTGGTCAAAACCTTAACCGCGGCCAAGCAACCTCTGTCGCTGAAAGCCTTGGCAGATCAGGTGGGTGCGCCCGATCAGGTTGAGACGATTTACCGAATTGTGCGCCATCTCCATGCCAATCAGCGGGGGGTTGTGCTTAAGGGTGATCTGGCCCGTCCCAGTAGCTTGGCGATCGCTCTAGAGTAGAACGGGAATCTAGCCTTGGTGGGGGCGATCGCTCTTACCCTTGGCCCGCCCGCTTTTTAGCGTAATAGTTCTGATGAGCGTCCTCCGCCATATAGAAAGCTGAGATCGGTTGAATCTGCGTTTGTAGCGGGCGATCGTATTGACCGGACTGGATGATCCGCTGTTTCGAAGCTTGGGCCCGCTGTTCCTGGTCAGCACTATGGACAAAAATCATAGAGCGATACTGGGGGCCCTTGTCGGGGCCCTCGCGATCAAGCTTGGTGGGATCATGGATACTCCAAAAGACCTCCAGCAAGCGATCGTAGCTGATGCAGCTCGGTTCATAGTCGATCTGCACAGCTTCCACATGCCCAGTCATGCCGCCGCAGACATCTAGGTAGCTGGGACTCAGCCAATGACCACCGGTGTAGCCCACTGCTGTGTTCACGACGCCATCCAATTGGCGGAAGGACGCTTCAACGCCCCAAAAACATCCAGCAGCAAAGGTTGCAGTCTGTGTGGATGGAGTAATATTCATGGCTAACTTCTCTGCGTTCTTACTGCATCCAGCCGTAATCTGGCCAGCTATGTTCACCATAAGATGGAACTTACGATGTGTCTGCTATCTCGATTGCTTGCCATGGAGATGGAGGAGGGCATTCTTGCGTCGGTGGCGATCGAGGGGGGATGGTCGGTTCATCCAACGTGAGTCTCCAACGGCAGGGGGGCGGGAAGGTACAAAAAAACATTGGAGATCCAATTCCCCAATGCATCCTTGGTTGTCGCTATAATCGCTGTCGCTATAGGTATTGCCGTTGTAAGGCTGTTGCTTGAATAGCTGATTCTTGGTCAGAAGTTGGTGTTATCGTTTTATGTAGAGCTTGTGATTGATGGGTAGCCAGGTGTTTGAGGGAATGCTAGTTCTGGGCGATGCGAGGAGAACTCTCGATCCAGCTAGGATAATCTTCAACCGAAACAGTCCAGCCTGACATGTCTTCTGAGATGTAGCTGCGTTGGGTCATGTCGCTCATATAGCCGACGTAATGCCCCATCAAAAAGTAGACGCCAACTAGGGCGGCGGCGGCGCTGGAAACGAGGAAGCCTGCCAGCATTAGCGAAAACTCATGGCTCTCCACGGCTTGCTGCATCAGGTGTAATGCCCAAGCAACCAGACCTATAACTAAAAATAGGATTAGAACCATTGCTTTTCTTAAATATGCGTTAACTAAAATTAACATTTCACTCATTGTAACAGTTTCTTTTACAAACGCACAGTCTGGGACAGGAATGATATCTGCAGACAATCTTAAGATTTTTGGAAGAGCGATCGCTCCCTAAATCTATCAAGCCCATAGCTGGCAAGGTATTTCGGGTTGTTGAGGTGAGAGCGATCGCTGGCAGGTGGCGCAGGTGGATGGGGTAGGTTAGTGTCGCACCGGGATCTGTTGGGAGGCTAAATACTCCTTAATCTCAGAAATGGTGAGTTGACCATAGTGCAGTAGAGATGCTAAAAGAGCTGCCTCGGCTCCTCCATCGGTCAATGCTTCGCCAATGTGGGCGCAGGTGCCGGCTCCACCGGAGGCAATCACCGGAATTTGCACGGCGTTGGCAATGGTGCGAGTGAGCTCTAGGTCATAGCCTGCCTGGGTGCCGTCGGCGTCCATGCTGGTAATCAAGAGTTCTCCAGCGCCGCGTTCGGCCACCTCTTGGGCCCAAGCGATCGCATCCAGTCCTGTATTCTCGCGACCACCCCTGATATAGACATCCCAGCCAGGGTTGGTGGGATCGGGACGCCGCCGGGCATCAATGGCCACCACGATGCATTGATTGCCGAAGCGATCGCTGGCCCGGTTTACAAAGTCTGGATCGCGCACAGCAGAAGAGTTAATGCTGATTTTGTCGGCTCCCGCCCTTAACAATTTTTTAATCGACTCTAAGGATTGGATGCCGCCGCCCACCGTCAGCGGAATGAAGACTTGCTCCGCTGTGCGATAGACCACGTCAAAAATAATGTCTCGATCTTCATGGGTGGCGGTGATGTCTAGAAAGACCAATTCGTCGGCCCCCGCTTGGTTGTAGACCTGGGCCAGCTCGACGGGATCCCCAGCATCCCTCAAGTTGACGAAATTGACTCCCTTCACGACCCGTCCTGCTTTCACGTCTAAGCAGGGTAAAATCCGCTTTGCCAGCATAGCCATCACCTATACGCCAGCCCTTATGGTAAACGACTCGGTGGCGATCGCTGCTGAGGAATCCCATCTTTTTCCTAGGGTGTTGGGCGTTGGCGTCAGGGTCACCCACGAAATCGCTGTTGACTGGAGAGAGAAAAGTTACCAGATTGGGGCAAAAAGGCATTCAAATGAGTAACTTCAGGCTGATAGACTGTGAGATGGTTTGCTATGGATGGTTTATTAATTGTTGGGACTTGTTTGAATGGCGATCTTAGAAGTAGGACAAAAGGTTCGGCTCTGTCGGTTGCGCGATCGGACGTCGGATGATGTGGTGAAGCGCTTGGGTAAAACGGGTGTGATTGAAGGCTTCAAAATGGTAGACGGCAGTGGTGTGGGACTGGTCGTCAAGTTTGAAAATGATCAGTTTTCTACCTGGTTTTTTGAGGACGAGCTGGAACTAGCGTGAGCTTGAGTGGCGGCGACCAGCGCTGGGTTTCCTAGCATTTTGCCCTCCCATGACATATCCCATGACATATCCGATCATCTAGGGCACCGTCCCTAGGGGTACGGCAATCATCCTGCCTTGGGGGTATCCTTCAGGGCAGGGATTTGGCTAGCCTAGCAAAGGGGATTCCCCATAGCTTTGTTCTAGATGTCGATTGCGTAGAAGGTCAACCATGTCATTTATTTTGACGTTTTTAGGAAAAGGGGGCACGGGTCGCAGCACCATGGCGATCGCGGCTGCCCATCGCTTTGCTGCTCAAGGGCAGCGCACGTTACTCTTGGGACAAGATCCAAGTCCAGGTTTTTCAACCTTATTGGGGCATGAGGTCGGGCCCATTCCCGCCGCGATCGCTCCCAACTTGTCCGTGGTGCAGCTGCATACGGCGCATTTGCTGGAGCAAAGCTGGGATGAACTCAAGCGTCAAGAGGCTACCTATCTGCGCACCCCGTTTTTCAAGGCGGTTTATGGGCAAGAGCTGGGCGTGCTGCCGGGCATGGATACGGCCCTCGCTCTCAATGCTTTGCGGGAGTATGATGCCAGTGGTGCCTATGATGTCTTGGTCTACGACGGGACGGGGGATATGGCGACCCTGCGGATGCTGGGAATGCCGGAAATTTTGAGCTGGTATCTGCGCCGTTTTCGCACCGTCTTGAGTGAGTCAGATTTGGGTAAAACCCTCTCACCGTTTGTGCAGCCCATTGCTGGAGCGATCTTGAATGTAGACTGGTCGGGTGATATTTTCTCCTCGCAGCCCGCGGGGCAAGTGAATAATCTTTTGGATAACGGCAAGACGGCGGTGGCGGATGCCAGTCGGGTGGCGGCCTATCTCGTCACCACGGATCGTCCAGATGCGATCGCTACGGCCCGATACCTGTGGGGCAGTGCTCAGCAGGTGGGGCTCACCGTTGGCGGTGTGTTGCTCAACCAAGCTGAGGGCGATGTGTCGGCGGAGTTTGCGCCCCTGGCCGTCTCGTCCATTCCTCACCAGGCTAGTTGGGAGGCGATCGCCCCGGCCCTGCCCGATTTCCGCCAAGCCACCCAAGCGCCCCGCCCGATGACCGTCAATGAACGCGATCGCCAGGTGAGCTTGTTTTTGCCAGGGTTCAATAAAACTCAGGTTAAGCTAACTCAATATGGCCCTGAGGTGACCATCGAAGCAGGGGATCAGCGACGCAACATCTTCCTGCCGCCGGCCCTCCAGGGGCGATCGGTGACGGGGGCAAAATTCCAGGACGGATACCTGATCATCTCCTTTGGCTAAGCGCGACCAGCTAGGGTCATGATCTCGGGACGTTAGGCATCTACTTACTCATCAGGCGACCATCCCGCTGTATACCTTGAATACACTGAAGAACATCGATGGCGATCGCTGGTGGCAACGGCGATCCTGTCGATCTGTTTGGTGGTCTTCAACCTATCCTCTGCCTTGAACCCTATGATTCCTGACCTAACTCAACTCTTGCAGTCTCTGCGCGTCGATGCAGACTGGATTGGCCTGCGGGCCATGCGAGAGGTGTCAACGCGGCGATCGGTGCGCCGTCAGCATCCCACCCACAACGGCACCCGTCTAGATATGGGCATCATGGTGGAGGTGGTGGTGGATGGGCAGTTGGGCTATGGAGCCACCAACTCCTTTGATCGTGATGATGTTCAGCGCGCAGCAGACCAAGCGCAGCTACAGGCGATTGCCGCTCGGCAGTGGGGGCTACATGCCTGTACCACGTCGACTCGCCCGCCCGTGGTGGGGCACTATCGCTCGCCCTGTGCAAAACCGCTGGATGCGCTAACGGCGGGGGATGTGAATGATATTCTCCTGCAGCTATGTCGTCATTTGACGGTGTCGTCCCAGGTTGTGCAGGCGATCGCCACCGCCGTGACTCGGGAGATCGATATCTGGCTGGTGAGCAGCAGCGGTTCGGATGTGCATCAAACCCTGTCGGTGGTGGAAGGGCATCTGTCGGCAACAGCGGAGGATGGATCGATCATTCAGCAGCGCAGCGACCACGGATATCTGGCCCATTCCTTTCAAGGGGGCTGGGAACGTTTTTTGACCGATGATCTCTGGGCGCGATCGCAGAAAATTGGTGAGCAGGCGGTGGAACTGCTGACGGCGGAGGAATGCCCGACGGCAAAAACTACCCTGGTTCTGGCTCCTGATCAAATGATGCTGCAACTGCATGAAAGTGTGGGGCATCCCCTGGAGTTGGATCGCATCTTGGGGGATGAGCGTAACTATGCGGGCGGTAGCTTTGTGAAACCTCAAGATTTTGGACGGCTGGCCTATGGTTCGCCGTTGATGAACGTGGTGTTTGATCCCACCATCGATGGGGAGCTAGCTAGCTACCAGTTTGATGACATCGGAGCCCCGGCCCAACGGCAATACCTGATCCGATCTGGCACCCTAGAGCGCGGTTTGGGCAGTTTAGAAAGCCAGGAGCGGTTACGGGTGGCTGGGGTGGCCTGCGCTCGGGCTACCTCTTGGAACCGCCCACCCATTGACCGCATGGCCAACCTTAACCTAGAGCCTGGTTCAACGCCCTTGCCAGAGCTGATTGCCCAGATTGACGATGGCATTTATATGGAAACCAATCGCTCGTGGTCGATTGATGATCAGCGCTATAAGTTTCAGTTTGGCTGTGAATATGCCAAGCGGATCGAACAGGGACAGATCACCCGCACGCTACGTAATCCCAACTACCGTGCCACAACGCCCGAGTTTTGGCATAGTCTCCGTCTCGTGGGCGATCGCTCCACCTGGCAACACTATGGCACGCCTCTCTGTGGCAAGGGTGAGCCCAATCAGTTGATTTGGGTTGGCCACGGATCGCCGGTCTGCGCCTTTGAGCAAGTAGACGTTTTTGGAGGAGGGGCAGCATGATGTCCACCAAAGCCGACCAGCTTGAACTTGCCTTCCGGCACTTGGTGAATGCCCTGGGCGATCGCCTCCATGCCCATGAGCACATGAGTCTTGAACTCACGGGCGAACAAAGTCAGTTTGTCCGATTCAACCGCGCTAAGGTACGCCAAATTGGCACCGTCAGCGATTGCCAGGTGCGGCTGACGGTGATGGCCGATCAGCGCACGGGATACTATGATCTGCCGCTGACGGGTATCTGGGATCAGGATTGGCACCATGCCCAAGCCGCCCTCGATACCCTACGGCGCGACCTGCCCCAACTGCCGGTGGATCCCTACTTGGTCTTACCCAGCGGCACGGCCACCAGTGGCGAACTCTATCAGGGCATGATTCCTGCCCCTAGAGATGTGCCAGATTTGGTGCTGGCGGAGGTGGCAGGCTTGGATTTTGCAGGCCTGTATGCCGGCGGACGGGTGGTGCGTGGCTATGGTGATTCGGTGGGGCAGTATCACTGGTTTGCCACCGATTCCTTCACCCTCGACTATTCTCTGTTTACCGCCGAGGGGCAGGCGGTGAAGGGTACCTATGCCGGCAGTCATTGGCAGCCCCATCGCTATACCGCCCGGCTCGACCAAGCTAAGCAGCAGCTCACCCGCTTGGCTCAGCCTAGGAAGACCGTGCCCGCGGGCAGCTATCGCACCTATTTTGCTCCGGCAGCGATCGCTGAACTGTTGAGCATGTTTTCCTGGGGAGGGATCAGTGAAGCCGCCCTGCAGCGGGGGGACAGTGCATTCCGCTTGCTGCAAACCGGGGAGCGGCTATCCCCGCTTTTCACCCTATCGGAAGACTTTAGCCATGGCCTGGTACCCCGCTTCAACCAACTGGGCGACATGACGCCTGCCCATGTACCGCTGATTGTGCAGGGAGAGTTGGTGAATACCCTAGTTAATGCTCGTACGGCCAAAGAGTATGGCAAGGTTGCTAACGGAGCCAATGGGGGGGAAACATTGCGATCGCCCGATCTGCGGCCGGGTGATCTATTACCCGATCATGTCCTGACCACGCTGGATACAGGGCTGTATGTTTCCAATTTGCACTATCTCAACTGGAGCGATCGCCCCACAGGACGCATTACCGGCATGACTCGCTATGCCTGTTTTTGGGTCGAAGCGGGTCAGATGATTGCCCCCATTGAAAACCTACGGTTTGATGAAAGTCTCTACCGCTGTTTTGGCAGTAACTTGGTGGCGTTGACGCAAACCCAGGACTTTGTGCCAGAAGTGGGTAGCTATGAACATCGCGATCTAGGCGGTATGTGGGTTCCTGGCGCGATCGTCGATGATTTTGTCTATACTCTTTAACGGGACAGGATTTTACGGGATCAGGATAGCGGGAACACGATGCCATCTAGGGCCGAGTACAGAGCTTGGGACATCTAATCCGTCCAGCTTCCCCATGGATCCAAGAGGTATCCAGCCGGCCTGTCATGCTTGTTCACGAACAATGCTATCTGGAAGTCTAGTAGGGTGGGTATTGCCCACCCTACTGCCTACTACAACTTCTACTCATCTCCAGTGCCGCCGCAGTTAGGGCAGGATGACGGGCCGCTGCCGTGTCGGTGAAAACCTGCGTTGGCGATTCGGGCTCAACCCAGGCGATCGCCCAGGGATGCTTGATCTAGCCTGGTTTTGATGGCAAATCTAGGCGTGAGTCTCTAGGCTAGTTCTGGCTTCATGGCAGCGTGATCCCACCTCCCAAGTTTATGGCTAGTTTGTTTGTGCATAAGGAGCCCGACCCATTGAACGGTGTACCTGAACAACGGTTTACGTTGTCTCTCTCAAATATTTTGGTGGTGTTGGGGAGTATTGTGCTGGTGGTGCTCCTATGGCAACTGCGCAGTTTGCTCCTACTGCTGATGATCTCCGTGGTCTTAGCGGCCACCTTTGCTCCGATTGTGGATTGGGCAGAACAATGGCGCATCCCGCGCTGGGTGACGGTGATCCTGGTCTACCTCACCTTGATCTCGGGGATCATTGGCGTCAGCTTGATTATTGGCCCCACGGCCTTCGAGCAAATTGAACGGCTGATTCGCAAGCTGCCGGTTTACCTCAAAGACGTGCTGGCGATCGCTGAAACCTGGGCGATGCAGCAAAATGAAACCCGCCCAGATTTGGTCAGCCAGCTTTTTGATCAGTTCTTTGATGTGCAAGGGTTGACTCGTTGGGCAATTACCTCCACCCAAAAAATCCTGCTGCGTTCGTTTAGCCTCACCACCGGGTTTGTGGGGGGTATTTTTAGCCTGATTCTGGCCATCTTCCTCTCGGGCTACATTTTGTCCGATAGCCGCACGCTCTTGGGAAACCTAGCGCGACTGTTGCCCCAGCCCTGGGATGAACGTCTTGCCGCTCAGTTTGCCCCCATGACCCAGCGCATGGGCAGCTATATTCGGGGTCGGGTGCTGGTCTCGGCCATTTTGGGTGTGGCGATTACCACCAGTCTTGGTTTTCTGGGATTGTCGGAGTATGCCCTGGGTCTGGGAGCGATCGCGGGTGTCACCAACTTGATTCCCTTCCTGGGCCCCATTTTGGGATCGATCCCCGCGCTACTGGTGGCCATTTCCCAGGGGTGGTGGACGTTCCTTTGGGTGCTGCTGCTGTTTGTGATCATCCAAAATATTGAAACCTACATCCTGGATCCGCTCCTTGTGGGCTCCTCCGTGGGGGTGCATCCTCTGTATCAACTTCTGGCAGTGTTGGGAGGAGCGCAGGTTCTGGGCATCATTGGAGCGTTAATTGTGCCGCCTTGGATTGCTGGATGTACCGTCTTGCTAGAAAATCTATACCTCCAGCCCAAATTACGTGCCGAACGCCAACTGAAGCTCCAAAGCCAGGTTGACCCATCTATCCCTGTGTCGCCGTCCTAGTAAGAGCACAGCCAGTCTCCGTACATTCAGGGAGAGCCCCTCAGAAACATCACAAAACCATACATATTCGCTTAGAAAAAACCACGTTTCTCTTCCACGCGCTACGCTATATGGATGTGAATAGTTTGGTTACGTGTTAGACCAGCCTAAGTTTAAAAGTCGCATCAAGTTTCTGAGTTTCTGACCCCCCTAGGTTACGATTCGCGCAAACTTCACGGAAGCTCGGTCAGATTGACTGAATCCCCTAGGTAACGAGTCGTCAGCTCCTTTAGCTGCTCGGTTGAATGCTTCGACAAGTTGCCCATCGATCCAACTTGTCTTGCTTGATACGGTACCCGTTGGACAACTTCGCTAGCGTAGGTCATGCTGCTGTTATTCAACAGCAAAATAGAAACGACTGCTGATTAGTTTTTCTGTAGTCGAGGCTACGCTAAGTTCGAAAATCCTAATCAGTGGGGTGTGGAATTCTTAAAAAAAGATTAAAGTGTTTAAATTGTGTGAGGTGACTGGAGGCAACTCATGTTTACACGTCTTGCAGAACAACATCGACAGTTTGTGAAAGATCTCGTGATGAATCTTCAGGCAATGGCGATTGTGCTGGAGCGTCGCGGCTACTTAGCGTCTTGCTACACCTGTGGCGGGCAGATGAATAGCGCATCATTCATGGTGAGCTTAGGTGATAACCACTTGATTCGATTTTTGGTGTCAGATTATGGCATCACTTGGACTGAGATGCGCGATGATCGCGAACTCATGAAGTTAGAGGGAGCCGAGGCCATTAGTCAATTGCAGGACTTGGCGAATTTGATTAAATATCAGATTCAACCTGCTGAGCAGTTTGCTATCACCAATGCATCCTAGCTTTCAGACACGTAGCCTGTCCGATCGTTGACCCATGATGTCATCAATGCCGTGTCATTAATGACATGGCCTGGTTTAGGGTCGTTGGCAACTCTCCACCTACCGTCTCCCTCTCACTACCTAGAGTTGAACTACCTAGAGTTGAATCTAGGGTGAGAGATGTCGAGAGGTGTTGGGTGAGGGGCGATCGCTCCCTAAAAACGCTCTACGTTGTCTGGCCAAGATTCAGGTACAGCGTTTCGAGCTGCTTCACCGCAGGTGCGGGGTGTTGGAAACAGCTTCTCAGGATTAGCTAACCCCCTTGGATTAAGCGCCTGTCGCACGTATTGCATGGTTTCAAGATCCGCTTCAGAAAACATCTCCGGCATATAGCAGCGTTTGTCGGAACCAATGCCATGTTCTCCGGAAATGCTTCCCCCCACTTGAACACAAAGCTTCAAAATATCGCCTCCGAGGGCTTCTACCGCTTCTAGCTGCCCCGGTATGGAGTTGTTGTACAGAATTAGGGGATGCAAGTTGCCATCTCCGGCATGGAACACGTTGGCTACGCGATAGCCATGCTTTTCGCCAAGAGACTCAATCGCCTGAAGCACTTCCGGCAGCTTAGTTCGGGGAATCACGCCGTCTTGGACGTAGTAGTCTGGGCTGAGTTTGCCCATGGCCGCAAAGGCAGCCTTCCGCCCTTTCCAAAGCCGCAGCCGGTCTTGTGCCTCGGTGGCGGTGACTACGTTGCGGGCTCCGTTGCGACGACATATCTCGGCAACCCGATCGCTGTTGGCGGCGACGTCTACGGCCAGGCCGTCTAGTTCAATCAGCAAAATGGCGATCGCATCTCGGGGATAGCAGGCGGTGGCCACTACGTCTTCCACGGCGTTGATGCTAAAGTTGTCCATCATTTCCATGCCGGCTGGAATGATCCCAGCGCTGATGATGTCAGACACGGCAGCGCCAGCGGCTTCCACACTCATGAAGTCTGCCAGGAGGACTTGGATGGATTCAGGTACCTTGAGGATTTTTAGGGTAATTTCTGTGGCGATCCCCAAGGTGCCTTCTGAGCCGACGACAACGCCGGTGAGGTCATAGCCGGGCATTTCCGGTATGGTGCCCCCCAAGTCTTTCACCGATCCATCGGGCAGAACCAGTCTGAGCCCTAGGACGTGATTGGTGGTGACGCCATATTTGAGGCAATGCACCCCGCCAGAATTTTCGGCCACGTTCCCGCCAATGGAGCAGACGCTTTGGCTGGAGGGATCGGGGGCATAGTAGAACCCAGCTCCACTCACGCTCTGGGTGACCCAGGTATTGATCACCCCTGGCTGGACGGTGACGCATTGATTCTCGTAGTCCACGTTGAGGATGCGTTTCATCAAGGTGGTGACAATGAGTACGCTGTTTTCCACCGGCAGAGCACCCCCCGATAGCCCCGTCCCCGATCCTCGGGCAATGAAGGGCACCGAATGGCGATCGCAAAGTTTGACCAAGGCGGCCACTTCCTCCGTGGTGCGGGGCAGGACGACGACCGCAGGACGCTGGCGATAGCTGGTGAGCCCATCGCATTCATACACCAAGAGTTCTTCCTGGCGCAGGATCACCCGACTCTTGCCCACCACGGCGGTAAAATCCTGAGCGATCGCTGACCAGTTGATGCTGGTGGAACTGGGGGGCTTGGGCATCTGGGTGGTCATGGGGATCGCGTCCTACGCACAGTATGGGAATCGCTGGGGAGCCTTGTTGTTGGTCGTCGTCTGGTGGGGATAGGCCAGAGGTCGTAAAGATGGCTGTACTCAAATGCTACCGTGAGCAGCTTAGAACGGCTAGGGATCAGAGGCATGGATCCCCCAGATATCTTCCCCTACAACCCATAGATCAGCACAATGAGCAGCGGCGTCACAATGGAGAAAATGAGACTGAGGGGTGCTCCTACGCGGGTAAAGTCTAGGAAGCGATAGCCCCCTGGCCCGTAGACCATGGTGTTGGTTTGATAGCCAATCGGGGTCATGTAGCTATTGGATGCGGCAAAGGTGACGGCAAACATGAAGGCGAAGGGATTGAGACTTAGGGCGCGGGCTACCTCCACGGCGATCGGCAGCATGAGCACCACGGAGGCATTGTTAGACAGGATTTCTGTCAGCAACGATGTGGCTACATAGAAGAGGAAAAGAATCCAATACCCAGGTAAATTGCCTCCGAGGGCCAGGAGTCCTTGGGCGATCCATTCTGTGGTGCCTGACTTTTGCATGGCAATCCCTAGGGGGATCAAGCCTGCTAACAGAAAGATAATGTCCCAACGGACAGCACCGTAGAGTTCACCAGGTTTAAGGCAGCCTGTGAGCACCATGGCAATCACGCCAGCTAAGGCGGTGACCATAATCGGTGCAACATTGAAGGCCGATAGCACGATGACCGACAAAATAATGGCTACTGAGATCCAGGCTTTGTCAGCGCGCAGGTTTTCAATATCTCGCTGCTCTAGGACGAGGAGCTCCCGCGTGGTTTGCAGACCGAGGATACTATCCCGTGGGCCTTGCACCAACAGCACATCGCCAAAGCGTAGGGGCACTCGTCCTAGTCGCTTGCGCAACACGTCTTCTCCACGGCGAATGGCGAGCACGGTGGTGTTGTAGCGTTGGCGAAACCGGATTTCTTTGAGGGTTGAGCCGCTGAGTCGAGAATTGGAGAGGATCAAGACTTCCGCAACCTGTTCTTCCCCGGAGCTAATTTCAGAGGCTAGGCTTTCGTTACCAAACTGCACTTCGGGCAAGATGTCGAGACCTCGTTCTTCCCGGATACTCAGTAAATCTTCCCGACTGCCCCGCACAATTAAAATATCCCCTGAAGCTAGCACCTTGTCTGCCAGGGGTTGGGGAAAGTGGGTATTTTCGCGAATGATTTCTAGAACATCAATATCAACTTTACGCTGCAGTTGGCTAGCGCGCAGGGTTTGGCCAATGAGGCTTGACCGAGCAGAGACCACAACCTCGCTCACATAGTCATTGAGTTCATAGTCGCGCCCGAGAAACTCGCCGCGTGGTGGCTTACGGGCGGGCAGCAGGTTGGGTGCCACGAGGGATAGGTATGTGATCCCAATGCCAAATACAATGATTCCGAGAGCGCTGAATTGGAAGATGGAAAATTCGCCGTAGCCTAGCTGGGCCGATATACCGCTGGCGAGGACGTTGGTGGAGGTGCCAATCAGGGTGAGCATACCTCCCATGACCGTGGCGTAGGAGAGGGGAATCAGCAGCTTGGAGGGCGATCGCCCTTGTACTTTGCACCAGTCTTCCACAATGGGCAGAAACACGGCGACGACGGCGGTGTTATTGATGAAGGCCGTAATGGGCCCCACAATCATGCCCATGACGAAGATTTGCTGGGAAATGCGTTGGCCGCCCCAGTCAACGAGCCAATTCCGCACGACCTGGATCACCCCTGTGCGGGAGATGCCAGCACTGAGGATAAACATGGCCATGACGGTGATGGTGGCTGAGTTGCCAAATCCTGAGACGCCTTCTTCTGGGGTCACCAGACCTAGCAGCATCAGCAGCACCGCGACCATCAAGGCAGTCAGGTCAACGGGCACCCATTCGGCCACGAAGCTGATCAGCGCTAGCACAATGACCAAGATGGTCTGAAAAATTGGACTCATGACGATCGAAATCAGCATTCAATTAAACCAGCTGCGTCAGGATTGCGGATCAGAGCTTGGGGGTTGTGTTCCAATGACGACAGGTAATGGATAGAGTGCCATGGAAAGTTTCGCTAGTATAGCGCTTCATGGTTCAGATACAAGAGGTAGAACGGCGTGGGAATCCATCTCGCTGTTCTCGGGCAGGCATCAAGCAAGTATCAGGCAGTTATCAGGTTTGCACTAAGGGTTTCACGCTATGTGTCAGAATGTAAAGCGTGTGGATCACTTCGTCACTCAATACAGCGCGCACCCCAACGGTCGTCGCCCTCGGAAATTTTGATGGTGTCCATCGTGGACATCAACGTGTTCTTGCGCCAATTTTGCAGGAATCTTGCAGGGATCAGCAAGATCCGCTAGCTCCAGGTTCGGTGGCTACATCCCTCGAACATCAACCCTCTCCGCCTAGCGAGCTGCAGGGAGGCGATCGCTCTTCTGATGATCAGCAGGCTCAGGGCGATCGCCCCCTACGCACCGTGGTGACTTTCTTCCCCCATCCTCGGGAGTTTTTCGCCGGAGAACGCCGGCTGTTGCTGACGCCCCTAGATGAGAAGGTGCGGGAGTTGGCCAAGCTGGGGATCGAACAATTGGTCTTGCTGCCCTTTGATCAAGGCTTAGCGCAATTAACCCCTCAGGAGTTTGTGCAGCGCATTTTGGTTGATGGTCTTGGTGCTCGCCATATCAGTGTCGGTGAAGACTTTTGCTTTGGCCGCGATCGCTCGGGAACAACGGCAGATTTGAGGGCGATCGCGGCGACGTTTGGCGTTCAGGTGACGGTGGTGCCGCTCTATGCCGATGGGGGCGATCGCATCAGCAGTTCTGCGATTCGTGATGCTCTGGGGCTGGGTAATATTGCCAGGGCCAACCATTTACTGGGGCGACCCTATGCCCTCACGGGTACGGTGGTGCAAGGACAGCAGTTGGGGCGCACCCTCGGCTTTCCGACGGCGAATCTGGAGACGCCGCCTCAAAAATTACTGCCTCGCCAGGGCGTCTACGCAGTGTGGGTTGACCTAGACGGTACCCTACATCCCGGCGTGATGAATCTGGGGCATCGCCCTACGGTGAATGGCCTGCAGCAAACCCTAGAGGTGCATCTGCTGGATTGGTCAGGCGATCTGTACCATCGTCGACTGTCTGTTTTTCTCCGCCACTTTCTGCGCCCCGAACAGAAATTCGACTCCCTGGATGCCTTGAAGGATCAGATCCAAGCGGACTGCCAGATGGCGCACCACCTGCTCACGGCTCCAGGCTAGTGCCGCAAGATAGAAGAACGAAGACAGAAAAACGACAAGGAATTCCAGGACACACAAGGGTTTCCCCCTTAGCAACTAGGCGGGTTACTGCCGCCTCAGAGTCCTAGCTACTGGGCATCAATGGCGGCTAAAAGAGTGCGGGCGGTGGTGCAAAGGTCGGTGTGATGCTGACCATTGCTGGCAATGAGACATCCCCACTGGTTCACATCCCCCCGGTTGTACTGCAACGGGGTTTCATCGGCGTAGGTGAACTGTCCGCCGGCTTCCGTCAAAATCAGCTCCGGTGCCGCCATATCCCAATCCTTGGGAGCCGATTTGCCCGAGAGAGAAATATAGACATCGGCCCGTTGCTCCACCACCGCCGCAATCTTGCCGCCGACGCTGCCCACGGCAATTTGATGTTGGCAAGGAAGCTGCTTCAGCAGTTGGTTGAAGCGATCATCCCGGTGGGTACGGCTCATGACCACGACTAAGTCCTCGGGGCGATCGCGTCGGGATACCTTTAGGGGCGTGGTGGTGCCATCTGGGGTTTCTACAAAGGCTCCGCCGCCTTTGGTTGCGTAGTACAGCTTGCCCAGTTCAGGACAGACCACCACCGTCAGCATGGGACGACCTTGGTAGGTCAAGGCGATATGGAGCGCATATTCGCCAGTGCGATCGATAAAGTCGCGGGTGCCATCTAGGGGATCAATAATCCACAGCCAGTCTTCGGGGAAGGGTGCCTGGCTTTTCAGAGCTTTGTAGGTTTCTTCGCTCAAGTAGCCAAAGGTGTCTTGCCCAAAGGCGGTGGTTAAGCGATCGAGGATGTAGTGATTGGCGGCCAGATCGGCGGAGGTCACGGGGCCATCCTTGCCTTCCTGCACATTCAGCCCTGCCTGTGCGCCGACGGGAGTTTCTCCTCGATAGTAGGTCTGTAGAATTTCCGCTGCGCCCCAGCCTATGGAGCGGGTGACCTCTAGAATATGCTCCGTGGAGAGTCCGGCAATGGTGGTCGGCAAGTTCACGCGTAAGATCCTCGCTAAGGGTAAAGACTTCAGGGTAAAGACTGATGGATATTGATGGGTGGTGAGATGATCGATCGTAGAGATCCCCTTTTTAGCCCATCGCATCATAACAGACCGATTTGTCGTCAGGGGACGTTTGACCGGCGAGATCCCGTGTCTACAGGGGCGATCGCTTTAGGGTTAGAAGCAAATGTTCCACTGGGCTAACCGGTTACAGGCATGGGAGCAGCCCCTAGCTAGCATCGGTGTCGGCAATGGGGTATGAAATCATGGGGTGGCCTGGCTTGCCTGTTTCTGAGGCAGGCAAAAAGCGTCGCGGTTTCCAGCAGGGGTTGGCGGCCAAGAGGGCGGTGGCATCCTCGGCGGTGAGCGGTTTGGCAAAGAAGTAGCCCTGGCCATACTCTGCCTGGAAGTGGCATAGGCAGTCCATTTGCCGCGCGTCTTCAATACCCTCGGCAATCACCGTCATGCCTAGATTATGGGCTAGACCGACAATGGCGCGGACGATCGCTTCGCCATCATTCTCGGTGCCAATGCAGCGGACAAAGGACTGGTCGATCTTGACGGTGTCGATGGGAAATTGGTGTAGGTAGCTGAGGGATGAGTAGCCGGTGCCGAAGTCGTCAATCAACAGTTGGGTGTGTAGATCCTTGAGCTGCCGCAAAATGGCGGTGGCCACTTGGGCATCTTCCATGACGGCGCTTTCGGTAATTTCTAGCTTGAGGGTGTGGGGCGCGAGTTGGAAATCAGCGATCGCTTGCTTGACTTGCCCTAGCAGGTCATTGGAGGAAAACTGTCGGCTGGATAGATTGACGCTCATGGCCAGAGGATTCACCTGGGCAAACTGATCTTGCCAGATTTTCAACTGTCGGCAGGCTTCCCGCAGCGTCCAGTGACCAATTTGGGTAATCAGCCCCGTTTCTTCTGCCACTGGAATGAATTCTGCCGGTGAAACCAGGCCCCGCTTGGGATGCTGCCAGCGCACGAGGGCCTCAAAGCCCATGATGTACCCTGTGGACAGCGAGACGATGGGCTGGTAGCGCATCTGAAAATCTTGACCGTCGTCTGCGGTTTTGGTGGGATAGCTCAACAGGGTGGGGGTGGTTTGTCCGGCCGCGATGGTCAGCCGCAGATCGGTTTCTAGTTTGAGGCGGGCGACAACGCGATCGTACATCTCCACGTTGAAAATTTCGTGGCGAGCCCGTCCCAAGGATTTGGCGCGATACATGGCCGTATCGGCGTTGCGGAGCAGTTCATCGGGGCGATCGCATCCCGTGTCACTGAGGGCGATGCCAATACTGACGGTGGTAAAGACATCCTGGCCGCCCAGGGTGAAGGGCTGTTGCAACTGTTGGTGAATAGTGTCGGCCACCCGAGTGGCGGCACTGAGATCCTGAATATTTTCTAGCAGGATGGTGAATTCATCTCCCCCGAGGCGGGCTAGGGTATCGCCAGGGCGAAGGCAACTTTCTAAGCGACGGGCGATCGCCACCAGCAACTCATCGCCGATGATGTGCCCGAGGCTATCGTTGACCACCTTAAAGCTATCCAAATCTAGGAACAGCACGGCAAAGAGGTAGTGCCCCTGCCGCTTGGTTTGTTCAATGGCATGGCTGAGCCGATCCATAAACAGGGCGCGGTTAAACAACCCCGTCAGGCTATCGTGGAGGGCATCGTGTAAAAGCTGCTCCTCCGCCCGTTTGCGTTCGGTAATGTCAGTTTGCGATCCAGCCATGCGATAGGCCACCTGTTGCCCATCCCGCACGGCCAGCCCCCGACTGAGCATCCAGCGGTAGGAGCCATCGCGGTGGCGCATCCGGTGTTCGACTTCAAAGCTGGGCGATCGCCCTTCTAAATGGGCGGCAAGCTGGGCCTTTAGCCAATCTACCTCCTCGGGATGCACGCGGCTGAACCATTCGTCGGGCGTATTGCCGATGTCGGGCTCTTGATAGCCCAACATGGTTTTCCAGCGCGGTGAAAAATAAATGCTAGAGGTTTTCAGGTTCCAGTCCCACAAACCGTCATTGGCTCCGCGCACGGCTAGGGCATAGCGTTCTTGGCTTTCTAGCAGCGCCTCTTCTACTCGCTTGCGTTCGGTGATGTCTAACCCCACAAAGACAGCCGCTTCACCCTGCAGATATTTTTGGGCCACGATCAAATAATGGCGGGGCTGATGATCCACCGTGGCAACAATTTCTACATTGCTCTCTTGCAGGGAACTTTGAAAGAAGCGTTTCACAAACTCGGCAAAGCCAGGGCTGGAGGCCATAAACCCCAGCTTTTCGCCAATGAACGAATCGGCATTGAGCTGAAAGGTGGCGGCCAGGTAGCGATTGATCCCCAGGTAGGTGAGATCGGAGCTAAACCATGACACACAGCCCGGTACGGCATCTAAAACGGCCTGGAGTTGATCTTTGGCATCCAGTAGCGCTTGGTCAGCACGTTTGCGATCGCTAATGTTACGGCTAAAGACCGCCACCCCCTCCACCCGACAACTGGGGGTTAGAATCGGGTTGAAGGAAACTTCGCTGTGGGCAGGAATACCCGTCACGTCGCTGTGGAACTCGGCGGTGAAGCGATCGCCCTTGAGGGCCTGATCGTAGTAAGTTCGCCAGCGATCGCGTTCATCTGGCGGCAGACAGTCCAGATGGTTCATGCCGATCTGAATGTCACGGCCATGGGCCGCCACAAACTGCTGTTGAAAGACTAGATTTAGGGTGGTAATCCTGTAGTGCTGGTCAATCGACCACACGGCATCTTGTGTGTTTTCAATCAGGGCCAATAGATTGGACACCTGTCGGCGTAACTCCACCTCTGCCTGGGTTCGCATGACCTGGTCATAGGCACTGACATCGCTAGTAGACACCACGCTCTCCTCTGATCGCGAAACGTATTAGATTCTAATCAGTCTTAGCCTCGGCTGTTGTGTACAGCCCGCCACGACCTCGCAATATCACTGGGGGATGACCGTAGATGACCCTAAGTCTTTCACAATGCAGGTCTTGGTGCCGCCTATCTGAGGTGCTTGCCCGATTCACCATCGACGGGTATCTCAATGGATATCTCAATTAAAGCGTTAGCCGATAATTACTTAAAGTACTAAGTCTGATTTGTATCATTTCAGGTTCCTTTGCTCTAGCCTCCCACAGAAGTTTAACGATGTCCCTAGTTTTCAGTCATGGGTTGCCTTTTTTCCGGGTGAGAACCCTGGGCAGCGGGTAGACTGGTGGGCAAGCCCTCGCCGCCAGATGTTTTTAGCCTAGGGATCCTGTTGGGCTGATGCAAGGTTGAGTCTTGGCGGCTGGGCAATCTGACTAGAGCGATCGCCATAGCCTAGAATGGATTGTAAACGGATCGTCACATTTTTGCGGGGCTGCCCCTTGCTTGCCCACCCCGCCTATTGCGTCTGCCGATCTGCCCGTTCGCTATACCCATCCTCCGGAAAACCAGAGAAACACTATGCTGCGTCTAGAACATATCTGCAAAATTTATCCAACTGGTGAAGTTCTCAAAGATGTGAACTGGGAGGTGAAAACGGGCGATCGCATTGGCTTAGTAGGAGTCAACGGAGCTGGCAAGTCTACCCAGTTGCGGATTATTTCGGGAGAGGAGACGCCCACGGCTGGGGAGGTGATTCGTCCCAACAATTTGCACATTGCTCACCTCACCCAGGAATTTGAGGTTGATCCCAGCCGTACGGTGCGGGAAGAATTTTGGACGGTGTTTGACGAGGCCAATCGGGTGCAGCTCAAGCTGACGGATGTGCAGCATCAGATGCAGTCGGCGGATCCGGAGCAACTGGATGATTTGATCCACGAGCTCGATCGCCTGCAGCGTCGCTTTGAGTCTCTGGATGGTTATGGCCTAGAGGCCCGCATCGAAAAGATTTTGCCGGAGATGGGGTTTGTGCCTGAGGATGGCGATCGCCTCGTCAGTGCCTTCAGCGGTGGCTGGCAGATGCGTATGAGTTTGGGAAAAATTTTGCTGCAAAGTCCAGATCTGCTGCTGCTGGATGAACCGACGAACCATTTGGACTTGGAAACCATTGAGTGGCTGGAAATTTATCTGAAGGCCCTGAATACGCCGATTGTGATCGTGTCCCATGACCGGGAGTTTCTCGATCGCCTCTGCACCCAAATTGTCGAGACTGAGCGGGGCGTGTCTACCACCTATCTAGGCAACTACAGCGCCTATTTGGCTCAGAAAGAAGAAGCTCAGTTGGCCCAGCTCAGCGCCTACGAACGGCAGCAAAAGGAACTAGAGAAGCAGCAGGCCTTTGTGGATCGCTTTCGGGCTAGCGCCACCCGCAGCACCCAGGCCAAGAGCCGGGAAAAGCAACTAGACAAGGTGGAACGCATTGAGGCTCCGACAGGCCATTTGCGATCGCTGCGGTTTCAGTTTCCCCCCGCGCCGCGCAGTGGTCGGGAAGTGGTGCGTATCGAAGATTTGGTCTATGCCCACAATGAAGACATTTTGTTCCTCGGTGCCAATCTGTTGATCGAGAGGGGCGATCGCATTGCGTTTCTGGGGCCTAACGGCTGCGGTAAGTCCACCCTGCTGCGTTTGATCATGGGCATGATTAAGCCGGATGAGGGAACGGTGGCCATCGGCGAACACCAAGTGATCCCCAGCTATTTTGAGCAAAACCAAGCGGAAGCCTTGGATCTGTCTAAAACCGTCCTCGACACCATCCACGATGAAGTGCCCGACTGGACGAATGAAGAAGTGCGGACGCTGCTGGGGACGTTTTTGTTTAGTAAAGACACGGTGTTTAAGTCGGTTGAATCCTTGAGCGGTGGGGAGAAAGCGCGACTGGCTCTGGCCAAAATGCTGCTGCGCTCGGCTAATTTATTGATTCTCGATGAGCCGACCAACCACTTGGATATTCCCGCCAAGGAGATGCTGGAAGAGGCGCTGTGTCAGTATGATGGCACGCTGGTGCTGGTCTCCCACGACCGGTATTTCATCTCTAAGGTAGCCACTAAGATTGTGGAAATCCGCGATGGGGATCTGCGGCTGTATCGGGGTGACTACCACTACTATCTAGATCGCCTAGCCGAGGAAAAAGAAAAAGCTAGACTGGAGGCGATCGCCGCTGAGAAAGCAGCCAAGGCAGAAGCTAAGCGCGATAAGCAAAAGCAAAAACAACAGTCAAAACGCTCCTAGGTTGCGATCCCCACCGGATTGTGCCTGCAGCTCTAGTATATTTACTCAGAACTGCCCCTAGGTTGGGGAGCCATTCTGGTTCTGACCATCGAGACATTGGTGATATCAGTCGATAGGGGCTTGATTTTAGACTGTTTCAAAGGATACGTTTCACTATATGCTTAGAGCATCATGGCTCGATCCGCGCTAGATCCACCTTGAAACGTCTTGCGTCACATCCCCAATTAGGGATACATTCTCGATGGTACGGTTGCTGCGCAATTTCACGATCGCACAGCAAGACTTAAAACATTTAGCACTAGTAGATAGGGACGATCCACATGGTACAAGAGCCGATCTCTCCAGTGGTTCTAGTCATCTTAGATGGCTGGGGGTATCGTGAAGAGGCTGATGGCAATGCGATCGCCGCTGCCCGTACCCCTGTCATGGATGCACTCTGGGCAACATATCCCAGCACCCTAATTCGCACCTCAGGCAAAGACGTGGGGCTGCCAGGGGGGCAAATGGGTAACTCTGAAGTCGGTCACCTGAACATCGGAGCAGGTCGGGTGGTTCCTCAAGAGCTGGTTAGAATTACAGATTCCATTGAAGATGGCACCTTTCTTAGCAATTCTGCGTTAGTTCGTGTATGCCAGCAGGTTCAGCAGTCTGGAGGCAAGCTGCATGTGATGGGCCTGTGCTCGGAGGGCGGTGTGCATTCCCACACCGAACACCTCTATGGGTTGCTAGAACTGGCTAAGGATCAAAACCTCACCGATGTTTGCATCCACGCCATCATGGATGGACGGGACACGATGCCTACCGATGGATTAGCGATGATCCAACGTATGGAACAACGGGTTCAAGCTATCGGCCTGGGACGCATTGTCACCATTAGCGGCCGTTACTATGCCATGGATCGCGATCGCCGCTGGGATCGGGTGAAGCGCGCCTATGATGTCATGACCCACGACAGTCCCTCAGTACAGCAATCCGCCACTGAGGTGCTGCAAGCATCCTACGATAATGGGATCACCGATGAATTTATCGATCCGGTGCGCATTGCCCCCGGTGCGATCGCGCCCGGCGATGGCGTGATTTTCTTTAACTTCCGTCCTGACCGGGCAAGGCAGCTTACCCAGGTCTTTGTGGATTCAGCCTTTCAAGGGTTTGAACGGACGCTGATTACCCCCTTAGCGTTTGGCACCTTCACGCAATATGATGCCCACTTTGATGTGCAGGTGGCGTTCGAGCCCCAAAACCTCAACAACATCTTGGGTGAAGTGGTGGCCAATCACGGGCTGCGCCAGTTCCGCACCGCTGAAACCGAGAAGTATGCCCACGTCACCTATTTCTTCAACGGCGGTATTGAAGATCCGCTGGAGGGAGAAGATCGGGAGTTGGTGCAAAGCCCCATGGTGGCGACCTACGATCGCGCTCCGGCTATGTCGGCCCAGGCCGTAACGGATGTGGTGGCGGCGGCGCTGGCGAAACAAATCTATTCCTTGGTCGTCATTAACTATGCCAATCCTGACATGGTAGGCCACACGGGCAATATCGACGCTGCGGTGCAGGCCATTGAAACGGTCGATCACTGCTTAGGGGAGTTGCTCGATCATGTGGGTAAGGTGGGCGGTAGCACCATCATCATTGCTGACCACGGCAATGCTGAATACATGTGGGATGAGCATAAAAATCCCTGGACCGCCCACACGACCAATCCGGTGCCGTTTATTTTGGTGGAAGGTGAGCGGCGTAAAGTGCCGGGCCACGGCGCTGATGTGGTGCTGCGCTCGGACGGACGCTTGGCAGATGTTGCCCCAACCATCCTTCAGTTGCTGGGGCTACCTCAGCCGGAGGAAATGACGGGCAAGTCAATGATCGACTCTGCCGCTATGGATGTGCGCCCGAACCGAACGCCGGTGCGTCTGTCGATTTAAGACCGGTTGAGTCCAGTTGGGGATCGATCCAACGATGATTGCCGGTGGGTGGTGGGAGCGATCGCCCCTGCCACCCTCGTCTATAGTCCGGTAAACATCTGTAGAATAGTTAGAATATGCGCGGGATCAAGCCCTCTTCACTTTGGGGATGCGATCGCTGACTTGGAAATGCGATCGCTCCTCGATTAGGGCGATCTCCGCCGCAAGGTTCTGTTGACAACATGGTGTTATGGCATTAACCAATATCTTGCAGATTATTTGGGCAGGCTCTGCCCTCGGGCTGATTATCCTCGTGCTGCTCCATAGCCCTAAGGGTGATGGTCTTGGCGGTCTGGGTGGACAAGCCCAGCTTTTTACCAGTACCAAAAGCGCTGAAACAACGCTCAATCGCTTAACCTGGACGCTGACCGTTGTCTTCATGGGCTTGACGGTCATTCTGAGTGCGGGTTGGCTAACACCTGCAGCTTAACCTAGCTAGGGCATAGGGGCTGTCTATGGAGAATCGACGGGGATTGCTAACTCGAATGCGTCGATGGGCCCTAGTCTGGCTAGGGCTGCTGGGGTTAATCGCGGTTGTGGGGTTGGGGCAAGCGATCGCTGAAGATGCCCCACGGTTGCCGCCCCTCTCGGCCTACCCCTTGCCAGATGCCTTGGTGGACTGGAACCCTGACAGCCAGGATGACTACTTTGATGAGATCACGCCCATTGAGGGAATTGGCTATCTGGTTTGGCCCGATCGCCCTGTTCAGGTCTATGTCGAACCGCCCACTGACCTCAGCGATCGCTCTCAGGTTTGGTCTCAGTTGGTGCAGGGAGCGGTTCATGACTGGAGCCTCTACTTTCCCCTAGTGCTGACGACCCAGTTAGAGGATGCTAATATCGCGATTTGGCGAGATACGCCTTCGATTCAGTGGGATGCTAACCAATCGCCTCGGGCCCGGTCTGCGGAAACGCGATACCGCATTTTTGTAGATGCTCCCGATGATGCCACCTCCTGCCTGCGCCACCAGATGACGTTGATCATTCGCCCTGGCCAGTCGGATCAGCATATCGCCGGTGCTACCCGCCATGAACTCGGGCACGCCCTAGGTTTGTGGGGACATAGCCCGCTGGAAACCGATGCTTTGTACTATTCCCAGGTGCGCAATCCTCCCCCGATCTCGGTGCGGGATGTGAACACCTTGAAGCGTTTGTATGAGCAACCTACCCGATTAGGTTGGCCCCTGGTGCGATCGCCCTCTATTCCATAGCCTGGTTTGCCATGTCCCTTTCTGCCAACGCCATCGCGGCAATTCTGATAGTGGCCTTTTGGTCAGTTGTCCTACCCTTAATCGCCATCCAAAATGCTGAGGTTGTTTTCCTTAAGTTCCTCACCCTACAGTCTGTATCTCTACCGTTAGGCCTAGTGCTGGCCTTGAGTGTAGCAACGGGGATGGTAGGGACAATTGCTGTGCGTCTACT
>RECH01000252.1 GCA_007694125.1 Leptolyngbya sp. DLM2.Bin15
GTTTTGATTGTTTTATTGGTTCAACTATGGTGTCCTCGTCTCAGCCTCCCCATGACTCTCCCCCCCCTCAACCAGCCCCAGAGCGATCGCCTGGTTTGCTGTATGGATTGTTGGTGCTCATCTTTCGCCTATTACTGTTGGGCGTTGGGGGGAGCCTAGCCGTTTTGGTAGGCATTGGTGTTGCTCTGTGGCGACCCGGCACGGTTCCTGATCGGCCCGTGCTAGAGATTCTGTTTCGCCAAGTTGCTGCATGGCGCAGTGGGGAATGGTATGCCCCTGTTGAGCCAGAATCCACGTTGCCGCCTGCGATCCCTCGGCTTGAGTCCCTTCCTGATCCGTCAGATGTAGAGGCAGAGACTACCGCTGGAGATACTGATCCCCCTGAGGAGGCGCTTCGCTTGGATGAGGCAGATCGGGCAGCGGTAGCTACAACCGTGGCTGAATTGCAAGCCGAGATGGAGACCCTGGGCGATCGCCTCCAAGAACTAGAACTACAGCTGGATGGAGCCCCCCAAACTGGGCCGGTGGAACCACGCCTACGCCGCCTTGAACGTCGCCTAGATCCCGATGCTGCTGACGAGTTGCCCGCAGACGACACCGATGTTCAGGTTGTTGACCCGCCCCCAGTGAGGACTGCACCCACGCCCACCATGACCACCTCCCCTAGTCTTTCACCGGATACCCTGCGGGTTACCCTTCCCAGCGATGCCCTATTTCAGCCCAATGACGCCCGTTTGCTCGATGGAGCTGAAACTCTATTAGACGATATTGCCAGTGAGCTGCAAACCTATCCTGCTGCCACCATTCGCATCGGTGTTCACACCGCACCCACCTCGGCCAACACAGACGGTTTGCCCCTATCCTTCGCGCGATCGCAACAGATTCGTGATGTCTTAGCTCCCCAGCTTGGTTCCGGCCATCGCCTTGTGGCCATTGGCTATGGTTCGACTCGTCCGCTGATCCTGTCCACGGATCTGGCCGCCCAGCAGCGTAACCGTCGCGTTGAAATTACCATTGATCCCCGCCCATGAAGATCGTGTTTTTTGGTACGCCTGACTTTGCGGTGCCTAGCCTAGAGCGCCTCCTGCAGCATCCCGACATGCAAGTTTGCGGCGTGGTTACCCAGCCTGATAAGCGTCGAGGGCGTGGCAAAAGCCTCTCTCCCTCTCCCGTCAAAGCCTTGGCAGTGGAGCATCAGCTTCCGGTTTGGCAACCCCGCCGCCTCAAAAAAGATCCTCAAACCCTAGGGGAACTAGCTGATCTCAACGCCGATGCCTTTGTGGTGGTGGCCTATGGGCAACTGCTATCGCCGCAGATCCTAGCCATGCCTCGCCTGGGATGCATCAATGGCCACGGCTCCCTCCTGCCCCACTATCGAGGAGCTGCGCCTATCCAGTGGAGTTTGGTGCAGGGAGAACCAGAAACTGGGATCACCACCATGCAGATGGATGTGGGGATGGATACGGGTGCTATGTTGCTGAAAGCCACCACGCCGATTCATTGGTGGGATACGGCGGCGGCGGTGGGCGATCGCCTTTCCCACCTGACGGCTGATTTGCTGATCGAGACGCTACTGGGGCTAGATGCTGGCACCCTAGAGGCGATCGCCCAGGATGATGACGAAGCCACCTATGCACCGCTAATTCAAAAAGCCGACTACGACCTAGACTGGTCTAAGAGTGCGATCGCTCTCCATAACCAGATCCGTGGCTTCTTTCCCAACTGCGTCACCGAGTTTCGGGAGCAGCCCCTGAAAATCCTGCGCACCATTCCCATCCCGCTGCCTAGTGACGAGATGCCTGCTGAGTTTGCTAGCCTGCCGTCCCAAATCGCCTCGTTAGACCTCGCCGCCGCTAGCCAGACCAGCAGCCCTGGCGATATTGTTGCCATCCTCAAAAAAACCGGCCCCATCGTGCAGACGGGAGCCGGTTGGTTATTGCTGTATCACGTGCAGCCCGCGGGGAAAAAGCCTCAGTCGGGCTGGGATTTTGCCAATGGGGCGCGGGTGATGCTGGGCGATCGCTGCATTTCCCGTGATCTGACTAAAGATGAGCGATCTAATACCTAGCGGTTAAACGAAGACCCGAGAATCCGCGGTTGTTCCACAGCATCCCGGAATTCGGCAACGTCGTCACCGTAGGCGATGGGCAGCACGCACTCCACGTTTTCGTGGGGGCGGGGGATAATCACCCAGGATTCTAGAGCGCCCCCGTAGACGGTTTCAACGGCAGCAATGCCGGCTTCCATCGCCGCCTTGACTTCTGATACGTCTCCGCGAATATTCACGGTAAACCGGGCACTTCCCACCCGGATATAGCCCACCAGGGTGACACGCCCTGCTTTCACCATCGCATCCGCTGCCGCCAGCACTGCGGGAAATCCCTTCGTCTCAATTGATCCAACCGCAGACAATGACATGTATGCTCTCCTAACCATCGATAAACAATGCTGGTGGGTCTGCTTCTATCCCCACCGACGGCGCGAATAGGTTGTATAGACTCAAACCAATTCTACGGGCCTACGTCCCCAAAAACTCGGGACTTGTGGGCCAGATAATCGGTTGAACGATAACAATTTATAAGCGCTGTGTATAGTTTTATTTATGCCTATGCCAAGGGCTTAATAGACTCGGAAGGCTTCGACTTGATCGGTGTAGTGGATGGGCAAGACCGACACAATGTTTTCCGGCGGATTGGGCACCGTGTAGTGGGTCATAATTTTACCCCCGAAGCAAGCCTCTCCCGCTTCTAGCCCGGCTGCCATGGCAGAGGCTACCTCTGAAACACTGCCACGAATGGCAATGTAGAAGTTTCCCCGCTCTGCCTTATCAAAATACACCAAGGTCACGCGCCCTGCCTTGAGCATGGCGTCGGCCGCCGCTAAGGTTGCTGGAAACCCCAACGCTTCAATGACCCCCACGGCTTGTGGCATTGCATCGTCTCCTTCAAGACATAAAACGTAGACAGGCGATCGCCTGCAGCCTTTCACTATACCTTGATCAAGCCCGGTTGCGCGATCGCTGCAATGACTCGTATACATCCCGAGTCTGGCTGTGCCCATTGGTAACGGCATTCCCGAGGATTTCCCCAACAAAGGCTGAGATAGACCTCGGTGCGGGCTGCTTCCAGTTCTGCCCACTCGGTTTGGTGTATCCATTGCTCAATTTGGTCGGGCGTTGCTGGCTGGGGATCATGGCCGGCCAACCAAAATGACATGCCCGTGGTCACCCGTTGCCAAAACTGCAGCACCGCCGCGCTTGCCTCAATCAGGATCTGCTTATCGTCTGGAATGGCGATCAGCTGGCTGTGGAGTTCCGGCGATCGCAAATCTTGGTCGCGGAACTGATGCGATCGCCAGATCAACCCCGACACCTGATGTTCAAGCTGGTATTGGTGAATTTGTCCTTGGAAGTCTCGGTAGCCAAACACTTTGCTCAACTGTCCTGCCCCGATCGCCTTGGCGACCACGGGGTTGTCTAGTCGTTTCTCCGACGACAGCAGGAGCCGCTCTCCTTTCCAATGCGCTCGCAGCTCTTGATCGAGAATCTCGATGAGGTCTTGAGTGGTGTAGGGCATGGACGCAGGTGTACAGCAACAATAATGGGATGATAGCTGGGACGATCCGTGGGAGATAACTGGGACACCCTAGCAGCGGCGATCGCCCCCTGAGCCTATTTTACGAGAGTCATTTAGAGAGTGGAATTCCTGGGCCATTTTCCCGTACAGTGATGATACTGGCAGGTCAAAAGGTTCCACTTGCACATTCGGATTGGCACGGATATCGTTCTCATCTCCCGCGTGAGATCACTATTTGAGCGCTTCGGCGATCGCTTTCTGCAACGCGTGTATACCATCGCCGAACAAGAAGAGTTTCACCGTCGCTCGGTTGATCTGCGTCCGTCAAGCAATGCCGTCGGCTTCTTGGCAGGGCGGTGGGCAGCAAAAGAAGCGGTTGTTAAGGCTCTTGGTACCGGATGGCGTGGAGTTCGATACACTGACATTAGCATTGGTCTCCAGCACAGCGGAGCACCTGCTGTCATTCTCACGCCAACCCCCCAAACCCAACCTTGGCTTCAAGGTAGTTGGCAGCTTAGCCTGAGCCATGATGGCGACTATGCGATCGCTACCGCCCTTTGGAGTGGCGATCTGCCCCAGGAGGTTCTTGATCCTCGGGACTCTGTCAGTCTGTAGCCATCGGTGAAGGTTCGTGACTAGGTTCAGCTAGGACTATTCAGCTAGGCCTGTTCTAGTCTTCATCCCTCGATGACTCGATGATTAGGCTGTTATAGCTATCAGATATAGCTATTAGAGTTGACAGGATCCTAGGCGACTGTACTATGACTCTAAGCTCCCAGGGCGATCGCCTCTCCTAGAGTCTACCGAATGATCCTCGGCCCTTGCTGTCCCCAAGGATGAATAAGGTCTAGAGATCTTGACTCAACAGACCGATGATTAGATCCACCTACGTCCATCGAGCGTTCTCCTAGCCCCCATTCGCATCGTGCCCATTCATCTCCCAGCAGCAAGTTCTGACCCTGTCTTCAGACTCTACCTCCATTGTCGTAATGCATGGCGACCCAATTGCTAGTCACCCGAAACTTGAATGAGCACTGAAACCTATCTTAATCATCCAACCTTTGGACTGCTGTTTAGAGTGTGCCTAGTGGATAGCAGCCAAGAGCTCTTTGCTACGCTATACGCCCAGCGCCTGTTTTTCGTGGTCAAAACGGCAGCCGGCGGATTGCAGTTTGATCCCATTGGGCGCAGTGATGCCCGTATCTTGGTCGAAAATCGCCTGCGCAATCTCCGACGAGAAGGAGCCTTGAAAGACTATCAACAGCTCCAGAAAATTCATAAGCAGACCTTTCAGTAGTGAACCCATGACTCGGTTGTCTTTGAGCGGATCCCTGCCGGATCGTATTGCTCAGTTGCAGCAAACCCTCCCTCCCCATGTACGCCTCGTGGCGGTCACCAAGCAAAAGCCGGTTGAGGTGATTCGCGCGGCCTATGCGGCTGGGGTACGAGATTTTGGCGAAAACCGGGTTCAAGAAGCCGAGGAAAAACAGGCCCAGCTCACCGATCTACCGGACATCACGTGGCATTTGCTAGGGCACCTGCAAACCAATAAGGCGCTCAAGGCCCTTGAGCATTTTCACTGGATTCACTCCCTGGATAGCCTCAAGCTAGCGACCCGGTTGAATCGCCTGGCCGAAGAGCGATCGCTCCGTCCTACGGTGTTACTGCAGGTGAAATTTCGCCCAGATCCTAACAAATATGGTTGGGATCCCGTAGACCTCCAGGCTGACCTCCCGGCCCTTGACCAACTGTCCCACTTGGCGATCGCTGGCATGATGACCATTCCGCCCTTGGGGCTCTCTGAGGCAGAAACGTTAGCTGTATTTCAAGACGCCCAGCAGTTTTTTCAAGCGGTGCAGCAGGCAGGGTATCGCAACATTGCCTTCCACCATCTTTCCATGGGCATGTCTGATGACTATCCCCTGGCTATTCAAGCTGGAAGCACGGTCATTCGCCTCGGCCGCGTTTTGTTGGGCGATCGCCCCTAAGGTAACGATCGGCAGGTTAGATGATTGGGGGAGGTGCAGCGCGATCGCCTGAATCCCCATCGCCTGAATCCTAAACCTGAATCCTAAAGATATCTATCGATAGCGTTAAAAACTGGACAAAACTTAAATCGCCCCCTAGACTTGGCGTAATAGCTAGAGGCGATCCAGTCCAAGCGTTTTTCTATCCTCTTAGATAGGCGCAAGCGGTTGATTCCAGGTTAGTTTTTTCACATCTTCATCTTTTCCTGGATCCATAAAATGCCAGCATAGCCTGGTATACAGGGATTTATAGGGAGTTTGATAGTGTTTTATTGGACTGTAGGGTCTATCCCTACTGCCCAATCATGCATAAATCGTTTAGGATTAGGACGCGAAACACCACTAGGAAACCAACCGGACGATCACCTCAACCCTTTGAATCGTGTTTAGTCCGGATCAATGGCTAGGGATGTCCAAGAGCGATGAGGCGCTATCGCGGCTGTTGGCTTGATGAACATCAGCCTATGTGGATCAAGACAAGGATCTATTAGGTAGGTTAGGGAGCTCTTCCTAACAGCGCTAGGTTTCTCGTTGTGATTGAGCGAAGGTTGTTGATTAGACAATTTTCAACTTCTTTTCATCAATCCACGTTAAAGATAGTTATTGCCTAATGTTCTGGTCTTAGTCCCATGAAGCGATCGCTCAATTGAAAGCCCCATAAACGTTAGTCTCACCTCCTAAAGCATTGGGGTTAAATCCAGGGCAATGGTCTCAAACGTCGCCTCCATTTAGTGCCCACAGCTTTAAGTTTTAAACTTGTCGTTTCCCGGTTTTGCCTTTACAAAAGTAATGTATACTGATGACGCAAATCCAAGAGACGACGGGCGGGGTGCTCTGGCTGGCAGAGATGAGTTCCATATAAATCTTTTATAAAGCTCTGATCCCAGTTTCTTTCACAGAAGCGTCTCTAACGTTCAATCGATAGCTTTCGCAAGTACGGCTATGGTTTGAAGTAGGGCTGGGCATAAGTTTTCTTAGTTGATCTTAGATTGCGATGGAGCGTAAACAGTGAACAGCATATTCACTAAGCTACGAGACTTTGTTGGTCTGAATGACCCCGGAGACTACGAGTACGAGTACGAAGAAATGGATAGCGGTGAAGAGTACCAAAATCTTTACCAGCAAGAAAACAAAGAGACGGTCGCCGAGGATTCTCCGCGTCGCCGTCGTCTGCGTGAACGGTCAATCATTTCATCTGGTGAGATAGGAACAAGTTCCACTATGAACTCTGCTATGAACAATGTGATTGGTATGCCTGGCGCTGCGAACGGGATGTCTGAGGTGGTGGTGATGGAGCCCCGCACCTTTGAAGAAATGCCTCAAGTCATTCGCGCATTGCGGGAACGCAAGTCGGTGGTTCTTAACCTAACCATCATGGATCCAGACCAAGCTCAGCGAGCGGTTGACTTTGTAGCCGGTGGCACCTATGCCATTGATGGTCATCAAGAGCGGATTGGTGAAAGCATCTTCCTGTTCACCCCGAACTGCGTGCAGGTTAGCACCCAGGCCGGCAACCTCGGCGACCTAACGGCAACTCAGCCCCAAGCTCGTCCAGTAGCTCGCCCAACGGCTCCAACTCCAGCTTGGGCCACTGAAGCACAAACTCGCATGGCATAATGCCGCTCATTGTTTACCACCCATCATCAACTTAAGATGTTTGAGAGTTGGGGGTTCGTCTTCCAGCTCTCATTCCTTAACCAGCCCCTGAAAAGGCACCGTGAGGTTCTCATGGTGCCTTATAATTTTTTGGGTCATGACAAAGGAAGTCTTGTTGGTGTCTAACAAACTTGGGGTGATTGGTGGCGGAGTTATGGGGGAGGCGCTCCTGTCTCGCCTGATTGAGCAGGGTACCTATCACCCTGACGATATTGTGGTGAGTGATCCCTCTCCACAGCGCCGGGAGATGATGGAGCAGACCTATCACATTGCGGCTTGTGCCGACAACCAGCAGGTCATCGAACAAGCGTCCCAGGTTTTATTGGCCATTAAGCCTCAAGTGTTTACCGCCGTAGCGGCTGATCTAAACCCCTGTCATCCCGATCAAGTTGTGCTATCGATCCTGGCGGGGGTACCCCTACAGCGTTTAGAAGCCGCTTTTCCAGGACAGCCGGTGATTCGGGCGATGCCCAATACCCCTGCAACGGTGGGCGCTGGCATCACGGCGATCGCCCTTGGACAACACACCACATCTGTCCATCGTGATCAGGCCCACCAAATTTTTCAAGCCGTGGGCGAGGTGGTGGATGTGCCCGAATCGTTGATGGATGCCGTGACGGGGTTATCCGGGTCGGGGCCAGGGTATGTAGCGGTGATCCTAGAAGCGCTAATCGATGGCGGCGTGGCCGTTGGCCTACCCCGTGCCACCGCTACCCAGCTTGCCCTGCAAACGCTACGCGGTACGGCTGAGCTGCTGCAAACTACAGGTCTACATCCAGCAGAACTGAAAGATCGGGTGACCAGTCCCGGCGGTACGACCATCGCTGGTATTGCTCAACTCGAACAGGCAGGCGTGCGATCGGCTCTGATCAAAGCGGTGCAGGCCGCCCATCAGCGATCGCAGGATCTGGGGCGTTCTGGCTAATTCTCACCTGAGCTCGATGACGTGATGAGTAGCAAATTCTATGGATGGGTAGGATGTGTTAGCGACAGCGTAACGCATCCAAGCTTTATGGGACGGTGCGGTGCTTCGCCTAACAGCACCCTACGATGGGGGTACGACGGTGGATGACTCCACCCTCGCCTGCTTTGCCCTTGCCATTGGTAACTCCCGCCTGCACTGGCTTTGGGAGGAGCAGTCCCAACCTCCACTGGTTTGGCATACCCCCCACCTGTCTAGGGAAGCGATCGCTCACTGGCTACACCACCGCTGCCAGTCCTCTGCCTTGCCCGATGGAGCCCTGATGGTAGAGGGCGATCGCCTCCTGCTGCGCCTCCAGCAACCGCTCTGGGACGGGCGGCCACCGCTGTTGCATATTGCATCGGTTGTCCCGACACAAACTCGCCTGTGGCAAGACTTGTATAGCCCCGTTCACTGCCTCAGCTTGGCAGATGTACCCCTGAGCGGCCTCTACCCCAGCCTCGGCCTCGATCGGGCCATTGCCCTCTGGGGGCTGATGGCTCACCGGCAAGCACCAGCCCTGGTCATTGATGCTGGCACCGCCCTCACCTTCACCGGAGCTGATGCTCAGCATCGCCTGGTCGGCGGCGCGATTATACCGGGTCTGTCGTTACAACTGCGATCGCTCTCCCTGCAAACCGCCGCCCTGCCCTGGTTAGACGCCAGAGCCTTGCAGCAGCCTGAGCGCTGGGCCAGCAGCACCGAGGATGCCATCTACAGCGGCGTGCTCCATACCCTGCTAGCCGGTCTGAAGGACTTTGTGCAGGCCTGGCAGCAGGACTATCCCACCAGTGCGATCGCCCTCACCGGCGGCGATGCGCCCCTGCTCTACCGCCACCTCCAGCAAAGCATCCCCACCCTGGCCCAAACCCTTGATCTCATGCCCAGCCTTCTCATGATGGGACTGCGATCGCTGACCTGTGAGTCTATGAAGAAACGTAATTGAATCTAAACCTTGGTTACGAGATCCCCAGACCCGGTACTGCTCAAAACCTAGGGAATGGTACGGTTATGTCTACGGTTTTAAGACTCATATTGGGAACACAGTAAGGCAAGTCCTATGTATAACAAAGACTCCCGCAAAGATTGGGTTGGCGCAGTGGTCACGGCTGGTTTGGGTGCAGGTATCGTCACCACCTTTGCCATTAGCCAAGGGCAACATCCACTGATGGCCTTAGGTATCACTGGGTTCGCGATCGCAGCGACATTGGTCATCGATCACTACTCATAAACGTGGGTCTATGACGGTATCGCTCCATCTGCTGGGGTGGGCACTGCCCGCCCTACAACGCCCCAAGGCTAACCAAAAGCTGATGAGCGATCGCTCAATCGTCTAAGCCATCATGGGGATTGGATCCGTTGACTGCACGCGATGCATGCCCGCCGCTGCAAATCGCTGGAAGGCTTCCTCTGCAGCATCCGTAAAGTCCACCACTCCCGGCACCACCACGGGAGACATGCAGTCTTCTAAAAGATAGACCCGCTGGGCGATCGCTGGATCAACGGCTTGAATGCGGGTCAGCAAATCATCCACCGTCCAGGCCACGCAATGGCTTTTGGCCTGCCCGGCAATATAAATGGCATCAAACGAGAGCAGATGATCCATCAACCCTTGGTTGGCTTGAGCGATCGCTTGCTGTTGATCATCCTGCATAATTTCTGGCTTGAGCACAGAATAGTTTTCCGTCAGCGGATGATCGCCCTTGAGTTCAAATCGGGTTGTCCATTGGCGCGCAATGGAATGAAAGAAACAGGCTTCTTCCACTGCTGCCACCAAGGCATGGCCAATGCCCCCCAGCATGGAATGATAGGGCCAAATGGTGAGCGGATATTTGCCATCTTGGGATAGCTGGCGCACGTAATATAGCCCATAGCGCTGCAGAGCCTCGACATCGCCTTGGGTAACCTGGGGGGCGATCGCTGGATTGACGCGCCAACGCCCCTGCTCCACATCCGTTGCTGAAATCATGGTCATCGCTGGTGGATGCTCGCCCTGGTCATTCACCCAAAACACCGCATGGAAAATTTGCAGCGCCGTGTGGGTATCGAGGGTAGGAATAATTTCGGTAATGGCCCCGAGGTTGCGATAGATGAAGTCACAAAGACGCACATTGTCTGCGATCGCTCCCGTCCCCGATCGCCCGCCCACAAATAGTTCAAACTGGGGTAGGCAAAACGTATTTTGCACATCAATCGCCAAGAGAGCAATGCGGATATGATCCTGGCTAGACGGAGGAATGTCATAGCACTGGGCCCAAGCGGCAGCCTGGGCAGCCCGTTGTTCGTAGGGAACCGGCCACACAGCGCCTACCTTAGACGGATCAAAATAGTCAGGCAAGGGTAAAGCGATCGCCATCGTCGTTCAGCATCTCCATATCATCCCATTGTCTCTAAGATACCTATAGCCACTACGCTTGTGGGTGGTTGGGGTACAGTTTTCCGCAGCATGATCGCCCCTCGCTTCTACCTGGCTTTGAAGCAGGAAATCTTCGGAGCGATCCGGAGAATCATCACGCGTAATCTTTGATTTGCGTGGTGAGGATGTCAATCCGTGGCTGCTCTCCAGCACTAGCCTTCCTAGGCTTCACGCCCATGGAGCATTTAAAGCCGCTCTCGCGATCATCTTCATCGAGTAAACGCTATGATTTGGGCAACATTGAGCAGCGGGGCATTGAGCTTGTCTAGCCCTAAGCACCATTCCGTTTTGGGAGAGGCTATCATCTAGGCATGACAATCGTCCAACGGCTTGGCGTAGCGATCGCCATCCCCTTAGCCGTTCCCCCACCATGCCCCCTTCAGACTAACCTGGCAAGCGCCTGGGTTTGTCTAAGCAACTCAGCCGGTGCTGATCCGTCTCACCCACCGCACCCTTAAAATGCTGCCATCGTTTATGAAGCTCTGATGAAGGGTTCTGGGAATACTGACTAATACTAAGGAGATTTCGACAGTAGATATGGCTAATTCCTCGTCGCGGCGTGCCCTAGTCGTCCAGCACAATTTCTCTCCCTTCAGCAACAAACTGGTTCAATCTGGCTATGCAGATACCGACCAAATGCAGCAGGCCTTGGTTGAAAGCCGAAAGTCTGGACGGCCCTTAACCGATGTTTTAGAGGTCATCACCGGCAAACGACTCCCCCCCGATCTCATTCGTCAGTACAAGAAACAGCAGCTTTTTGAGCTAAAGATCCTCTACGGTGTTGAGTCCCTTGACCCTGAAATTAGCCAAATTTCGACGAGCCAAGTCACAACGCTGATTGACAACCTGATTCCCGTTGATGTGTGTCGGCGCTATCAACTGATTCCGCTCTCTAGAAATGATGAGGAGCCACCTTCCGTCCTCATTGCTATGGTCAACCCCGATGACCTCGGCGCTCAGGACGACCTCAACCGGATTCTGCGCCCCCAAGGTCTGGCTCTGCAACGCATGGTGATCACCAATGAAGATTACCAACGCATCATCTCCAAATATCTAGACGAGAAGGTTGAGCAAGACAAGCAGCGTGAGCGCGAGTCTAAGGTTGATGTTAAGTCCGATCTAGAAGAACTTGAGTATCTTGAGCTAGAAGAAGACCTAGACGATGCTGAGGCCAACCTAGACGATGCTCTCCAAGATGCAGAGGCTGCTCCGGTCATTGCCTTGGTCAACAAAATCTTGGTCAAAGCGCTGCAGGAAGGGGTCTCCGATATTCACATCGAACCTCAGGAAGAGCACCTGCGCATCCGCTTCCGCAAAGATGGGGTGTTACGTCAAGCCTTCGATCCGCTGCCGAAGAAGATTATTGCCGCTGTCACCGCCCGCTTTAAAATCATCGCCAGCCTTGATATTGCCGAGCGCCGCTTGCCTCAGGATGGTCGGATTCGCCGTATCTTTGATGGACGGAAAGTCGATTTTCGGGTGAATACGCTTCCCAGTCGCTACGGGGAAAAGGTGTGCGCCCGGATTCTTGATAACTCCTCAACCCAGCTGGGGCTCAACAAGCTGATTACGGATCCCGACAGCCTACACATCGTTCAAGAGATGGTAGCCCGTCCCTTCGGGCTGATCTTGGTGACGGGGCCCACCGGGTCTGGGAAAACCACCACCCTGTATTCTGCCCTAGCGGAACGGAATGACCCCGGCGTTAACATCAGTACGGCTGAAGACCCGATTGAATATTCCCTGCCTGGTCTAACCCAGGTGCAGGTGATTCGGGAAAAAGGCATGGACTTTGCCTCCATCCTGCGAGCCTTTCTTCGCCAAGATCCCGATGTGATTCTGGTGGGTGAAACCCGCGACCGAGAAACGGCGAAAACAGCTATTGAGGCTGCTCTGACCGGACACTTGGTATTAACGACCCTGCACACCAACGATGCTGCCAGTGCGATCGCTCGTTTAGATGAAATGGGCGTAGAACCCTTTATGGTGTCTAGCTCCCTGATTGGTGTATTGGCCCAGCGCCTCATGCGCCGCGTTTGCTCTGAATGCCGCATTCCCTATGTCCCCACCCCAGAAGACTTAGCCCGCTTTGGTCTAAGCGTTGCCCGTGATTCAGAGTTCACCTTCTATCGCGCTAACAGCCTCCAGCCGGAAGAAATCCAGGCGGCTCGTGAACGGAATGAACTGTGCTCAAGCTGTGGCGGCATTGGCTACAAAGGACGCTGCGGGGTGTATGAAATTATGCGCATTACCGAAAATCTGCAAACTCTGATTACGCAAGGTGCCCCCACCGAGCGCATTAAAGAAGTTGCTGTGGAAGAAGGGATGCAGACCCTGCTGGCCTACAGCCTCAACCTTGTGCGACAAGGATCGACGACCCTCGAAGAAGTAGAACGGGTCACCTTCACCGACACTGGCTTGGAATCTGAACTAAAAGCGAAGCGCAAAACCTCACTCACCTGTCGAGTCTGCAGCGCCGAACTTAAGGCAGAGTGGCTTGACTGCCCCTACTGCACCACCCCCCGCTTCCAAGACTAGGTCTGTCAGATCTGCTAAATTTCGCGGGTATCTTAACGTCATCACCTTGTACATGCACAGCCCTAGGCGGGAAACCATCCTGCCCACCAACGTTAGCCAACATTTGGAGGATCGTAGACCATGGATCTAATGATTGAGGATCTGATGGAACAATTGGTAGAGATGGGAGGGTCTGACTTACACCTCTCCGCTGGTCTACCACCTTACTTCCGTATTAGCGGGCATCTCACCCCCATTGGGGATGAACCTCTAACCTCTGAGCAATGTCAGCGACTCATCTTCAGTATGCTGAACAACAACCAGCGGAAGATGCTGGAGCAAAACTGGGAACTAGACTGCTCCTATGGTGTTAAGGGGCTAGCGCGGTTCCGGGTCAACGTATATAAAGATCGCGGTACCTACGCAGCCTGTCTACGAGCCCTTAGCTCTAAAATTCCTAGCTTTGACAAACTAGGCTTGCCCGATGTGGTGCGGGAGATGGCCGAGAAGCCTCGGGGGTTAGTCTTGGTCACAGGGCCGACCGGGTCAGGAAAAACCACGACCCTAGCCGCCATGATTGACTTGATCAATCGCACGCGGGCAGAGCACATTCTTACCGTGGAAGACCCGATTGAGTTTGTCTACGAACCGATCAAGAGCCTGATTCACCAGCGTCAGCTTGGGGAAGATACCAAGAGTTTTGCCAATGCCCTTAGAGCCGCTCTGCGGGAAGATCCAGATATCATTCTGGTGGGTGAAATGCGGGACTTGGAAACCATTTCTCTAGCTATTTCGGCTGCAGAAACCGGTCACCTTGTGTTCGGTACCTTGCACACCAGTTCTGCTGCCCAAACCGTTGACCGGATGATTGACGTTTTCCCTGCAGAACGCCAAACCCAGGTACGGGTGCAGTTATCCAACTCCCTAGTCGCGGTCTTCAGCCAAACTCTGGTGGCACGGAAAAATCCAAAACCCAATGAATTTGGGCGGATCATGGCTCAGGAAATCATGATTGTGACCCCAGCTATCTCTAACCTGATTCGGGAAGGTAAAACTTCTCAGATCTACTCTGCCATTCAAACCGGTGGGAAACTTGGGATGGTGACCTTAGAAAAAGTCTTGGCCGATCTCTACAAAGCTGGCAGCATCACCTTCGAAGCTGCGATGTCGAATACATCTCGATCGGATGAGCTGCAACGGCTGATTGGCCCAGCCGCCGGCACCCCCAGTGGTAAGAATGCTTACGCGAATCGCTAAGGTTTGCTAGGATTCTGGCAAGGGCGATCGCCTCCTAGGAAGCGTCTCCCATTGCAATCCTCATCCATTAGTCTTCTCTCTCAACCCTTTCGCCTTCACATGAGCTATGCCTACTTACGTCGTTAAAGCTAGAGATTCCAAGGGGAATCCAAAGCGGCAAAAAATTATTGCCAGTTCCCCCGCCGAAGCGCGCTCCACCTTGCGAGAGCAGGGTCTTTATGTTCAGGAGTTGATTGAAGCTCAGGGCGCGATGAACTTTGACCTAGAGCAGTTGTCAACCGCTTTGACATCTGTCTCTGTCAAGGATAAAGCCATTTTTTCTCGGCAGTTTGCAGTACTCATTAATGCGGGGGTAGCCTTAGTTCGCAGTTTAGGAGTATTGGCTGACCAATGTCCTAACCCAAAACTCAAGAAAGCCCTGCAGCAAATTAATGCCGATGTTCAACAGGGGACGAACCTGTCGGACTCGATGCGCAAGCACCCCCAATGTTTTGATGGTCTATACGTCAGTATGGTGCAGGCGGGGGAAGTTGGGGGGGTCTTGGATGAGGTGATGAATCGCCTCGCCAAGCTTCTAGAAGACGTGGCTCGGTTGAATAACCAAATTAAATCTGCGATGACCTATCCGGTCGCGGTGGGATTCATTGCTGTGGTTATCTTTATCGGCATGACCGTCTTCTTGATTCCAATTTTTGCCGATATGTTTGAACAGTTGGGTGGTGACTTACCGTTCTTCACCAAGCTCATGATGGCGGTCAGTGACTTTCTGCGAACGCCCCTTTATGTGGTCGGCATTATTGTGGTGTTGGTGGCCATTGTGGTGTCGTTCCGCCAATATTACAAAACCCGCATCGGTCGTGAAACCATCGATCGCCTCTCGTTGAAAGCACCTTTGTTCGGTGACTTGATCCAAAAAAATGCAACCGCTCGCTTCTGCCGTACCTTTGGGTCGCTGTCGCGATCGGGGGTGCCGATTTTGACCGCGCTAGAAATTGTCCGCGACACGGCTGGTAACCAGGTGATTTCCAACGCCATTGACCAAGCGCGGCGAGAGGTACAAACCGGCGGCATGATTAGCTTGGCGCTGCAGCGAGAGCAGGTCTTCCCGATTATGGCTATTCAGATGATTAGTATTGGGGAAGAAACTGGGGAAATTGACTCCATGCTCATGAAGGTAGCCGACTTCTATGAAGATGAGGTGGAACAGGCTGTGAAGGCGCTCACCAGTATCATGGAACCGATCATGATTGTGGTTTTGGGGGGGATGGTTGGATCGATTCTAGTCGCCCTCTACCTACCGATCTTTAAGATCATGGATCAGATCGGCTAGAGGCTTATTGGCTAGGAACCTAGCGCATCCCAGCAGGATAGTAAGTTGGGTTGAGATAGAAAGACAACAAGCGGGGGTTATCCTCCGCTTTTGTTATGTTCATGATGATGTTCAACGGAGAGGGGGGGATTCGAACCCCCGTTAGGTTTGACCCTAAAACAGATTTCGAGTCTGCCGCATTCAACCGCTCTGCCACCTCTCCAGAGCCTGGTTTACACAATAGGGCTGCGATCGCAGCTTTATGTATTCTCACAGCTTACTAGTTTAGCCTATCTTGTCCCAGCCTTGCGCATTTTCTAACACATTCACGTCACCTGATGGGTTGCCCCTAGATGACGATTTCCTGCTCTACCTCAATGCCATCCATGAAGGAGCGATCGCCGCTGATATGGGGAAACTTAAGCTGGGCATCAGTCATGCCGGGTTTGATCTGACGGGCATAGAGGATGGTAAAACTACCGGGGGCCAAAATACGCAGTCGGGGCGCACCCACTTCACCGGATTGACGTTTCTCGGCATAGTTGAGATTTTCAGCTTGCAGGAAGCGATCGCACTGGCGTAAAAACTCTGAGGGATCAACCAGTTGGCTATTGGCCGTCACTTCCACATTGATCAGATAGTAGGCAAAGGTGATCTGCTCCGACAGGGTGATGCAAAAATCTTCAAGCTGCACGCCACAGATCGTCTGTGCGGCTTGTAAGGCCTGAACAGCATGGTATTCGCTAGTTTTTTCGGTTGTAGCTGACAGGGTGCCGCCCTGGCGATAGCGAAACACAATCAGTGGTGCTTGCTCATAGAAGCCGATGACCTCAACCACATCACCGAGGTCATAACGGTAGAAGCCGGCATAGTTGGTGACCAAAATGCGGTAGAACTCCCCCACGGTCACCTCAGTCGCTAGCAAGGTTTTGGGGTGTTCCACCTGCCACTGATCAGCGGGAATAAACTCAAAGAAACCATTGTCGATGGCTAGGATCGTTCCCTCACTCTCGAAATGCCAATGCACCCCGAAGGTAGCTTCTGCTGAAGCGTAGGTGCCGCCAAAAATTGGTAGATCGCCAAAGTAGTCTGCAAAGCGCTGGAAATAAAAGTTAGAGGTGCCGCCCTTGGCCGTGATCACAAAGGCCAGATTGGGCCAGATTTGCCGAGGTGTGAGCGTACCGGTGTCCTTGAGGATTTGGCGGAGTTCAGCAGCGCGCCGAGGCTGAGGGCGGATCTGCCGTTCTAGGGTTTGGCGCAAATCCGGTTCAATCGATAGATCGGTGGGTAGGGTGCCGGCGGCGAGGTCATCTAAGAGGCGATCGCGAAACTGATCCAGGTAATCACACAGTTGCAGCATCAAAACTGGGAAGGTGGCACCGATCAGTCCCGTATCCCGGTTGCCCATAGCAAACAATAAACATACGTAGTGGCGGGCAATGTTGTTAGAAATTTTGAGGGCGTCGTAGGGCTGGGAGAACACGTAGCGATAGATGCGATCGCTCAACCGTAATCCGCTACTGCTGACGTGGCCGTAGGGAATACCGCCTTGGGTGACTCCTGTGCTGATCACAGCGGTGGTAATCAGCAATTGACCGAGGGGGCGCTTTTGTTGGCGGGCTAGGGCTAGGGCAAATCCCATGGCTACCTGATTTGTGCGATTGCTCAACCGCTGGGATCGCTTGGTGACCACAATAAATTTACGATTGCCAGTAGTACCGCTAGTAACATTGAGACCAATCAACGGATCAGGGGTGACAATAGCTTGTTCCCCATTGGCAACCCGCTCTAGGTAGGGACTGTAGCGGCTATAGGGCCAGATGGGCACCTGTTCACGAAATTGATCCACCGTTTGAATCTTGGACAACCCTAGAACTTGCCCCACTTCCGTGGTTTCTTGAACCCGTAATAGCTCCAGTAAAAACCTTTCTTGAACCGCTTCTACCTGTCGGGTTTTGCGAATGAACTGATCCCGGAGTCGCCGGGTCACCAGTGAAACCAATACCAACACCGGATTCAGCATTCTTGCACTCTCATGTTATTCGTCAATACGTATCTCAGTCCATAGTGTCCCATGTGCCGCTTTATCCGCCGCAAAGCAGCTAATTCTAGGAGTCACTGGCACGCAGTTGTAGATAGACCAGGGCGATCGCCACTCCCAGCAGGAGGGTGGCGGCGGCGGCGGCGTAGCCCCAGTCAAACTGGGCAAAGGCTTGGTTATAGATATAAAACACTAGCAGATTGGTGGAGTTGAGGGGGCCACCGCCGGTGATGACGTAGGGTTGCTCGAAGCTGCGTAGGGTGAAGATCGTCGTGGTGACAGCGGTAAAGACTAGCGTGGGGCGCAGGCAGGGCAGGGTGACATACCAAAATGTTTGCCAACGCCCTGCACCATCGAGCCGAGCTGCTTCATAGAGGCTCACCGGAATCGTTTGCAGACCAGCAAGGAAGACGACCAGGTTGAACCCTAGTTGTTTCCAACTGCTGAGCAGGATGAGCACGAGCATTGCCCACGGTGTACTGCTTAACCAGGTAATGGGGCTGATCCCCGCCACTCCTAGCAGGGCATTCACGGGGCCATCGGTTTGAAACAGCCAACGAAATCCTAATCCCGTTGCCACCAATGACGTGACGGATGGGATGAAATAGGCGGTGCGCAAGATGCCCTGGAGGGCGATCGCTCGATTCAGACCTACGGCCAGCAGTAGGGGGATCACTAAGCTGGGGATCACGGTGCCAACGGTGAAATATAGGGTATTGCCGATCACCTGCCAAAGGTCGGGGTCAGTCAAGAGGCGTTGGTAATTCTGGCTGCCCACCCACTGCAGACCACTGCGGGTGAAACTGCCGGTGGTGAAGCTGAGCACCACCAAATATAGGATGGGAAAGCCCACAAAAATGCCCAGCAGCACAAGGGCTGGCAGCAAAAACAGCCAAGCTGTGCGACTGTCTTGGGAGGCGGCAGAGGGCGGCACTAGGTATCTCCCTGCAGCAGGGTTTGGGTTTCCTGGACGATCGCTTGAATGGCTTGCTCTGGGGGGAGGCGATCGGTGATGGCCGCGTGTAGATAGCGCTGGAGGATGGCTGAAGCTTGGGTATATTGGGGGATGGCGGGTCGGCGTACGGAGCGCTCTAGCATGGACAATAGGTCGGGATAATGGTGGTAGTGCTGCAAAATGGCGGGATCGCTGTAGAGGCTGATGCGGCTGGGTAGATAGCCGACTTCTAGGGCAAAGCGCCGTTGGATTTGCCGCTGGGTGAAAAACTGTACGGCTGTCCAAGCAGCATCGGCATGGGGCGTTGAGGCAGCGATCGCCAACCCCCATCCTCCCTGACAGCCTCGACTTTCCTGCCCTGGGGCATGAACGACGGGCGCGATCGCCACCGTACCGCTGATAGGCGATTCACTGGAATTCACCGTAGCCCAGGTTTCTGGCCAATTGCGCAAGAAAGCTGCCTCACCATCTTGAAATAGACGGTAGGTTTCCTCTTCGCTGTAGGTGGTCACCCGCTCCGGGGCAATGCCCTGGGTGATGGTGCGGCGTAAAAACTGGATGGCTTGCAGCGCTGCTGGACTATCGAGCTCCACCGTGAGGGTGTCGGGATTAATCCAACTGCCGCCATAGCCCGCCAACACTTCCATAAAGGCCGCCGTCAGCCCCTCAGACGATCGCCCCTGCCAGAGATAGCCCCAGGTGGCCACCTGTTGCGATCGCAAGGTTTGAGCCGTAGTCAATAGGTCATCAAAGGTCGTAGGGGTTGGTAGGTTAGCTTGCAGCAGCAGATCCTGGCGGTAGTGCAAGACGCCAATGTCTGAGCGCAGGGGAATGCGATAGAGGCGATCTTGGTAGCGCCCGCCTTCCAGGTCATTGGGCAAGAAGTCGGCTAGATCCTCCGCCGAGGGGCGATCGCTTATATCCAGCAACCAGCCGGCCGCCGCAAATCGGGGCACCCAGATAATATCGGCATACACCAGATCAAAGGTGGCATTGCCCTGTTCAAAGGCGTCGGCGTAGATAGCCTCTAAGTCATCGGTGGATTCGTGGGCTTCCACCAAGGCAATGTGAATATCGGGATGCTGACGTTCAAACTCAGCAATCACCGGCTGCCAGCGCACCGACTCGATGCCCGACAGCGCCATGGTCAGGGTGATGGGGGATGAGCCAGCCTGGCAGCTCACAGCAAGACCCAGGGTTACCAGAAAGAGCCCGCTTCCCAGAAGCAATCCTCGTACCCAACGGGGCATCAGCCCTTGAACTAGCCAAGATAGAAGCGATCGCACCATCGCTAACGGTAACCCACGGGAATCCTGCACGGTGATCATAAGACAATCCCAAGCAGAGCGCCATGATCCTGAGCCCCCCGAGGATGGGGGGCGGGATCTCGACGGGATGACTACCTCACTGAGAATGATCCAGCGATCGCTTAGAACCAGTTGGCGTGGAAGACCCCTGGCTTGTCCGTGCGCTCAAAGGTGTGGGCACCGAAGTAGTCGCGCTGGGCCTGGGTGAGGTTTTGGGGGAGGCGATCGCGGCGATAGCTATCGAAATAGTCGAGGGAGGCGCTAAAGGCCGGCACGGCAATGCCCAACCGTGCTGCCAGACAAATCACCTCGCGCCATGCCTCCTGGCGATCCAGAATCGTTTGCTTGAACTCTGGTGCTAACAGCAAGTTGGGCAACTGGGGATCATCCTTGAAGGCTTTTGTAATCTTGTTCAAGAAGCCCGCCCGAATGATGCAGCCGCCTTTCCAGATCCGGGCTGTTTCGCTCAGGTTCAAATCATAGCCAAATTCCCGTGATGCCGTACTTAAGAGCGCCATCCCTTGGGCATAGGAGCAAATCTTGGAGCAGTAGAGGGCATCACGCACCTTGTCGATCAAGGCTGCCACATCGCCGTCATACTTGCCCGTTGGCCCCGTAAGCTGCTGGGCGGCCGCCATCCGCTCATCTTTGATGGAGGACATAATTCGGGCATTCACCGCCGCCGTAATCGTGGGAATGCTGACGCCCAATTCCAGCGCGCTGACCACCGTCCAGCGGCCGGTACCCTTTTGTCCTGCCGCATCCTTGATCAGTTCCACCAAGGGCAGCCCTGTATCCTCATCCATCTGGGTGAAAATGTCGGCGGTGATTTCCACGAGGAAGGAGTTGAGTTCATCCGTCGTGTTCCAGTCGGTAAACACCTCATGGAGCTGGGTGTGGGTGAGTCCGGCGGTGCTTTTGAGAATATCGTAGGCTTCTGCAATGAGCTGCATGTCGCCATATTCAATGCCGTTGTGCACCATTTTGACGTAGTGACCGGCTCCGCCTTGACCGATGTAGGCGACGCAGGGGCCATCATCGACCTGGGCAGCAATCTTGGTCATGATGGGCTCGATTTCGCTGTAGGCAGCTTTCGTGCCCCCTGGCATCAAGCTGGGGCCGTTGAGAGCACCCTCTTCGCCACCGCTGACCCCCATACCGATAAACCGCAGCCCTGCAGCTTCTAGGGACTCCACGCGGCGATCGGTGTCGGTATACAGCGAGTTGCCGCCGTCAATGATCATGTCACCCTGATCCAAGAGTGGCTTGAGTTGATCAATCACTGCATCTACAGGGCCACCAGCTTTCACCATGATCAGGATTTTCCGGGGACGCTCTAGGGCTTGGACAAATTCTTCCAAGGAATAGGTTGCCTGAACATTTTTGCCCTGGGCGCGGTTGGCCATGAAGGCCTCTGTTTTGTCGGAGGAGCGATTGTAGACGGCGATTGAAAAGCCGTTTCGCTCGACATTGAGGGCTAAGTTTTCGCCCATAACGGCTAAGCCGATTAAACCAAAGCTCTGTGCCATAGAATTTTTAGACCGTTCTGCAAGTGCTGAACAACATACTGTGTGTGCGCTAGAACCCCAACTCTGCCTGTTAAAGCATTGAGGTAAGCTCTGCGTGAGGACGTGGTGAGCAGGAGTGTGACGTTGACATGGAATCTGAACGGGGGGATGCCCCATCCAGCAGTTCAGCGGCAAGGCTGACACCATGTCTGGATTTAGCAGGAAGATCCACCGTCTGGATATCGGGCGGCTTGCTCTTGTTCCCATGGGCGATCGCCCTCAGGACAACCACCCCATGCCATCCAGACAAGAAAACCTGGGAGACATCCGCTCATGAACAAGCTGCCATCGGCGCTGCCTTCCATCAGAGTAAACAACGTTTCTGGATTTACGGGCTGGAACAAAGATTTTTTTTATGGTATCGATGCAATTTGCCCCTCAAGGGCTCCAAGTTTGCGAAAAAGCGATCGCCCCTGGTCTGCCATCTGGGGCACCACAAGGGGCGATCGCTATCTAAAACACTCGTATGGGTAGCGCGGACGAGTATCGTCAAGCCCTGCTAGACACAAAAAAAGGGAGCGATCGCTCCCTTTTGTGCTCTGAGAATCGGCGCTTACATCAAGCCGATTTGAGTGAGAATGCCTTGACCGGTCAGTAGTTCAGTTGCGAGACCAATCACGAAGCCCATCATGGCGAGGCGGCCATTCCAGGTTTCTGCAAATTTTGTGAAGCCAAACTTGGTGTCTTGGTTTTCCATGGTTGTAAATCCTTTGTTGAACGCGAATCCTTATGACATAAAATTTAACACACTATTCGCAAAGCTGCAACATTTCGACATAGAAATCTCTTGACTGAAATTCACTAATCTGCATCGTCTATCGTTGTCTAGGGATGTTCTCTATGCTGTGACGTCTATGTCGTGATGGCGATCGCTGGTCAGTCTAGAGCAACCCTGCTGGCCTGGCTCTTGAGCCGATGGGCCATCCAGGTTGAACCTGCTAGCGTTGGTTTTTGCTGGGGTTCTGGTTGGTCTCTTGGGCGATCGCACCGGGTAGAGCCGTGACTTGCTATGCTGTCTCGGGAGTCCTTTCGCCAACGTGGGGATATAAGGCTGTGCCGTCGCGGTTTAGGCAGGAGGATCAGCGGCTCCATCATGAACTCATCTTGGGGTTGCTATCGTTTTTTGGGGTGACGGTAATCGGTACGGTGGGCTACCGGGTGATCGAGGGATGGCGCTGGCTAGATGCCGCCTACATGACCGTCATTACCCTAGCGACCGTAGGATTTTCGGAAATTCAGCCCTTGAGCGATCGGGGGCGGCTGTTCACCATTTCTCTGATTTTTATGGGGGTGCTGAGCATTGCCTACGTCGCCAATCGATTTACAGAAGCGATCATTCGCGGGTATTTTCAGGAAAGACTGCGACGGCGGAGCCAACAGCGCTTGATCGACACTCTTTCCCAGCACTACATCATTTGCGGATTTGGGCGAACGGGGCAGCAGGTGGCCCTAGAGTTTGCGGCGGAACATATTGAGTTTGTGGTGATTGATGTCAGCCCAGAGGCGTTGATGGAGCGAGGCGCAGAAGCCTATATCACCATTCAAGCGGATGCCACGTTGGATGAGACGCTGATGCAGGCTGGCATCCAACAGGCGGCTTGTTTAGTGGCGGCCCTCCCCTCGGATGCAGAAAATCTCTACACCATCCTGTCTGCCAAGACGCTGAATCCCAACATTCGGGCGATCGCCCGGGCAAATACCGCAGAGGCCCTGAAAAAGCTGCAGCGGGGTGGAGCAGATGCGGTGATTTCCCCCTATATCACCGGCGGCAAGCGCATGGCTGCTGCTGCCCTGCGTCCCCAGGTGATGGACTTTGTGGACGGCATTTTGACGGGGTCTGAGCGATCGTTCTACCTGGAAGAATTTCTCCTGGAACCGGAACACTGTCCCTGTATTGGTCTCACGCTCCATCAAGCCCAGTTGCGATCGCAGTCTGGAGCCTTGGTGCTGGCTATTAAACGGGCGGATCAAACCTTGGTGCCGGGGCCCACGGCCGATACGGTGCTGCAAGCCGGAGACCTGTTAATTTGCATGGGCACTGAAGAACAACTGCGGCGGCTGAATCAACTCATGGGCCCCATCCGCCATCGCCCACCGCGCAAACCAAGCTTTCCATCCAACTCCTAGAATCAACCTCCTAGAATCAACTCCCTGTAAAATGTGGACAGGTTCCTGCCACAAAACCTGAGGCTGTCGATGCTGTCTCGCCTGCGCCTACAAAAACTGGCGATCGCCCTGTTGCTCACCCTCGGCCTCACGAGTACGGTGCTGTCGCTGCAGCGCTGGCGAGAGCCAAATCTTCCCCCTGCTGAACGCCAGGAACTGCTGGCCGCTTTTCTGCTCTTGGGGATGGCTCCCTTGGCGGGTTCGGCATGGCTAGGGCGATCGCTGCAGCAAACGGCGCAAACAGCTCAAGACCGTCGGCTGCGATCGATCTTTTTCGAGAGTCTTCGGCTGGGGCAGGGGCGGGTGAATGTTCTAACATTTTCCATGCAGTCCCATCTCTCTGGCAGTGACGCTAAAGCCTACCTGAGCGATCGCGCCCGAGAGTTTAACGCCACCTTTGATGTGGATGACTCAGGAGGGCTCACCTATTGTTTTGATCTGGGGGATTATGGAGCCGCGCTGCCCAGTGCCGAGGTGACCTACAGCGTCGTGATTACGGCGATTCCTGATATCCATCGGCGGCAGGTGATCCGGGTCTTGCAAAAGCTCACAGGGCTAAGCTGGAGCGATGTTAAAGCCCTGGCTAAGGAAACCCCTGCCTCGGTGAAAACGAAGGTGTCCTTGCCCCTCGCCCAGGAGTTTCGCAGCCGTTTGGAAGCCGTTGGCGCAACCGTCAGCATTTTGGTCGATTAACCGGCCTCCAGCATCCACCATCTTCAACGGAGGTATTGCAACCGTTATGAGTCGAGTGTTCGTCGCGATCGCCGCTATCCTAGCAGCCCTAGACGTTGCCGGAGGAGCCTTTGCCTCCCATGCCCTCCGCTCCCAGGTGAGCGATCGCGCCCTAGAGATCTTTGAAACTGGGGTGCGCTATCAGATGTATCATGCGCTGGCCCTGCTGCTGATTGGTATCTTGCTGGGGCGAGCCCAGTCGGGGCAAGTGTTGCTCATTGTGGCGGGGTCGCTGTTGCTGGGGGGGATTGTGCTCTTTTCCGGCAGTCTATATCTGCTTAGCTTCAGCAATATTCTCTGGCTGGGGATCATCACCCCCATCGGTGGCTTGGCCTTTTTAGCGGGTTGGATTTGCTTGGCGATCGCAGCCTTCACAACGAAATTCCAAACCTAATCGCCTAGAGAGAGGTTCACGATGGGCAATGTAAATTCTCCCCCTTAGTCTACAATTCAGAGAAACGAGTGAACATGACTCGACATTACCCATCATTGATACAGGCGTCCAGCTCAGCGTTACTCCACCGATGCGTGCATGAACCACCAAGACTTGTTTGCAAGATAGATTCTAATGAATCCTTAATACGAATAGTGTAGGCTATGGAGAAAATGGCTAGGTTGTTGATGCGATCGTCGAGTTGCGACACCCCTTCTTGCTCTCGATCGCTCTAGTACAACTCCATACCCTCTGTTTTCCCATCCGGTGTCAGTGCTGAACCACCCCACCCAGCTAGCTCGTCTCCGTCCAGCACCTTGTCTTCCAGTCCCTGATGTCTCATGGTTTGGCAACCTCTATAGAGTCTGATATGGAATCTGAGGGCTGGGATGCTGCTCACCCATCCTAGTTCAGGTGCTCTGGCATGATTGAGGGATGCAGCTTAGCCCATGGGTTACCCCGCTCAACGTCTAGGGTGCGATCGCCAGAGATAGCCATTGGATGCACCCCTGCGAGATCGATTGCCGTATCTACACTTAACCCACCAACTGTCATGACCCCTTCATCTCCGCATCTATCTAATCGAGATAACGACGGAACCCCCACCCAGGGACCGTCTCGGAGCGCTGACTATGACGTAACCTCCCAAGTGATCACAACCACGGTCGTCGAAGACCACTCTACCTTGACGACAGATGTGGAATCAGACGTTGCGACGGCACAATCAACCACAGGCGTCAGCGCATCCGTCATTGATCCAGGGCCGGGGGCAGATGATCCCCAGTTGGGTTCCGGCACAGCACTGACCACCACCAAGGGATCCTTCACGTCTTTCTTGGCTCCTCTCACCCAAGACACCTTTCGTCGGGTGGTCGATGACGTCGAGCAAAAGCTAAGGGTGGTCAACGATACCCTCTCCATGCTTGAGGTGCAGGGGTTTGAAGCGATTTTGGAGGAGATGCTCAGCTCTATTACCTACAAAACCGCTGAGCTGCTGAATGCCGATCGAGTCAGCATTTTTCTGCTCGATAAAGAGAAAGACGAACTGTATTCCATCGTGGCCAAGGGAGAGGGCCAGGGTACCCTAGAAATCCGCATTCCTGCCGACAAGGGCATTGCTGGGGAAGTGGCCATGACGCAGCAGGTGGTGAATATTCCCTTCGACTTCTTTGATGATCCGCGATCGGAGCAAGCCCGTATCCAGTATGAAAAAACCGGCTATCGCACCTACACCATGCTAGCCATGCCTCTGCTTGATGAACAACATCCCGACAGTGATGGCGAGCCAGAACTGGTGGCAGTGGTGCAAATGATGAACAAGCTCCGGCCCAATTGTGAACTGGGTCATCCTTTGAGTGACCGGATTGATCAGGTGGGCTTCACTCTAGAGGATGAGGATCTGTTTAGGGAATTTAGTGCCTCTATTCGCCTCATTCTCAAATCATCCCAGTCGTTCTATGTGGCAACCCAACGGCAGCGGGCGGCCAATGCTCTGATCAAAGCGACGGAATCCCTCAGCAAGAGCAGCTTGGATCTCGACGATACCCTGAAGCGGGTGATGGATGAAGCCAAGCTGTTGATGAATGCCGATCGCAGTACCCTGTGGCTCCTCGATCGCGATCGCAATGAGCTATGGACGAAAATTTCCCAGGCGGATGACTCTTTGAAGGAATTGCGGGTGCCGGTGGGCGTTGGTTTTGCCGGGCATGTAGCGGAAACGGGCGAAGTGCTCAATATTCCCTTTGATCTCTACACCCACCCTGATTCAGAAGTTTCTAAGAAGTTTGATCAGCAAAATGGCTATCGCACCTGTAGCCTGCTCTGTATGCCGGTGTGGAACCCAGATGGAGAGTTGATTGGGGTGACCCAGTTGGTCAACAAGAAGAAGCAGGCTGACTTACCCCCCTACGATGCTGCCAACTGGCCCGACGCGCCGGAATGTTGGCGGGCTAGCTTCAACCGCAATGACCAAGAGTTCATGGAAACCTTCAACATCCAAGCAGGGGTGGCGTTGCACAATGCCAAGCTGTTTGCCATGGTGAAGCAGCAGGAGCAGATGCAGCGGGATATTTTGCGATCGCTCTCCAATGGTGTCATTTCCACGGACAAAGAAGGCAAAGTGATTGCTGCCAATGAAAGCGCCTTGGAACTCTTGGGGTTAGACCAAGCGGCATCCATTGAGGGACGATTGGTGGCGGACTTAATCACCATTGAAAAGGCTGATTTTTCCCGCTGGTTTCAAGGAGCCCTGTCGCCCCATGAGCTGAAGGATCGCCAGCAGTACTATCCGGATCAGACGCTCCATCCTGTTCATGGAGAAGAGTTCCACAGTGTCAACCTGTCGATTAACACCATTGCCGATGCCGCCGATCGCAACCGCGTGTCGGGAGCGCTGGTGGTCATGGATGACATCAGCGATGAAAAGCGCCTCAAAAGCACCATGTATCGCTATATGACCCAGGAGTTGGCCGAGCAGCTCATGGAAAATCCCGATGCCGCCAAAATGGGGGGCGATCGCAAGGAAGTCAGCGTCCTATTTTCCGACATCCGCAGCTACACCACCATCACCGAAAGCCTACAGGCGGAGGAAGTGGTGGAGATGCTCAACAAGTACTTCGAAGCCATGGTAGACGCGGTGTTTACCTACAAGGGCACCCTCGATAAGTACATTGGTGATGCGATCATGGCGGTCTATGGATCGCCCCTCCCCCTGCAAGACCACGAATGGATGGCGGTGCAGACGGCCCTAGAAATGCGGCGGCGGCTGGCTCTGTTTAACGAAGAGCGTGTGGATGCTGGTCAAGTCCCCATTCGCATTGGCATTGGCGTCAATTCCGACAGCGTGATTAGCGGCAATATTGGCTCTAGTAAGCGCATGGAGTTTACGGCAATTGGTGATGGGGTCAACCTTGGATCACGCTTAGAGGCGGCCAGCAAGCTCTACGGAACGGATATTGTTATTAGCGAAACCACCTATCGCCCCTGTGCCGATCGCGTTTTGGTGCGCGAGCTGGACTACATCACCGTCAAGGGCAAGACCAAGCCGGTCGTGATCTACGAACTGGTGGGGCTGCGTGACGATGCTATCCCTGAGATGAAGCAGCGGGTGATGGAGCATTACGAAAAGGGACGGAAGTATTACCTCGATCGTCAGTTTGCCCAAGCCATGGGTGAGTTTGGTATGGCGCTGGAAGCTGACAAAACGGATAAATCATCGGTGCTCCACCTCGAACGCTGTCAGAAGTGGTTGCTGAAGCCGCCGTCCGAGGATTGGGATGGCTCTTGGACGCTCACCGAGAAATAATCGTCCCCTAGCCCCTCTGGGCGGCTACGCCAACAACGTCGCTTAGGGCACAGGGGTTGGGTTTTGGCTGTGGGGTGTCAGGGTTCCCTGAGCGAAGCCGAAGGGAACAGGGGTGTGGCTTTCTCTCTGCGGGAGACGTCACACATTGGCGTAGCCTGTCCTCAGGACAAACGACGTCGCTCAGCCAGCGTAGGCTTGGGAGGGAACCGGCGGAGTTCTAGTTCAGCCTAGGCATACCACAGGGCTTCGATGCGCTGAATCAGATCCTCAGCATAGGCTCGGCGTTCCTCGGGCGCAGCTTGCGGGCAGGTGGCTGTGATATGTCCTAGCTTGCGACCAGGACGAGGAGTTTTGGTATACCAATACAGCCGAGACTGGGGTAGGTTGGAGAGCGATCGCAGCCGATCGGCGTAGGCGGCCTCGGGGATGTCTGTGCCCAGTAGGTTAACCATGAGAGCACCCGGCACTGTCAGGGACGCATCGCCTAAGGGCAGTCCGGCCACGGCCCGCAGGTGCTGTTCAAACTGGGAGGTCTGGCAGGCATCCAGGCTGTAGTGACCGGAATTGTGGGTGCGGGGTGCGGTTTCATTCACCAAAATCTGCTGGTCGGCGGTTAGGAACAGTTCAATGCCCATGATGCCCACCATCTCTAGGCTGGTCATCAACTGGCGGGCGATCGCTTCTGTTTGCTGCACCACGGCCTCGGGTAAATCCCCCACTGCCAACACCCGCCGACAAATTTGATCCACCTGCTGAGTTTCTACCACAGGATAGGTCGCCACCTCTCCCGTCACTGAACGCGCCACCATAATGGCCAACTCCCGCTGGAAGGGAATAAAGGTCTCCAGCAGCCAGTCGGTTTGGGACTGG